>JAOUIL010000099.1 GCA_029883975.1 Betaproteobacteria bacterium
GAACAACATGCTTAAAAACCTCGTCATCTGGCTGGTGATCGGCCTCGTGCTGATGACGGTGTTCAACCAGTTCAACACCCGCCAGACGGCCCAGGCGCCGATGGAATACTCCCAGTTCCTGGAGGAAGTGAAGTCCGGGAACATCTCCAAAGTGACGATCGAAGGCCGGCAGCTCAAGGCCACCACCCAGGAAGGCAAGCGCGTCACCAGCTACTCGCCGGGCGATATCTGGCTGGTGTCCGACCTGCTCAAGTACGGCGTGAAGATCGAGGCCAAGCCCGAGGAGGAGCCCTCGCTCCTCATGAACATCTTCGTCTCGTGGTTCCCGATGCTGCTGCTGATCGGCGTGTGGATCTTCTTCATGCGCCAGATGCAGGGCGGGGGGCGGGGCGGCGCGTTCAGCTTCGGCAAGTCGCGCGCGCGCATGCTCGATGAGTCCACCAACACGGTGACCTTCGCCGACGTCGCGGGCTGCGAGGAAGCCAAGGAGGAAGTGGCGGAGCTCGTGGACTTCCTGCGCGATCCGTCCAAGTTCCAGAAGCTGGGCGGGCGCATCCCGCGCGGCGTGCTGATGGTCGGCAACCCCGGCACCGGCAAGACGCTGCTGGCGCGCGCCATCGCCGGCGAGGCCAAGGTGCCGTTCTTCTCCATCTCGGGCTCGGACTTCGTCGAGATGTTCGTCGGCGTGGGCGCGGCGCGAGTGCGCGACATGTTCGAGCAGGCGAAGAAGCACGCGCCGTGCATCGTGTTCATCGACGAGATCGACGCGGTCGGCCGCCAGCGCGGCGCGGGCCTGGGCGGCGGCAACGACGAGCGCGAGCAGACGCTGAACCAGCTGCTCGTCGAGATGGACGGCTTCGAGGCCACCGCGGGCGTGATCGTCATCGCCGCGACCAACCGGCCGGACGTGCTCGACCCGGCGCTGCTGCGGCCCGGGCGCTTCGACCGGCAGGTCGTCGTGCCGTTGCCGGACATCCGCGGCCGCGAGGAAATCCTCAAGGTGCACATGCGCAAAGTCCCGCTCGCGCCCGACGTCAAGGCCGACATCATCGCGCGCGGCACGCCCGGCTTCTCGGGGGCGGACCTCGCCAACCTGGTGAACGAGGCGGCGCTGTTTGCCGCGCGCTCCAACAAGCGCCTGGTCGACATGGAGGACTTCGAGCGCGCCAAGGACAAGATCATGATGGGCGCCGAGCGGCGCTCGATGGTCATGCCCGAGGAGGAGCGCAGGAATACCGCGTACCACGAGTCGGGGCACGCGGTGGTGGCGAAACTCCTGCCCAAGACCGACCCGGTGCACAAGGTGACGATCATCCCGCGCGGGCGCGCGCTGGGCGTGACCATGCAGCTGCCGGAGCAGGACCGCTACAGCCAGGACCGCGACCGGCTGCTGAACACCATCACGGTGCTGTTCGGCGGACGCATCGCCGAGGAGATCTTCATGCACCAGATGACCACCGGCGCGTCGAACGACTTCGAGCGCGCCACCGAGATCGCGCGGCGCATGGTGACGCAATGGGGCATGTCGGACGAGCTCGGCACCATGGTGTACGGCGAGAACGAGGGCGAGGTGTTCCTCGGCCGCTCGATCACCACGCACAAGAACGTGTCGGAAGCCACGCTGCAGAAGGTCGACGCGGAGATCCGCCGCATCATCGACACGCAGTACAAGCTCGCGCGCCGGCTGCTCGAGGAAAACCGCGACAAGGTCGAGGCGATGGCGAGGGCGCTGCTCGAGTGGGAGACGCTCGACGCCGAGCAGCTGAACGACATCATGGCCGGCAAGCCGCCGCGCCCGCCGAAGGCCGTGGCGACGACCGCCGCGCCGACCGGTGGTCCCGCGGCCGGCGACGGCGCCGCCGGCGCCGCGGCACCCACGCCGGCCGCCTGAAGAACCACGATGCGTTGCGGCGCAGAAACGGCCTGCGCCGCAACGCCCTACTGTCAGAAGAGGCGTGGCGAACCTCCGCTGCGGTAGGTTCACGCTCTCGCTCGAGCGGCCGCTCGTGATGGGCGTGGTGAACGTCACGCCCGACTCCTTCTCGGATGGCGGCCGCTTCGCGGATGCCGAAGCGGCGATCTCGCATGCGCGCGCCATGATCGACGAGGGTGTCGACCTGGTGGACGTAGGGGGCGAGTCGAGCCGGCCGGGGGCTGCGCCGGTCGCTGAAGCCGAGGAAAGAGGGCGCGTGCTGCCCGTGGTGCGCGCGCTGCGCGACTTCCCGGTTTCCGTGGATACGCGCCATGCGGGCGTGATGCGCGCCGCGCTCGACGAAGGCGCGTCCATGATCAACGACATCGAGGCGCTGCAGGCGCCCGGGGCGCTCGTGGCGGTCGCCGCCACGGACTGCGCCGTCTGCCTGATGCACAAGAAGGGCGACCCCGCGAACATGCAGGACGACCCGCAGTACGCGGACGTGGTCGCGGAGGTGCGGGAGTTCCTGGCGACGCGCGTTGCCGCCTGCGAGCGCGCGGGCATCGCGCGCGAGCGCATCGTGGCCGACCCCGGCTTCGGCTTCGGCAAGACGGTCGAACACAATCTGACGCTGCTCAAGCGCCTGCCCGAGCTATCCTTGCCGGGGGTGCCGCTGCTGGCCGGGTGGTCGCGAAAATCCTCGTTGGGCCGCATCACGGGGCGCGACACTGGCGGACGGCTGGCGGGGAGCCTCGCCGCGGCCCTGCTTGCGCTGCTTGGCGGCGCAAGGATACTTCGCGTGCACGACGTCAAGGAGACGCGAGACCTCGTGATGGTATGGGAGGCGTGGAAGCGGGCATGAGCCGCAATTACTTCGGCACGGACGGCGTGCGCGGCACGGTGGGCGAGTCGCCCATGACGGCGGACTTCGTTCTGCGCCTGGGCTACGCGGCCGGCAAGGTGCTCGCCGCGCGCGACGGCGGAGCGGGGGACCGGCCTGCGGTGCTGATCGGCAAGGACACGCGGATCTCCGGCTACATGATCGAGGCGGCGCTGGAAGCGGGCTTTTCCGCAGCTGGCGTCGACGTGCTGCTGTGCGGGCCGCTACCGACGCCCGGCGTCGCCTACCTGACGCGCGCGCTGCGGCTGTCCGCGGGCGTCGTCATCAGCGCCTCGCACAATCCCTACGGCGACAACGGCATCAAGATCTTCTCCGGGGACGGCTTCAAGCTTCCCGACGCCGTGGAGGCCGAGATCGAGCAGCTGCTCGAGCGGCCGATCGGCTGCAATGCCTCCGCGCACCTCGGTCGCGCCCGGCGCGTGGACGACGCCGGCGGCCGCTATGTCGAGTTCTGCAAGTCGACCTTCCCGTTCAGCTTCGATCTGCACGGCCAGCGGCTGGTGGTGGACTGCGCGCACGGTGCCGCCTACAGCGTCGCGCCGCACGTGTTCCACGAGCTCGGCGCGGACGTGGTGTCGATCGGCGTGTCGCCCGACGGCCTCAATATCAACGACAGGTTCGGCGCCACCTCGCCCGCGCAGTTGCAGGCCGCAGTCCTGCACCACCGGGCGGACCTGGGCATCGCCCTGGACGGCGACGGCGACCGGCTGGTCATGGCCGACGCGCAGGGCGCGCTGTACGACGGCGACCAGCTGCTGTACGCCATCGTCAAGCATCGCGCGAAAGAGAAAGTGAGCGGCGTGGTGGGAACGCTGATGACCAATCTGGCGCTCGAGCAGGCGCTCGAGCGCCAGGGCATCGCCTTCGCGCGCGCGCGCGTGGGCGATCGCTACGTGCTCGAGCTGCTGCGCGAGAAGGGCTGGCTGCTCGGCGGCGAGAATTCCGGCCACATCATCTGCCTGGATCGGCACACGACCGGCGACGGCATCGTGTCGGCGCTGCAGGTGCTGGCGGCGCTGCGCGAAACAGGGCAGACGCTTGGCGAGCTGACGGCCGATCTCGTCATGTATCCGCAGGTGCTGGTCAACGTGCAGGTGCCGCGCGGCTTCGACTGGAAGGCGCACGAGGCGATTTCCCTGGCGCAGGCGGAAGCCGAGAAGTCGCTGAACGGCCGGGGGCGCGTGCTGCTGCGTCCGTCCGGGACCGAGCCGCTCCTGCGCGTCATGGTGGAGGGCGAGCCCAGGCAAGTCGTTGAGCAGGCAGCGATTTCAATCGCGGAGGCGGTGCGCCGGGCGACGGCCGGCTAGTGGCTTGCCGTTCTACGCTTCTCGACGCCTTGGATCCGGAACCGGAACGCGCACCTCGGTCGCCTGAAAGGACTCCGGTTGCAGCGTGACGTGCTCGATGCCGAAGCGCTCGCGCAGGAGGTCCTGCAGTTGGTGCAGCGTCCTGTCCCAGCGCGAGAGGTCGCGCACCACCACATGGGCCGAGAGCGCGACGCGGCTTCCCGAGAGCGTCCAGATGTGCAGGTCGTGCACGGAGGCGACGTCCTCGTGCGCCGCCATGGCCAGGCCTACCGATTCCGAGGACAGGCGCAGCGGCACGCCTTCCATGAGCGCGTGCACCCCCTCGCGCAGCAGCCGCAGGCTGGAGACCGCGATCAGCAGGCAGATGAAGAGCGAGGCGAGCGGATCGATGGGCGTCCATCCGCTCATGAAGATCACCGCACCCGAGACGAGCGCGGCCACGGAGCCGAGCGTGTCGCCGAGCACATGCAGCGCGGCCGCCCGCGCGTTCATGTCGTGGCGGTGCGGCGCGATGCGCCGCAGGATCCACAGATTGAGGGCCAGGCCGGCGAGCGCGATCAGCGTCGCGGCGCCGCCGAGGACTTCGCGCGGCTGGCCTAGCCGCGCGAGCGCCTCGTAGCCGAGCGCGGCGGCGATGACGAGCAAGGCGGTGCCGTTGACGACCGCGGCGAAGACTTCCGCGCGGCCGAGGCCGTAGGAGTGGCGGCCCGAGGGCGCGCGCCTTGCCATCCAGCCCGCGAGCGCGGCGAGCAGGAGCGCGGCGCCGTCGCCGAGCATGTGGCCGGCGTCCGAAACGAGGGCGAGCGAGCCGGTCCACCAGCCGCCGAGCGCCTCGAGCGCGGCGAAGGAGAGCGTGAGCGCTGCGGCGCGCCCGAGTGCGGTGCCCGCCGTCCTTTGATCCACTGCGATGTGCGGGTGGAAATGGCCCATGAGACTGCAATTCTAGGTGCTCCATGCGCCAGCCGGTCGGGGCCTGCCTCTTTGTCGCTCGCGCGCTGCTGTCACACGGCCGTCACAGGACGCGCCTAGCCTCTCGGCTTCCGCCTTTCGCCCGCCGCGCATGCCCGAGTCGAACGCGCCCCCGCTGTCCCCGCACATCTCGAGCGAGTACGACGAGAAGCTGGCGCGTGCGCACGGGCTCGTCATGCAGATGGCCGAGCGCGCGCGGCGCCAGGTGGACGACGCCGTCGAGTGCCTGCGCTCGGGCTCGGGCACGCGCGTCGAGCAGGTGCTGCGCCATGAGCTGACCATCAACGCGCTCGAGCGCGCGGTGGACGCGCTGGTCGAGCAGATCATCGCGCGCCGCCAGCCGGCGGCCTCGGACCTGCGCCTGCTGACCACGATCTTCAAGGTGACGACCGACCTCGAGCGCATCGGCGACGAGGCGAAGAAAATCGCGCTGCAGGCGCGCGAGATCCACTCAGAGCATCTGCGCACGTTCCCGCGCAGCGCCGGCATCCAGCGCATGTGCGAGGTGGCGCGGGGCATGCTGCGCGACGCCGTGGACCGGCTCGAGCAGCTCGATGCCGAGGGCGCTGATGCCGTCGTGCGTCGCGACACCGACCTGGACGAGATCTACCGCGGCGTGCTGCGCGAGCTGGTGTCCTTCATGATCGAGGACCCGCGCACGATCAGCGCCTGCCTCGACATGACCGTGATCGTCCGCTCGCTCGAGCGCATCGGCGATCACGCCAAGAACATCGCGGGTCATGTCATTTACGCGCGCAAAGGCACGGACGTGCGGCACCTTTCGGTGGAAGAGGTCGAACTTGCGGCGCGCTCCTAGGGCCGCATGTCACATGCGTGTAACACCGCGTCCATAGACTTGCCATGTTGCAGACAGCCAGATTCCCGACAAGGAGCTAACTTCATGAGAAAGTGCGACCGTTTTGCAGTTTCGGCGGCGCTCGCCGGCGGACTCGCCGTCGCCGCGCCGGCGCAGGCCGACGTCGTCAAGATCGACGGCTCGAGCACGGTGTTCCCCGTGACCGAGGCGGTGGCCGAGGATTTCCAGAAAGCCAGCCAGGGGCGGTACCGGGTCACGGTCGGCATCTCGGGCACCGGCGGCGGCTTCAAGAAGTTCTGCCGCGGCGAGACCGACATCTCGGACGCCTCGCGCCCGATCCTGAAGAAGGAAATGGACGCGTGCAAGGAGGCAGGCATCCGCTACATCGAGCTGCCGGTGGCCTTCGATGCGCTGACGGTGGTGGTCAATCCGAAGAACGCCTTCCTCAAGCAGCTGACGGTCAGCGAGCTGAAAATGATGTGGGAGCCGGCTGCGCAGGGCAAGGTGACGAGCTGGAACCAAGTCAACGCCGCCTGGCCGAAAGCGCCGCTGAAGCTCTTCGGCCCGGGCGCCGATTCGGGGACCTTCGACTACTTCACGGAGGCGGTCACCGGCAAGTCCAAGTCCTCGCGCGGCGACTTCACCGCCTCGGAAGACGACAACGTGCTGGTGCAGGGCGTGTCGCGGGACATGAACGCGCTGGGCTTCTTCGGCTTCGCCTACTACGTGGAGAACCGGGACAAGCTGAAGGCGGTGCCGATCGTCAACGACAAGGGCCAGCCGGTGGCGCCCTCGATGGAGGCGGTGGAGAAGGGCGTCTACAATCCTCTCGCGCGCCCGATCTTCATCTACGTGAACGAGAAGTCGCTCGACAAGCCCGAGGTCAAGCAGTTCGTCGAGTACTACATGCAGCACGGCGCGAAGCTTTCCAGGGAAGTCAAGTACGTGCCGCTGCCCGAGCGCGCCTACGCGCACAACCTGGACATGGTCAGGAAGAAGACCGTGGGCACCAAGTTCGGCGGCGAGAACAAGGTCGGCCTGACGATCGACGAGCTGATGAAGATGGAAGCGAAGCTCTAGATCCGGCGGCGGGGCCCGCCCGCGTCTCGCGGGCGGGCTTTTTTGCATCTAGAATCCGGACTTTCCAACATGTCGGCCGTGCCGGGACTGGCTTGCAGCTCGATGTCGCCGCTTGACGCGGGAGCAAGACTGAAGCAGCGCCGCGCGCGCATCCTGCGCGAGCGCGCCATCGAGAGCGTCCTGTTCCTCGCCGCGCTGGTGTCCGTGTTCACCACCGTCGGCATCGTCTACGTGCTGGTGAAGGAATCGGTGGTCTTCTTCACCCAGGTATCGCTGTGGGATTTCCTCACCGACACGCAGTGGACGCCGCTGTTCGACGACGCGCATTTCGGCATCATGGTGCTGCTCTCCGGAACGCTCACCAGCTCGTTCGTCGCGCTGTCGATCGCCATCCCGCTGGGCACCATCATCGCCATCTACCTGTCGGAGTTCGCGCCGTTCAGCGTGCGCGAGATCGCCAAGCCTTTCCTCGAGCTGCTGGGCGGCGTGCCGACCATCGTCTACGGCTACTTCGCGCTGCTGTTCGTGACGCCGCTGCTGCAGAAGATCTACCCCGGCCTGCCGGGGTTCAACATCCTCGCGGCGGGCATCGTGATGGGGATCATGATCATCCCGTACGTGAGCTCGATCTCGGAAGACGCCATGCGTGCGGTGCCGATGAGCCTGCGCGAAGGCTCCTACGCCATGGGGGCGACCCGTTACCAGACCGCGACGCGCGTGGTGGTGCCGGCGGCGTTCTCCGGCATCGCCTCGGCCTACATTCTCGGCATCTCCCGCGCGGTCGGCGAGACGATGATCCTGGCGGTGGCGGCCGGCATGCAGCCCAACCTGACGTTCAATCCGCTCGAGCCGGCGGCAACCATCACCGCGTTCATCGTGCAGGTGGCCCTGGGCGACCTGCCGCACGGCTCGGTCGGCTACCAGACGATCTTCGCCGCCGGACTCACGCTGATGGTGCTGACGCTGGTCTTCAATATCGGCGGCCACGTGCTGCGCAGGCGCTTCCGCGAGGCGTACTGATGGCTTACGCGAAGGACCTGGACGAGATCCGCGCGCTCATCGCCAGCCACAAGCGCTGGGACCTGGTGTTCGCCGCCGTCGGTGTCATCGCCCTGATGATCGGCGTGCTCACGTTCACGGCGCTGTTCGTGGACATGGCCATCAAGGGCGTGCCGCGGCTGGACTGGGATTTCTTCACCAGCTTCCCGTCGCGCCGCGCCGGGCAGGCCGGCATCCTGTCGGCCTGGGTCGGCTCGACGCTGGTGATGCTGACCACGGCGTTCTTCGCGGTGCCGCTGGGCGTGGCGGCCGGCCTGTACCTGGAGGAATACGCGCCCAAGAACTGGGTCACCGACATCATCGAGATCAACATCACCAATCTCGCGGGGGTGCCCTCGATCGTCTACGGGTTGCTCGCGCTCGGCCTGTTCGTCTACCAGTTCGGCTTCGGCCAGTCGATCCTCTCGGCGGGCCTCACGCTCGCGCTGCTCATCCTGCCGGTGGTCATCGTCGCCACGCGCGAGGCGGTCCGCTCGATTCCGCAGGGCATCCGCGAGGGCGCGTATGCGCTGGGCGCCACGCAGTGGCAGGTGTGCAAGGATCACATCGTGCCGTACTCGTTTCCGGGCATCCTCACCGGCGTGATCATCGGCA
>JAOUIL010000031.1 GCA_029883975.1 Betaproteobacteria bacterium
GCGTCGTCGTCGTGCTCTTCTTCGATCGCAAGAGCGCTTTCGAGGAGCGCTTGCTGGGCGCGCGCTTTGCGGAGTACGCCGGTTACGCGCAACGCGTGCGCAAGCTGCTGCCGTGGATCTACTGACCGAAAGGAGTTCCCGTGACGGAAGCAAGCGGCTTCACCATCCACCTCGAGCAGGAAGAAGGCTTCGACTTTCGCGTGAAGTTCGACTGGCCGGACAACCCCGATCTGCTGCTCGACGAGCCCGAGCCGCTCGGCCACCGTCACGGGCCCAACGCGGCGCGCCTGGTCGCGGCCGCAGTCGGCAACTGCCTTTCGGCGAGCCTGCTCTTCTGCCTGAAGACCAAGTTCAAGCAGAACCCCGGGCCCTTGCGCGCCCGCGTCACCGGGCAGCTCGCGCGCAATGAGCGCGGGCGCATCCGCATCGGCGGCCTCGCCGTGCGCATCGAGCTTGCCGAGAGCGCCGAGGCCCTGCAGCACCTGGCGCGCTGCATGGAGCAGTTCGAGGATTTCTGCGTGGTCACCGAGAGCATCCGCCACGGCGTTCCGGTGGACGTCGAGGTGGTGGATGCGTCCGGCCGCACGCTGCACGAGCGCAGGGAAGCCCGCGCGTTGACGTAGGTCAAAGGGGTCCGCCGCCCCGCCGGTAAGGTACTGATCGTGAAGCGCGACGAGGATTTCGACGCCCCGGCCCTGATGGCGCTGGAGACCGACCGCATGGCGCACGCCTACGCGGCACGCGCCACCGCCGGGCTGTCGCCGGCGGCGCTCGCGCTCGCCTTCGGCGACTGGGCGATGCACCTCGCCGCGGCGCCCGGCAAGCAGACCGAGCTGGCGCGCAAGGCGGCGCGCAAGTGGCTGCGATATGTCAATTATCTCGGCCGCGCGGCGCAGGGCAGCGCGTGCCCGGACTGCATCGAGCCGCTGCCGCAGGACTCGCGCTTCCGCGGCGAGGCCTGGCACGCCTGGCCGTTCAACGCCGTCCAGCAGGGGTTCCTGCTCTGGCAGCAGTGGTGGTGGAACGCGACCACCGGCGTGCGCGGCGTCTCGCCGCACCACGAGGACATGGTGACCTTCACCGTGCGGCAGATGCTGGACATCTGGTCGCCGTCCAATTTTCCCTGGAGCAATCCCGAGGTGCTGCGCGCCGCCTGGCGGCAGGGCGGCCTGAACTTCGCCGCCGGCGCCGAGAACTTCCTCGAGGACTGGCGGCGCAGCGTGCTCGGCGAGCCGCCGGTGGGCACGGACGCCTTCGCGCCGGGGCGCGACGTGGCGGCCACGCCCGGCAAGGTCGTGATGCGCAACCGCGTCGCCGAGCTGATCCAGTACGCGCCCGCTACGGCGCAGGTGCACCCCGAGCCGATCCTGATCGTGCCGGCGTGGATCATGAAGTACTACGTCCTCGACCTCTCGCGGCACAACTCGCTCGTCAAGTTCCTGGTCGAGCGCGGCCACACGGTGTTCATGCTGTCCTGGAAGAACCCGACGCCGCAGGACCGCGACCTGACGATGGATCACTACCGGCGTCTGGGCGTGATGGCGGCGCTCGACGTGATCGGCCGTATCGCGCCGGAGCGGAAGGTGCACGCCGCGGGCTACTGCCTGGGCGGCACGCTGCTCGCCATCGCGGCGGCGGCCATGGCGCGCGACGGCGACGAGCGCCTGGCGACGATCAGCCTGCTCGCGGCGCAGGTGGACTTCGAGGAAGCGGGCGAGCTGACGCTGTTCATCGACGACAGCCAGGTGAGCCTGCTCGAGGACATGATGGCGGCGCAGGGCTACCTGGATACGCGCCAGATGGCGGGCGCCTTCCAGCTGCTGCGCTCGAACGACCTGCTCTGGTCCAAGCGCGTGAAGGAGTACCTGATGGGCGCGCGCGCGTCGATGACCGACCTCATGGCCTGGAACGCGGACGCGACGCGCATGCCCTACGCCATGCACAGCGAGTACCTGCGGCGGCTGTTCCTCAGGAACGACCTGACCGCCGGCCGCTACGAGGTGGACGGCCGGCCGGTGGCGCTCGCGGACCTGCGCGCGCCGCTGTTCGCGGTCGGCACGACGCACGACCACGTGGCGCCCTGGCGCTCGGTGTACAAGGCCGAGCTGCACACGCACGTCGACACGACTTTCCTGCTCACGAGCGGCGGGCACAACGCGGGCATCGTGAGCGAGCCGGGGCACAAGGGGCGCAGCTATCAGGTCGCCACGCGCGGCCGCGACGCGCCGCACCTCGATGCCGAGGCGTGGCTCGCGCAGACGCCGCGGCGCGACGGCTCGTGGTGGCCCGAGTGGCAGGGCTGGCTCGCCGCGCGCTCGGCCGCGCCGGCCGCGCCGCCGGCGATGGGCGCAGCGCTCGGCGAGGCGCCGGGCGAATACGTGATGCAACGCTGAGGGAACGCAAGGAGGACGACATGGCAACGACGACCGACAACACGGTGGTGCAGGCCTGGAAGAAACAGCTCGACATGACGATGCGCGTGACCGAGGCCATCATCGAAGGCTCGACGCGGATGCACGAGGTGCAGATCGAGGCGGCCACCGAGGCGCATGCCGACGCGGTGGCGACGCAGCAGTCGCTCGCTTCGGCGGCGAGCCCGGCGGACCTGCTGCGCATCCAGACCGAATGGCTGGCCGCCAACCAGAAGAAGTCCATGGAGTACTGGCGCCACCTGTACGAGGCGGCGGCCGAGACCAACGCGCGCGTCATGCGCTGCCTGGGCGGCGCGGCGCCCAAAGGCGATTGAGGGAGACGGACGATGCCCGCCAAGCAGCTGCTGTTCGGAGCAACCGCCCACGCCAAGCTGGTGAAGGGCATGAACATCCTCGCCGACGCGGTGCGCGTCACGCTCGGCCCCAAGGCGCGCACCGTGGTGCTGGAGAAATCCTGGGGCGCGCCGATGGTCATCAACTCCGGGGTGATCGTGGCCAAGGAGATCGAGCTCGCCGATCCCTTCGAGAACATGGGCGCGCAGATGGTGCGCGAGGTGGCGGCGAAGACCTCGGAGGTGGCGGGGGACGGCACCACCACGGCGACGCTGCTCGCCGCGGGCATCGTCACCGAGGGCATGAAGTACGTCGCCGCGGGCATGAACCCGATGGACCTGAAGCGCGGCATCGACAAGGCGGTGGAAAGCGTGGTCGAGGAATTGAAGCGCCTGGCCAAGCCCTGTGCCACGCGCAAGGAGATCGCGCAGGTCGGCTCGATCTCGGCCAACAACGACGCCTCGATCGGCGAGATGATCGCCGAGGCGATGGAGAAAGTCGGCCGCGAAGGGGTGATCACGGTCGAGGACGGCAAGGGCCTCGCCAACGAGCTCGAGGTGGTCGAAGGCACGCAGTTCGACCGCGGGTTCCTCTCGCCCTACTTCATCAACAACCCGGAGAAGCAGAGCGTCGTGCTGGAAGACGTGCTCATCCTCCTGCACGACAAGAAGATCTCGAGCATCCGCGAGCTGCTGCCGCTCCTAGAGCACGTCGCCAAGGTGGGCAAGCCCTTGCTGGTCGTCGCCGAGGAAGTGGAAGGCGAGGCGCTGGCGACGCTGGTGGTGAACACGCTGCGCGGCGTCATCCGCTCCTGCGCCGTGAAGGCGCCGGGCTTCGGCGACCGCAGGAAAGCGATGCTGGAGGATCTCGCGGTGCTCACCGGCGGCATGGTGGTCGCGGAAGAAGCAGGCCTCACGCTGGAGAAGGCCGAGCCGACGGTGCTCGGGCGCGCGCGGCGCGTGGAGATCGACAAGGACGACACCACCATCATCGGCGGCGCGGGCGATCCCAAGGCGATCGACGCGCGCGTGGCGCAGATCAAGCAGCAGGTCGAGGAAGCCACCAGCGACTACGACAAGGAAAAGCTGCAGGAGCGCGCCGCCAAGCTCTCCGGCGGCGTGGCGCTCATCCGCGTCGGCGCGGCGACCGAGACCGAGATGAAGGAAAGGAAAAGCCGCACCGAGGATGCGCTGCACGCGACGCGCGCCGCGGTCGAGGAGGGCGTGCTGCCGGGCGGGGGCGTCGCGCTGCTGCGCACGCGCGCGCGGGTGGGCCAGCTGCAGGGCGGCAACGCCGACCAGGATGCGGGCATCCGCATCGTGCTGCGCGCGCTCGAGGATCCGCTGCGCCAGATCGTCAGCAATGCGGGCGCGGAGCCCCCGGTAGTGCTGCAACGCGTCGTCGAGGGCGAAGGCAACTTCGGCTACAACGCGGCCACCGGCGAGTACGGCGACCTGGTCGCGATGGGGGTGCTCGACCCGTGCAAGGTGACGCGCACCGCGCTGCAGAACGCCGCGTCGATCGCCGGCCTGATCCTGACGACCGACTGCATGATCGCGCAGATGCCGCAGAAGGCGGCGGCGCCGATGGGTGGCGAGGCGGGAATGGCGGAGTAGCTAGCCGGGCCCCGCGACCCACTCGAAGGTGGCGCGCACGTAGTCCTCGCCATGGCGTACCGCCTGCGTGGTGCGCAGGTAGCGCGACGCATCTCCTTGCTGCAGCTCGTAGACGCCGCCCGCGCTCCAGTGGTCCGAGGGTACGAGCAGGTTCGCCGGCTGCGCGCCGTCGCCGCCGTCGGCAAGGATCACGGCCTTCACGCCCGCCGTGCCGAACTGCCGCGCGACGGCCTCCGTGACGGCCCCGTCGTCGTACTTGCCGATCACTTCGCGCAGTTCTGTCGCGCGCGGCGCGCGGCTCAGCACCGCGATGTCCGCCTGCAGGCCGCCGTCCGCCCGCGGATGCATGCGGCGGATGAGCCCCGTCCAGCGCTCGCCGTCGCCCGTCGACAGCCCAAGCAGCGTGCCGCACTTCGCCCAGGCGCGGCTCGCCGGCGGCACCTCGACGCCGAGCTCGCTGCCGCCCTTGCCACGCACCTCCCAGGTCTCGGGCGGCTGCGGCGGACCCGCATAGTCCGCGAGCGACAGCCCGCCGGCCGCCTGCGCGGGCTGAGAAGCGTGCTGCCACACCTGCGCGTAGCCGTGCACGACCTCGAGCGAGCCCGAGGCGGGCGAGTGCTCGGGGGGCACGTAGGGGGCGTCTACGCGCCAGAAGGCGAGCAGGTGATTCACGGCGCCAAGCTGCACGCGCGGCGCGATGTCGTTGCCGAAAGCCCGGAAGTCAGCGGGCTTCGCCCCGCCGAACTGGCGCGCGATGCGCTCCAGGGACTCGTAGCCCATCCCGGGGCCGAAGTAGCGCGTCGTGTCCGGCAGCTCGCGCCCCCTCGCGCGCCGCGGCGGGTGCTCGGCCGCCGGCTCGTAGCAGAAGGGATTGTCGGCGACGCCGGGCTGGCGCAACGTGAACTCGGCGCCGAGGTGTTCGACGACGCGGTCGGCGACCTCGACCTGCTCCGGGGGCATCATGTCCGGCGCGCTCACGCGCAGCATCACGAGGCGCAGCAGCTCCTGCTCGACGGTGGTCGCCGCCCGGTGATCGGCCTGGGCGTGCACCGGGGTCGTCGCGAAGCCGGCCTTCTCGGCGCCCGCGTGGATGGCATAGGCCACGCGCCACAGCCGGCCCGGGACGGCGGCGTAGTGCACGAGATGGAGCTTCGCGAGCGCGCGGATCGCGCGCAGCGCACGCGCTGCGCCGAGCAGCGTGAGCGAAGCGCCGGCGGCCGCGCACAGCGCCTGCGTGAGCCGGGTCTGGTAGCCGAGGAGCGACGCCCACAGGACTTCCCGCCCGGCATGCGTTCCCGCGTGGGGAAAGAGGTACTGCGCGAGAAGCGCGGCGCACGGCGCGGCGCCGGTGTCCTGGAGCTGGCCGAGGGCACCGAGGCGCGCCTTGGGGTCCTGCGTGCCCGCGGCGGCCTCCAGCCGCGCGTTCAGGTCGACGAGCAGCGCCGAGGCCGGCCCGGTCTCGGCCGGCGCGCCGCCCGGCTTCCTGCCCCCATCCAGCAATTCCAGCATCGGCGCCTCCCGCCGCTACGCACGCGCATCGAACATTGCGCGCGATCATTCTAGACCCGCGTCGGCGGCGCCCGCAAAAAAGGGATCCGCCGCCGAAGCGCAATCTGCGAGACGGCCGCGTGCGGCATGTCACCGGCCGGGGCGATTGCGCCGATAATCCGGTCCGGATGTCCGAGATCGACCTGCAGGCGGTGTCCAAGCACTACGGCGCGGTGCGCGCCGTGGACCGGATCAGCCTGCGCGCCGCGGAAGGCAAGTTCCTCGTGCTGCTCGGCCCTTCGGGCTGCGGCAAGTCCACGGTGCTGCGCCTCATCGCCGGGCTGGAGGACGTGACGCGCGGCAGGATCCTGATCGGCGGGCGCGACGTCACGCGCCTGGATCCCGACAAGCGCCGCATCTCCATGGTGTTCCAGTCCTACGCGCTCTTTCCGCACCTCACGGTGGCCGAGAACATCGTCTTCGGCCTGAAGGTGCGGCGCACGCCGGCGGCCGAGCGCGGCGAGCGGCTGGCGCGCGTCGCGGAGCTCGTCGGCCTCACCGAGCAGCTGGCGCGCAAGCCCGCGCAGCTCTCCGGCGGCCAGCGCCAGCGCGTCGCTCTGGCGCGCGCCATCGTCGCCGAGAACCGGATCTGCCTGATGGACGAGCCGCTGTCGAACCTCGACGCGCAGCTGCGCCACGGCATGCGCGTCGAGATCCGCGCTCTGCAGCAGCGCCTGGGCATGACCGTGGTGTACGTGACGCACGATCAGGTCGAGGCCATGAGCATGGCCGACCGCGTGATCCTGATGCGCGAGGGGCGCATCGAGCAGGAGGGCACGCCGGAAGAGCTGTACGCCAGGCCCGCGAGCACGTTCGCCGCGCGCTTCATCGGCACGCCGTCCATGAACCTCGTCGCGCTCGAGGACGGCGCTGGCGGCGCGGTGATCCGCGGCGCGCCGGCCAGCACCGTGCTTCCCGGGGGCGGCGCGGGGCGCATTCTCGGGCTGCGCCCCGAGCACATCCGCCTGGTCGGCGCGGGCGGGGTTCCGGGCGTGGTATCGAATGCCGAGTACCACGGGGCGGACACCATCCTCACCGTGCAGGTCGGCGCGGAGTCGCTGCTCGCGCGCGCGCCGGGCCGGGTGGAGCTCGGCGAGGGTGCCGCGGTGCGGCTGGGCTGGGAGCCGGGGGACATGCATCTCTTCGACGCCGCGAGCGGCGCGCGGATTGATCTGCGTCAAGACGCGCTGCAGCCGGCGTAACGAGACTGCAAGAGAATCGGATTAACGTGAACGACCAACGGAGGACACCATGAGACCACTATTTGCACTTCTCGCCGCCGCGCTGCTCGCGGCCACCGCCCCGGCGCGCGCCGATACCGAGCTTACCTTCTACTACCCGATCGCCGTCGGCGGGCCGCTCACCAAGGTGATCGACGGCTACGCGCGCGACTTCGAGAAGGAGAATCCCGGCATCAAGATCAACCCGATCTACGCCGGCAACTACGACGACGCGCGCATCAAGGCGCTCGCCGCGTTGAAGGCCGGCCAGCCGGCGCAGATCTCGGTGCTCTACTCCATCGACCTGTACGAGCTGATCGAGCAGGACGTGATCGTGCCCTGGGACGACGTTGCCAGCACCGCCGAGGAAAAGGCGTGGCTCAAGGCCTTCTACCCGTCGCTGATGATGAACGGCATCTACAAGGGCAAGGTCTACGGCATCCCGTTCCAGCGCTCGACCATCGTGCTGTACTGGAACAAGGATGCGTTCAAGCAGGCAGGGCTGAATCCGGAGCAGCCGCCCGCCAACTGGAAGGAAATGGCGCAGATGGCCGGCAAGCTGGTGCAGAAGGACGCCGGCGGCAACGTGACGCGCTGGGGCGTGATGGTGCCCTCCACCGGCTACCCGTACTGGATGTTCCAGGCCTTCGCGCGCCAGAACGGCCACGACCTGATGAACAAGGACGGCAACCGCACCAACTACGGGAATCCGGACGTGATCGCCGCGCTGCAGTACTGGCGCGACCTGGGCGCCAAGCACAAGGTGATGCCCGAGGGCACGGTCGAGTGGGGCACGCTGCGCCAGCAGTTCACCGAAGGCAAGACGGCGATGATGTGGCATACCACGGGCAACCTGACCGCCGTGAAGAACAGCGCCAAGTTCCCCTTCGGCGTCGCCATGCTCCCGGCCTCCAAGCAGCGCGGCTCGCCCACTGGCGGCGGCAACTTCTACATGTTCAAGAAGACCACGCCCGAGGAGCGCAAGGCCGCGCTCACGTTCGTCAAATGGATGACCACGCCCGAGCGCGCCGCCGACTGGAGCATGGCCACCGGCTACGTCGCCGTGCGGCCCGAAGCCTACGACACGGCGGCGCTCAAGGCCTACGCCAAGGACTTCCCGCAGGCGGTGGTGGCGCGCGACCAGTTCAAGTACGCGACCGCCGAGCTCGCGACCTTCCAGACCGGGCGCGTGAGGAAGCTGCTCGACGACGCGATCCAGGCGGCGCTCACCGGGCAGAAGACGCCCGCGGCGGCGCTGAAGGCGGCGCAAGGCGAGGCCGACAGGCTGCTCAAGCCGTACCGCTAGCGCGATGAGGCACGTCTACGGCTGGCTGCTGCTCACGCCAGCCGCGCTCCTGCTCGTCGGGTTCACGCACTTCCCGGCGGCGGCGACGCTGTTCGACAGCCTGTTCTCCACCGGGACGGTGGTGCGTCCGTCCCGGTTCGTCGCCTTGGGCAACTACGCCGCGCTCGCCGACGACCCGATCTTCTGGCAGGTGCTGGGCAACAACCTGTGGTTCGCGCTCGGCACCATCCCCACCTCGATGGCGATCGCCATGCTGATGGCGATCTGGGTGAACGACCGGCTGCCGGCGCGCGCGCTGGTGCGCATGGCGTACTTCACGCCCACCGTGCTGCCGATGATCGCGGTGGCGAACCTGTGGCTGTTCTTCTACACGCCGCAGATCGGGCTGCTCGACCAGCTGAACGCCTGGCTCCTCGGCGCGCCGAGCCACAACTGGCTCGGCGACCCGGCGACCGTGCTCGCCTGCACGATGGTCATGGTCGTCTGGAAGGAGGCCGGCTTCTTCATGATCTTCTACCTCGCCGCCCTGCAGTCGCTGCCGCCCGAGCTGGAAGAGGCGGCGAAGATGGAAGGGTCGTCGCGCTGGTACTTCTTCCGCCGCGTGACCTTCCCGCTGCTCATGCCGACGACGCTGTTCGTGCTGGTGAACGCGACCATCAACTCGTTCAAGCTGGTCGATCACCTCTTCATCCTCACCAAGGGCGGGCCGGACAACGCCTCGAGCCTGCTGCTCTACTACATCTACCAGGTGGCGTTCAGCTTCTTCGACACCGCCTACGCCTCGACGCTCACCGTGATCCTGCTGCTGCTGCTCGCCGGGCTCGCGCTCGTGCAGTTCCAGCTGGTGGAAAGAAGGGTGCACTACCGGTGAGCCCCGCGACCCGGCGCGCGCCGAGCCTGGAGACCGCCGCGGCATGGCTGCTCGCCCTGCTGTGGCTTTCGCCGTTGCTCTACGCGTTCTGGGCGGCGTTCCACCCGGTCGAGTACGCGACGCGCTTCGACCCGCTCGCGCCGCTCACGCTCGCCAACTTCGCCAAGGCCTGGACCTACGCGCCGTTCCCGCGGCACTTCCTCAACACGGTGATGCTGGTGACGATGATCCTCGCCGCGCAGCTCGTGCTGTGCACGCTCGCCGGCTACGCCTTCGCCAGGTTCGAGTTCGCCGGGCGCGACATCGCCTTCGGCCTGGTGCTCGTGCAGCTGCTCATCATGCCGGAGGTGCTGATCGTCGAGAACTACCGCATCATGAGCCGCCTCGGCCTGGTGGACACCCTGCTCGGCATCGGGCTGCCGTACATGGCGAGCGCCTTCGGCATCTTCCTGCTGCGCCAGACCTTCAAGACCGTGCCGCGCGAGCTGGAGGACGCCGCGCGCGTCGAGGGCTGCGGCTTCCTCGGCGTGCTGTGGCGCGTGTACGTGCCGCTCGCGCGCCCGACCTATCTCGCCTACGGCCTGGTGTCGGTGAGCTACCACTGGAACAACTTCCTGTGGCCGCTGATCGTCACCAACTCGGTGAACACGCGGCCGCTCACCGTGGGCCTCGCCATCTTCGGCGCGCCCGAGTCGGGCGTGGACTGGGGCGTGATCAGCGCGGGCACGCTGATGGCGGTCGCGCCGCTGCTGGTCGCCTTCCTCCTCTTCCAGCGCCAGTTCATGCAGTCCTTCATGCAGGCGGGCATCAAATAGGGACAGTCCCCATTTACCCCATTTACCTCGTTTCGTGGAACATCCAGAACGGCAAGGGCTGCGACGGGGTCACCGATCTCGCGCGCATTGCGCGCGTGGCGAAGGCAATGGGTGAAGCCGACGTCGTCTGCTTCCAGGAGATCGCGCGGCGCGATCCGGCGTTCGGTGGCGGTGCGGACCAGGTCGCCGAGCTTGCGGCGCTCTTTCCGGGATACGAGCCGGTCTTCGGCCCGACCCTGATCCGCGGCGAGCGCCAATACGGCAACCTGATCCTCAGCCGCCTGCCGGTGCTGCAGGTATTCAACCACCTGCTGCCGCACCCGGCCGAAGGCGGCATCAAGCACATGCAGCGCCAGGCGATCGAGGTGGTGGTGGAGGCAAGCTCCGGCCCGTTGCGCGTGATGACCACGCACCTCGAGTATTACTCGGCCGCGCACCGGGTGGCGCAGGTCGCGCGCCTGCGCGCCATCCAGGACGAGGTCGCGGGCAACGAGGCGCAGCCGGCCAAGGCGGCGCCGAGTCCCTACGATCCGGTGCCCCGGCCCGCCTCGCTCGTGCTCTGCGGCGACTTCAACATCGGGCCGGAAGACGCGGAGTACCGCGCGCTCTTCGCGCCGCCGCTCGTCGATGCCTGGCGCCATGCGCGCCCGAACGAGCCGCACCCGCCCACGACCGGTCTGTTCGACCGCAAGCAATGGCCGATGGGCGGGCACTGCCGCGACTACTTTGCGGTGACGCCGGATGTCGCCGCGCGCATCGCGCGGGTCGAGTGCGAGACTACAAGCGACGCCTCCGACCACCAGCCGCTGCGGCTCGCGCTGCGCTAGCTAGCCGCCGAACGCCGAAGTGAGCCGCGCCACGGCGGGCTCTAGACCCGCGCCGTGGTTGAGCAGGTCGTCGATGGCGTGCGAGATCGGCACCGCGACCTCGAGCCGCCGCGCGAGCCTGACCACCGCCTGCGCCGAGAACGCGCCCTCGAACACCTGCTTGCGCCCGGCGAGCACCTCGGCGAGCGTCTTGCCCTCGCCCAGCGCGAAGCCGAGCGAGGTGTTGCGCGACTGCATGCTGTTCGCCGTCAGCATCATGTCGCCGATGCCGGCCAGGCCGTCGAAGGTCTTGCGCCGGGCGCCCTTGGCGAGGCCGAAGCGGATCGCCTCCGCCAGGCCCATGGTGACGAGGGTCGCGCGCGCGTTCTCGCCGAGCTTGCGGCCGGCGAGCACGCCGCTCGCGATCGCCACCACGTTCTTCATCAGCCCGCCGATCGCCGTGCCCACGAGGTCGGCGTTCGGGTGCACGCCGAAGCGGGGGTTGGCGATCGCCTCCGCGAGGCGCCGGCCGAGCGCGGCGTTGGCGCAGGCGAGCGCGACGCCGCACGGCAGATCGAGCGCGATCTCGCGCGCGAAGGACGGGCCGGAGAGCACCGCGATCCTCGAGCCGGGCAGCTCCTCGGCGAGCACCTCGGGCATCAGCGCGAGGCTGCCCTGCTCGAGCCCCTTCGAGCAGCTCACCACCGGCGTGCCGCGCGCGAGCACCTCGCGCAGGCGCGCCGCGATCTCGCGCATGTGCTGCGCGGGCGGCGCGAGCAGAAGGAAGTCGGCGCCGGCCGCCGCTTCGTCCATGTCGCGCGTCGCGCGGATGCCCTCCGGCAGGCGCACGCCAGCGAGGAAATGCGCGTTCTCGCCGCGCGCGTTGATGTCCTCGACGACCTCGGGCTCGCGCGCCCAGATCACTACCTCGTGCGCCGAGCGGCGCACCACGCAGGCCATCGCGGTGCCGAAGGCCCCGCCGCCGATCACGCCGATCTTCGCCATGGGGTTAGCATCTTAATATGAGCGTCGCGCTCGCCATCGACCAGGGCACGCACGCCAGCCGCGCGCTGCTGGTGGACGCAAGCGGCCGCGTGCTCGCGAGCGGCGTGCGCGAGATCGCGCTCGCCCGGCCGCAGCCCGACTGGGCGGAGCAGGACGGCGAGGAGATCGTCGCCTCGATTCTCGGCGCGATCGACGAGGCGCTCGCCGGCCGCAAGGACGAGATCGCCTGCGCGGGCCTGTCCAGCCAGCGCTCCACCGTCGTGTGCTGGGACCGCGTCACCGGCCGGACGCTGTCGCCGGTCTATTCCTGGCAGGACCGCCGCGCGCACGAGTGGATCTCGAGCCTGGAGGGCGCGCACGGCGAGGCGGTGCACGCGAAGACCGGACTGTACCTGTCGCCGCACTACGGCGCGAGCAAGCTGCGCTGGGCGCTCGAGCACCTGCCGGCGGTGCGCGCGGCGCGCGACGCGCGCACGCTCGCCTGGGGACCGATGGCGAGCTTCCTCGTCTTCCGCCTGACGAAGGAGCGCACCTTCGCCGCGGAGCCGCAGTGCGCAGCGCGCACGCAGCTGTGGAACATCCACGAGCGCGACTGGGACGCGGAACTGCTCGCGCTGTTCGGCCTGCCGGCGGGCTTCCTGCCCGCGAGCGTGCCGACCGTCCACGCCTGGGGCACGCTCCAGGCCGCAGGACGGGCGGTGCCGCTCACCGCGGTGAACGGCGACCAGTCGGCCGCGGTGTTCGCCTTCGGCTGGCCGGAGGAGGACTGCGCCTACGTGAACATCGGCACCAGCGCCTTCGTGCAGCGCGCGCTCGCGCGCCCGCCGCTGCACGTGCCGCGGCAGCTCACCGGCATCATCCTCGCAGACCGCGACGTCACGGTCTCCATGGTCGAGGGCAACGTGAACGGCGCGGGCACCGCGCTCGAGTGGCTGGAGAAAGAGCTCGGCATCGACAACCCGGTCGAGCAGCTACCCGCCTGGCTCGAGCGGCCGGAGCCGCCGCCGCTCTTCCTCAACGGCATCGCCGGCCTCGGCGGGCCGTTCTGGAAGGCGGATTTCGCATCGCGCTTCGTCGGCGAAGGCGAGCCCTGGCAGAAGGCGGTGGCGGTGGTCGAGAGCATGGCCTTCCTGCTGCAGGCGAACATCGACCACATGGCGGAGCACGTGCCGCCCGCGCGGCGCATGCGCGTCTCGGGCGGCGTATCGCGCCTGGATGGCCTGTGCCGGCGGCTCGCCGCGGTGAGCGGCCTGCCCGTGCACCGGCGCGAGGACCCCGAAGCGAGCGCGCGCGGCATCGCCTATCTCGCGCTCGGCCGGCCCGCAGCCTGGAACAAGGCGGCGAGCGAGGAGGTGTTTTCCCCTGCGCCGGACGAGGCGCTCGCCGCGCGCTACCGGCGCTGGCGCGCGCTGATGCGCGAGGCGACCGGGGTTTGACCTGGCGCAAGCCGGGAGGTGGCGCGGTTGACACAGATCAATTGACCCGGTAAGGCGTCCCGCATGATGTGAAGAAACCGGGAGACCCACATGTCCTACAAGACCATCCTCGTGCACCTCGACCACCGGCCGCGCAGCAGCGTGCGGCTGGAGCTCGCCTTCCGCCTCGCCGAGCGTTTCGACGCCCACCTGATCGGGCTGTTCGCGCCCGGCGGCGCGCGCCTGCCGTCGTATGCGCAGGCCGAAGGCGGGCCCTTGCTGCGCGAGGTGCTGGAGAAGCGGCGCAAGGAGATCGCCGAGGAGGCGCGCAAGCGTTTCCAGGACGTGGCCGGGCGCAACGGCGCGGGGCGCGCCGAGTGGCGTTCCTCGGAATCGGAGCCCGACGCGGCCGTGCGCCTGTCGGCGCGCTATGCCGACCTGGTGGTCGCGGGGCAGCCGGAAGCCGACGACGAGGGCGCGCTGCGCGGGCTGGCCGACGAGCTGGCGCTCACGGCCGGGCGGCCGGTGCTGTTCGTGCCGTACGCCGGCAAGTTCGCCGACGTCGGCAAGCGCGTGCTGATCGCCTGGGACGCGGGGCGCGAGGCGGCGCGCGCGGTGAGCGACGCGCTGCCGCTGCTCAAGGGCGCCGAGGCCGTGGAAGTCGCGGCCTTCGACCCGGAGCAGGCCGGGCGGCGGCACGGCCAGGATCCCGGCGCCGACATCGGCCTGTACCTCGCGCGCCACGGCGTCAAGGTCACGGCCGCGCGGCAGAGCGGGGCGGGCTACGAGGTGGGCGGTCAGATCCTGTCGCGCGCCGCCGACCACGGCGCCGACCTGATCGTCATGGGCGCCTACGGCCACTCGCGCGTGCGCGAGCTGGTCCTGGGCGGTGCAACACGCACGCTGCTGGAGGCGATGACCATGCCGGTTCTGATGTCGCACTGATTTCATTCGCGGCCGGTACAATCCCCGGCCGTGAGGAACCTCGCCGAAACGTTCGTGCGCCGCGCCGGGGCGCGTACCCGCGTGCCCTTCGCCGTGCGCTTCGCCGGCGGCGGCGAGTACCGCAACCGCGACGAGGCACCGGCCTTCACCGTCGTCTTCCACCGCGCGGCGGCCTACGCGCGCGTCGCGGCCTTCGGCCACATCGGCCTGCTGGAGTCCTACTTCGACGGCCAGGTGGACATCGACGGCAGCCTGGCGGCGGCCATGGCCGTGGGCATGGAGAGCGGGGCCGCGTCGAACAACCTGCTGGTCGGCGTGCGCAACCGCTGGCACGAGGTCCGGTTCTCCAACCGCGACTGGGCGCAGGCGAAGAAGAACGCCGAGTTCCACTACGCGCTGGGCACCGAGTTCTACCGCTACTGGCTCGACGACCCGCACATGATGTACACCTGCGCCTACTGGAAGGAGGGCACCAAGACCCTCGAGGAGGCGCAGCGCAACAAGATCGAGCACGTGGCGCACAAGGTGCGCCTGCAGCCCGGCGAGAGCGTGGTCGACATCGGCAGCGGCTTCGGCGGTTTCATGTTCCATGCGCAATCCAGGTACGGCGTCAAGGTCACCGGCATCAACAACACGACCTCGCAGGTGGAGATGGTGCGCGCCGAGATCGCGCGCCGCGGCCTGGGGCACTCGCTCGAGGTGATCGACACCGACTTCCGCGACGCGCGCCGCGAGTACGACAAGGTGGTCTCGATCGGCACGCTGGAGCACGCGGGGCGCGACGCGCTCGAGGAAGTGGTGCGCGCGCACGCGGCGTTCCTCAAGCCCGGCGGGCTGGGCATGCTGCATTTCATCGGCCACGTCGGGCACTTCCAGACCGAGTTCTTCATCCGCAAGCACGTGTTCCCGGGCGGCTGGATCCCGAGCCTGGCGCACGCCATCGCCGCGCTGGAGCGCGCCGGCTGCGAGGTGGTGGACATCGAGAACCTGCGCCGCCACTACGCGCTGACGCTCGACGCCTGGGGCGAGCGCTTCGACCGCAACTGGGACAGGATCCGCGCGCTCGACCCGAAGAAGTTCGACGAGCGCTTCCGCCGCGTCTGGCGCGTGTACCTGTACGGCTGCGCGGAGATGTTCCGCTCGCCGAAGGGCTACACGCACCTGTTCCAGATCGTGTTCTCCAAGGGCAACATCACGCGCGAGAACTACCCGATGAGCCGGGGGTTCCTCTATGAGCCGCCTGCACGCCGCGAAGACGCAGGCGCTCAGAGAGCAGCTTAGCCGCGGCGCCGGCCCGGTCGGGCTGGCGAAGGACACTTCCAACCTGTTCCGCGACCGGGCGGCCGGCGGGCGCCGGCGCCTGGACGTGCGCCGGTTCCGCGACGTGCTCGAGGTGAACGCGCGCGAGGGCTGGGTGGACGCCGAGGGCATGGTCACCTACGAGGACCTGGTGCGCGGTTGCCTCGCGCAGGGTGTCATGCCGGCAGTGGTGCCGCAGCTGAAGACCATCACGCTCGGCGGTGCGATGGCGGGCGTGGGCATCGAGGCATCGTCGCACCGCTACGGCCTGGTGCACGACACGGCGCAGGAGATCGAGGTGCTGCTCGGCGACGGCTCGATCGTGCTCGCCACGCCGGACAACGAGCACGCCGGCCTGTTCTATGGCTTCCCCAATTCGTACGGCACGCTCGGCTACGCGCTGCGCGTGAAGGCGAAAGTGGTGCCGGTCAGGCGCTACGTGCGGCTCGAGCACCAGCCGTTCGCCGAAGCACCGCGCTTCTTCGCGGCGCTGGGCGAGCGCCTGCGCGCGGGCGAGGCCGACTTCATCGACGGCGTCGTTTTCGGGCCGCGCGAGATGGTCCTCACGCTCGGGCGCTTCGCGGACCAGGCGCCCGCCACGAGCGACTACACCTTCGAGAACATCTACTATCGCTCGCTGCGGGAAAGGCGCGAAGATTTCCTCTCGGTGCACGACTACCTCTGGCGCTGGGACACCGACTGGTTCTGGTGCTCGAAGAACGTGGGCGCGCAGAACCCGCTCGTGCGGCGCTTCGTCTACGGCCGCAAGCGCCTCGGCTCGCGCACCTACACGAAGATCATGCGCTGGAACGCGCGCGTCGGGCTGACGAAGAAGCTCGAGCGCCTCGCCGGCCTGCACTCCGAATCCATCATCCAGGACGTCGACATCCCGCTCGAGCGTGCGGGCGAGTTCCTCGAGTTCTACGCGCGCGACATCGGCCTGTGGCCGCAGTGGGTCTGCCCCATCGGCCCCGCGCCGCATGCCGGGCGCTTCACGCTCTACCCGATGGCGCCGGGCTGGTACGTGAACTTCGGCTTCTGGGACGTGAAGCGCACGCGCGCGGCGCATCCCCCGGGACACTTCAACCGCCTGGTCGAGCGCAAGGTCGCCGAGCTCGGCGGCATCAAATCGCTGTACTCGGAGAGCTTCTTCCCGCAGGAGGAGTTTCGCGCCGCGTACGGCGGCGCGGCCTACGACGCGCTGAAGCGCAAGTATGACCCGCAAGGGGCCTTCCCGACGCTGTACGAGAAGTGCGTGCTGCGCGCCTAGGCGCTCAGAAGCGCACCGCGAGGCCCGCCGACACCTCGCCCTGCCCGAACGTGTCGCCCTGGATCTGCACCACGCAGCCGCCGCTGCAGAACAGCGCGCTGCTGCTGCTCACCAGCGTGGCGAACGCGCGGCCCTCGAGCTTGAGCGCCACGCGGCCCGCCAGCGGAATCATGTAGCCGACGCCGACGTTGAGCGAGAAATTCGTCTCCGCGTCCAGGCCCGACTCGCGCGGGTCGAGGTTGGTGAGGCCCACGCCGCCGAGCAGGTACAGGCCCCGGCCGATCTCTTCGTAGAAGTACGTCCCGCCGAACTGGATATAGGTGATGTCCAGGCCGATGCGCGAGACCGCCGGCGAGAAGCTGCTCGCGCGCAGCGCCAGCTCCCCGCTGCGCCGGCTGACATACAGCTCGTACTGCGAGCGGCGATCGATGTCGAGGGCCACCGACACCGCGTAGGCGGCGCCCTCGGTCATTTGCCAGGCATCGCCGGTGGCCGCGTCGGTCAGCTCGCCGCCGAAGCGGTAGCCGGCGTACACGCTGGCCATGTGGCCCTGCTGGGCGTGCGCCGCCGCAGGAACCGCCACAGCGAGCGCGGCGAGCATCGCGAGGCACCCGGCCTTCATGTGCCGAACCCGTCCTCGACCATCACCTCGAGCAGGCGCGGCGCGCCGCTGGCGAGCGCCTCGCGCAGCGCGGGCGCGACCTCCGCCGGATCGGTGATGCGCCGCGCCGGCACGCCCATCGAACCGGCGAGCGCCGTGTAGTCGATCACGGGCTCGCGGATGTCCATGCCGACGAAGCGGTCGGTCTTGCGCATCGAGATGAGGCGCTCCTTGAGGATGCGGTAGCCGCGATTGTGCGTGATGACGTAGGTGATCGGCAGCCCGAGGTGCGCCGCGGTCCACAGCGCCTGGATGCCGTACAGCGCCGAGCCGTCGCCGACCACCGCCGCCACCGGCCGGCCGGGCAGCGCGAGGCTCACGCCGATCGCGCCGGGCAGCGCGAAGCCGAGGCCGCCGCTCGCCAGGCCGTAGAAGCTCTGCGGGTCGCGCTGCTCGAGCAGCGCGGGCAGCGCCGCGCTCGAGGTGAGCGCCTCCTCTACCACCACGCCGTCCGCCGGCAGCGACTCGGCGACGCGCAGCATCAGGTAGCGCGGATCGATCGGCTTCTCCTCGGCCGCTTCCAGCGCCGCAAGGCGCGCCGCGCCGCGTTGCGCGCTCCAGTTGCGCGGCGCAAGCGCCGCGAGACGCCGCTCGGCGGCCGCCGCGCCTGGTGCGTCGCGCTGGGCGCGCAGCAGCGGCAGCAGCGCGCGCAGCGTTTCCTTCACGTTCGCGCAGATCGCAAGCGCCGCCGGGTGGTTCTTGCCGATTTCCCAGTCGCGCTCGCTCACGTGCACCACGGGCAGGCCGCCGGGCAGCGGATCGAGCGGGCTGTAGACCGACATGCGCAGCAGGTCGGCGCCCAGGCACACGAGCAGGTCGAAGGGCTCGAGCGCCGCGCGTACCGATTTCTGCACGCGCGTGAGCGATCCGAGGTAGGCGCGGTGGGCGCTAGGAAACTGGGCCGCGTAGGGCACGGTCTGCTGGAACACGCCCGCGCCGAGCAGCTCGGCGAGCTCGGCGGCCTCGGCGAAGGCGTCGTGGGTCGCCAGCTCGTGCCCGGCTACGATCACCGGATTCTTCGCCGCCAGCAGCCGGCGCGCGAGCTCGGCGAGCGCCTCGTCTGACGGACGCACGCGCGCGTCGATGCGCGTGCGCGCCCCGAGGTCCATCTCGGCCTGCTGCTCGAGCACGTCGCCCGGCAGCGAAAGGAACACCGGGCCGGTGGGCGGCGTGAGCGCGACCTTTGCCGCGCGCCGGATGATGCGCGGCAGATCCTCGGCGCGCGTCGCCTCGACCGCCCATTTGACGAACGGCGTGGCGACCGGAACGAGCGGCGCGTACAGCAGCGGCTCGGCGAGGCCGTGGCCCTGTTCCTGCTGCCCGGCGGTGAGCAGGATCGGCGAGCCGGAGAACTGCGCGTTGTACAGCGCGCCCATGGCGTTGCCCAGGCCCGGCGCCACGTGCACGTTGGCCGCCGTGAGCCGGTGCGAGGCGCGCGCGAAGCCGTCCGCCATCGCCACCACCACCGACTCGTGCAGGCCGAGCACGTACTTGAGCTGCGGGAAGTCGGGCACCGCCTCCATGATCGGCAGCTCGGTGGTGCCCGGATTGCCGAACAGGTGCGTGACGCCTTCGTCGACGAGCAGACGCAGGAACGCGTTGCGGCCGGTGAGGGTTTCCATGGGGCGCCTATGCTACGCGATGCACGACGCAGGCTGCGCGCCTGCTTCTTGACCGAGGTCAAGATCGCCGGCAGTGACGGCGCGAGCATTGCCAAGGACAAGGAGAGAGCCGTGCGCAGAAAACGCAGGCGCAAGCCCGCCGCCGCCCCAGGAGTGCCGACCGCCCCGGCCGGCCGCGCCGAGGAGCTGAACGCCGGAGGCCGGGCGCTGCTCGGCCGCGAGGACAAGCCGCGCCGCATGCGGCCGGAGCCCGCCGACGACGCTTCCATCGAGGATCCGCTGCGCGACTGGCCGGAGGATTGAGCGGCGAGGTCGTGGGACGGAGGCGGCGGCCATGGTCCCGATCCACGAGCTGCTGGCGCGCATCCGCTGGGACCCGGAGTTCGGGCGCGCGCGCTTCGTGATCGCCTATGTCGACCACGAGAAAGAGGCGCTGGTGCGCGTGCCCTTCGAGCGCATCGCACTGCCCGCGGACCACCGCTTCGGCTTCGAAGCGCTGGAGGAAGACGGCACGCGGCACAGCGTGCCGTATCACCGCGTGCGCGAGGTGTGGCGCGACGGCGAGCGGATCTGGTCGCGCAGGGGCTAGGGCTTGACGCAGGTCAAAGGTGCCGCGCACCGCGCAGCGGACGATTCACTTCGTGCAGCGCTGGGAGCACTTCGAGCATGGCGCCGACGTCGGCGTGCGCGGCTACGGCGCAACCCTGGCCGAGGCCTTCGAGCAGGCGGCGCTCGCGCTGACGGCCGTGATCACCGACCCGGCCACGGTGCGGCCGCTCGAGCACGTCGAGGTGAGCTGCGAGGCGCCGGACAACGAGCTGCTGCTCGCCGAGTGGCTGAACGCGATCGTCTACGAGATGGCGACGCGCCGGATGCTGTTCTCGCGCTTCGCGGTGCGCCTGGAGAGCGACGGCCTCTCGGGCGAGGCCTGGGGCGAGCCGGTGGAGGCCGCGCGCCACCACCCGGCGGTGGAAGTGAAGGGCGCGACCTATACGCAGCTGCGCGTCGCCCCCGAGGGCGATGGGTGGGTCGCGCAAACCGTGGTAGACGTATGACATGGAACTGAACCTGTTCGAGAAAGCGGGCGACTACGAGTGGGTGATCCCGCGCCAGGGCGCGATGCGCGTGCCGGCGGTCATCTACGCGAGCGAGGCGCTGGTGCGCGACATGGACCGCAAGGTCTACGAGCAGGCGGTGAACGTCGCTGCGCTGCCCGGCATCGTCAAGGCCTCCTACGCCATGCCCGATGCGCATTGGGGCTACGGCTTTCCGATCGGCGGCGTCGCGGCGTTCGACCCGGATGCGGGCGGCGTGGTGTCCGCGGGCGGCGTCGGATTCGACATCTCCTGCGGCGTGCGCTGCCTGCACACGGGCCTCGCGCGCGCGGACATCGAGCAGGTCCAGGCGCCGCTCGCGCACGAGCTGTCGCGCGCCATTCCCGCGGGCGTGGGCAGCACCGGCGAAATCCGCCTGGGCGAGAAGGAGATGGACGCAATGCTCGCGGGCGGCGCCGCCTGGGCGGTGCAGCGCGGCTGGGGCGAGGCGGCGGACCTCGAGCGCATCGAGGAGCACGGGCAGATGAAGCACGCCAAGCCGGGCAACGTCTCGGCGCAGGCGAAGAAGCGCCAGCGCGACGAGATGGGCACGCTGGGCAGCGGCAACCACTACCTCGAGATCCAGGAAGTGACCTCGGTGTTCGACGCCGACATCGCCGCCGCCTACGGCCTCGCGCAGGGCGACATCGTCGTCATGATCCATTGCGGCTCGCGCGGCCTCGGCCACCAGATCGGCACCGAGTACCTGAAGCGCATGGCGGTGTCCGCCGCGCAGCACGGCATCGCGCTGCCCGACCGTGAGCTCGCCTGCGCGCCGATTAGTTCCGACGTCGGGCAGGAATACCTCGGCGCGATGCGCGCGGCGATCAACTGCGCGCTCGCCAACCGGCAGATCCTCACGCACCTGGTGCGCGAGGTGTTCCGCCGCATGCGGCCCGAGGCGCGCCTGCCGCTGCTCTACGACGTGTCGCACAACACCTGCAAGGTGGAGGAGCACCGTGCTGACGGCGGCGTGCGCAAGCTCTACGTGCACCGCAAGGGCGCGACGCGCGCGTTCGGTCCGGGGCACCCGGACTTGCCCGTGGCGTTCCGCGACGCGGGCCAGCCGGTGCTGATCGGCGGCTCGATGGGCACCGGCTCCTACGTGCTCGCGGGGACGAAGGAATCCGAGGCGCTCGCCTTCAGCTCGGCCTGCCACGGCGCGGGCCGCGCGATGAGCCGCCACCAGGCGCTGAAGAACTGGCAGGGCCGCCAGGTGGTAAACGAGCTCGCCGCGCGCGGCATCCTCATCAAGAGCCCGTCGATGCGCGGCGTGGCGGAAGAGGCGCCCGGCGCCTACAAGGACGTCGCCGCGGTGGTGGACGCGGCGGACGCGGCGGGCCTCGCGCGCAAGGTGGCGCGCGTCGAGCCCCTGGTATGCATCAAGGGATGAGGCCGTGAACGAGACGCCCTTCACGCCCGCGGCACTGGCGGATTACCTGCGCGGCCTGCACGGCGCCGAGGTGCGCGAGGTGCGCGTCACGCCGCTCGGCGGCGGCCGCCAGGGCGACAAGGGCTACGGCTACGGGGTGCCGCTGCGCATCGACTACACGCTCGCCGGCGAGCCGCGGCGCGCGGTGCTGGAGACCGTGCGCCCGGGCCCTTCGGCCACGAGCACATGGCCGACCGCGCGCAGCTGCTGCTCTGGGCGCACGGCGCGTTCAACCGCCTGCCGCGCCACGTGCCGTCGCTGGACGTAGGCGCGGTGCGCGCCGAGGGCGCGCTCGAGTCGCTGGGCAGCGCCGAGGAGCTGTTCATGCTCGCGCCGTTCGTGGAAGGGCGCGAGTACGCCGACGACCTGCTGCGGCTGCGCGGTGGCGCGGCGGCCGGGCCGCAGGATTTCGCGCGCGCCGACGCGCTGTGCGATTACCTGGCGGACATCCACCGCATGCGCGGTCCCGACCCGGGCCTGTACGTGCGCCGCGTGCGCGACCTGCTCGGCCACGGCGAATGCATCTTCGGCGTCGCCGACAGCTACCCGGCGGGTCCGCTGGTCGAGCCGGTGCGCGAAATCGAGCGCCGCGCGCTCGAGTGGCGCTGGCGGCTGAAGGAGCGCACCCACCGCCTGCGCCAGGTGCACGGCGATTTCCATCCCTGGAACATCCTGTTTCGCGCGGGCACCGACTTCTCCGTGCTCGACCGCTCGCGCGGCGAATGGGGCGAGGCGGCCGACGACGTGACCTGCCTGACGCTCAACTACCTCTTCTTCTCGCTGCAGCGCTCGGGCCGGCTGGAAGGCGACCTCGAGCGCCTGTTCGGCGGCTTCTGGGCGCGCTATCTCGAGCGCTCGGGCGACGCGGAGATCCTCGAGGTCGCGGCGCCGTTCTTCGCCTTTCGCGCGCTGGTCATGGCCAACCCGCTCTGGTACCCGGTGCTCGAAGACGGCGTGCGGCGCAAGGTGCTCGATTTCGCGCTGAACGTGCTCGCCGCGCCGCGCTTCGACCCGGCGCGCGCCAACGCCTACTGCGGCGCATGAGCTTCGCGGTGTGGCTGACGGGGCTGTCGGGCTCGGGCAAGAGCGCCGTCGCGCGCGAGCTGCTCGCGCAGCTGCACGCGCGCGGCGTGGACGCCGCAGTGCTCGAATCCGACGTGATGCGCACGCAGCTCACGCCTTTTGCGCGCTACGACGCGCACGAGCGCGAGTTTTTCTACGGCGCGCTCGCGCACTTCGGCGCGCACCTCGTCGCGCAGGGCCGGCCGGTGGTGTTCGACGCCACCGCCAACCTGCGCGCCTACCGCGATGCGGCGCGCGCGCGCATCGCGCACTTCGCCGAGGTGTACGTGGACACGCCGCTCGAGGTGTGCGCGGCGCGCGATGTGAAAGGGCTTTACCGCGCGGCGCGCGAGGGAAAGAGCACGACGCTGCCCGGCGCGCAGGCGGCCTACGAGCCGCCCGCCGCGCCCGAGCTCGTCGTGCACGGCGACCGCGGCACGCCGGCGGATGCCGCCGCGCTCATCGTCGCGTCGCTCGCGGACCGGCGCTGGCTGGGGTAGGCGCGAGGTAGCGCCCGAACCAGGCGGCGGCGAGGCGCGCCACCTCCTCGAGCGTGCCGGGCTCCTCGAACAAGTGCGTGGCGCGCGGCACCAGCACCAGCTGGCGCTCGCAGTGCGCGAGCGCGTCGCGCGCCGCCTCGTTCAGCTCGATGACGCCTTCGTCCGCGGCGCCGACGATCAGCAGCGTCGGCGCCTTGACCGCCTGCAGGGCGGTGCGGCCGGCGAGGTCGGGCCGGCCGCCGCGCGAGACCACCGCGCGCACCTCGTGCGGCATGGACGCCGCCACGCGCAGCGCGGAGGCCGCGCCGGTGCTCGCGCCGAACAGGCCCACCGGTAGCCCGCGCGTGCCGGCCTGCCGTCCCGCGAAGCGCACCGCGTCACCCAGCCGCTCGGTGAGCAGCGGGATGTCGAAGCGGTTCTCGTACACCCGGTCTTCCTCCTCGGTCAGCAGGTCGAGCAGCAGCGTGGCAATGCCGGCCTTGCGCAGCTCCCCGGCGACGAACCGGTTGCGCGTGGAAAAGCGCCCCGAGCCGCTGCCGTGCGAGAAGACCACGACGCCCAGGGCGCCGGCCGGCGCCTCCAGGATTCCCTGCAGCTCGACGGCGCCGGACGGGATGGAGACTTCGCCCATGCGTCCATGCTGGCGCGGCGCGCAGCCGCGACCTTGACTTGCCTCAACCCGGCGCGCCGCGCCGCGAGCAAGCATGGCGACATGGACGAAAACGCCCAGATCGCCGCGCAGCTGCGGGAGGCCGCGGCCCTCGTCGAGGCGCAGGGCGGCAACCCGTTCCGTGTCGGGGCCTACCGCAAGGCCGCGGACGCGGTGGCGCACGCGCACGAGCCCGTGCGCTCGCTCTTCGACCGGCAGGGACGCGCCGGGCTGGAGACGCTGCCGGGGGTGGGGGCGGGGATCGCCAACGCGATCGCCGAGATGCTGGTCAGCGGTCGCTGGGCGCAGCTTGCGCGCCTGCGCGGCGACGCCGACCCGGAGGCCCTGTTTTGCACCGTACCCGGCATCGGGCCCGAGACCGCGCATGCCGTGCACGAGGCATTGCACGTGGACACGCTGGAGGCGCTGGAGGCCGCGGCGCACGACGGGCGCCTGGAAGACGTGCCCGGCGTAGGGCCGCGCCGCGCGGCGCAGATCCGCGCGTCGCTCGCCAGCATGCTCGGGCGGCGCGTGGCGCGCGCGCCGCGCACCGAGGAAAGCGCGCCGGGCGTGGCGCTGCTGCTCGAGATCGACGAGGAGTACCGCACCAAGGCGGCCGCCGGGCGACTGCGCACCATCGCGCCCAAGCGCTTCAATCCGCGCGGCGAGTCCTGGCTGCCCGTGCTGCACGCCGAGCGCGGCGGCTGGCACTTCACGGCGCTCTTTTCCAACACGGCGCGCGCGCACGAGCTCGGCCGCACGCGCGACTGGGTGGTGATCTACTACTCGGGCGGCGAACACGTCGAGGCGCAGTGCACGGTGGTCACCGAGACGCGCGGCGCGCTCGAGGGCCGGCGCGTGGTGCGCGGGCGCGAAGCGGAGTGCCGCGCGCACTATGGGCGCCAAGCGATTTCCCAGGAGACCTGATCATGGCCATCGGAGAGTTGTGCAGCCGCGAGGCGGTGTTCGTGAAGCTAAACGAGAGTTGCGCGCTCGCCGCGCAGCTGATGCGCGAGCAGCACGTCGGCAGCCTGGTCGTGGTGCGCGAGCAGTCCGGCCGGCGCGTGCCGGCCGGCATGATCACCGACCGCGATCTGGTGGTGGGCGTGATGGCGCTCGGCCTCGACCCGGAAAAGACGCTGGTCGAGGCGGTGATGCGCCCGGAGGTCGCGATGGTGCGCGAGGACGAGGGCGTGGGTCGCGCCATCGCGCTCATGCGCGAGCACGGCGCGCGCCGCCTGCCGGTGGTGGACGCGGGCGGCGCGCTGGTCGGCGTGCTGGCCGCCGACGACCTGATCGAGCTGTTCGGCGAGGAGTTGGCCGGGCTCGCGGAGGTGATCGGCAAGGGCCCGCGCCGCGAGCGCGCGACGCGGCGCGCGGCGCTCTAGCTGCGGTCGGGCTGCGCCGTGCCGCCCGGGGCGGCGGGGCCGGGGATCAGCAGCCAGAGCACGACGTACAGCAGGATCCCCAGGCCGCCGATGAATGCGAGCACCAGGAACGCGGCGCGGAACAGGATCGGGTCGAGCTCGAACAGCTCGCCGAGCCCGCCGCACACCCCGCCGATCATGCGCTCTTTCGCCGACAGGCGCAGGCGCCGGCCGGCGGCGCCCGCGGGCTGCGCGCCTTCGCGCAGCGGCATCAGGATCCACAGCATGGCGTAGGCGATCGCGCCCAGCCCGCCGAACAGGATGGAAAAGAGGAAGAAGAGGCGAAAGAACACCGGGTCGAGCTCGAAGTATTCCCCCAGTCCGGCGCACACGCCGGCGATCTTGCGCTCTTCATGCGAGCGATGCAGTCTCTTCATGGGCTATCTCCTCAGTGCGGCCAGCTCGTTCTCGGCGAGCGTTTCCTTCTGCAGCAGCAGCGCCGCTCCGCGCTCGAGCAGCGCCTTGTCGCGCGTCAGGATCGCCAGCGCCTTGTCGTGCGCGGCCTTGACGATCTCGCGCACCGCGACGTCGATCTCGCGCGCGGTCTGCTCGCTATACTCGCGCGGCCCCGGCACCTGCATGCCGCCGAGGAACGGCGCGCGCTCCTCCTCGTAGGCGAGGTGGCCGAGCGACTCGACCATGCCGTAGCGCATCACCATGCCGCGCGCGATGTTCGATACCTTGACCAGGTCGTCCGCCGCGCCGGTCGACAGGTGTCCGAAGCACACCTCTTCCGCGGCGCGCCCGCCGAGCAGCACGGCCATCTTGTTCTCCAGCTCCTCACGCGTCATCAGGAAGCGGTCCTCGGTCGGGCGCTGGATGGTGTAGCCGAGCGCGCCCACCCCGCGTGGAATGATGGACACCTTGTGCACCGGGTCGGTTCCCGGCAGCGCCATGGCGACCAGCGCGTGGCCCATCTCGTGGTGCGCGACCACGCGCCGCTCGGTCTCGTTCAGCACGCGACTCTTCTTCTCCAGCCCGGCGACGATGCGCTCCACCGCCTGCGTGAAGTCTTCCAGCGACACCGCGTCCGCGCCGCGGCGCGTGGCGAGCAGCGCCGCCTCGTTGACCAGGTTGGCGAGGTCGGCGCCCGAGAAGCCGGGCGTGAGCCCGGCGACCTGCTCGATGGACACGCCCGGCGCGAGGCGGATCTTCTTCGCGTGCACCTCGAGGATCTGGATGCGTCCCTTCTTGTCCGGCCGGTCGACCAGCACCTGCCGGTCGAAGCGTCCGGCGCGCAGCAGCGCCGGGTCGAGGATCTCCGGCCGGTTGGTGGCGGCGAGCAGCACCACGCCGGTGGACGGGTCGAAGCCGTCCAGCTCGGACAGGAGCTGGTTCAGCGTCTGCTCCTTCTCGTCGTGCCCGCCCAGGCCGTAGGTGCCGCGCGCGCGCCCGAGCGCGTCCAGCTCGTCGATGAAGATGATGGCCGGCGCCTTCTGGCGCGCCTGCTCGAACAGGTCGCGCACGCGCGCCGCGCCCACGCCGACGAACATCTCGACGAACTCGGCGCCCGAGATGGAGAAGAACGGCACGCCGGCTTCGCCCGCCACCGCGCGCGCCAGCAGCGTCTTGCCGGTGCCCGGCGGGCCTACGAGCAGGATGCCTTTCGGCACGCGCGCGCCCAGGCGCCCGTACTTGCCGGGGTCCTTGAGGAACTCGATCACTTCCTGCAGCTCGGCCTTCGCCTCGTCCACCCCCGCCACGTCGGCGAAGGTGACGCCGGTCTGGCGCTCGACGTACACCTTGGCGCGGCTCTTGCCGATGCTCATGAAGCCGCCCAGGCCCTGCTGGCCGGCGAAGCGCCGCGCGAGCAGGAACCACACGCCGAAGAAGACGAGCGCCGGCACCACCCAGGACAGCAGGTCGCGCACGAACGTGCTCTCCACCTGCCGCGTGTAGGGCACGCCGTACTTGCCGAGCCGCTCGGCGAGGTCGGGCTCGACGCGGTTGGCCGCCACCGTGGTCTTGCGGCCGTCGGGCTGCTTCAGCTTGCCGACGATGTGGCGCTCGCCGATCGTGATCTCGGCGATGCGGCCCTGCTGCAGCATCTGCTCGAACTCGCTGTAGGGCACCACGTCGACCGACTGCGCCTCCTGCCACCAGCGCTGCACGAACAGCAGCGCGAGCAGCGCGAAGATCAGGTAGATGACGTTGAAGCGGGTCCGGGTTTCCATCACGAGCATGGTACCGTTGCACCTACTGCTGCGCTACATAGGAGATTGCCGTGAAAGACTCGCTGCCCCAGGTCGGCGCGCCCGACCCCGAGCTGAAGAACTCGCCGATCATCGACGAGTCAGAGCACGACGAGCACGCGGGCTCGCCCGACCTCGAGATCGAGGAGGGCGTGTGCTACTTCAACGACGAAGCCTTCGCCATCGGCGACTTCGTGCGCAGCGGCAGCGAGGTGCTGCAGTGCGCCGAGCGCGGCGTCTGGGTGCGCAAGGGCGAGAAGCGCCCCGACTAGTCCTTGCGCGCGCTGACGCGCTTGGCCTGCGGCCCTTCGGCCGCGGGCTCCTCGATGAAGCGCACGGCGGCGCCCACGCTCAGGTGCTCGAACAGCGGCGTGACCACGTTGTCGCGCGAGAAGTACAGCTCGCGCCCGTCGGCCGTGGCGATGAAGCCGTAGCCCTCCTCGGGCAGCAGGCGCGCCACGGTGCCCGACTGCGTGAGCTCGTGGTGCTTGACGTCGCCGCGCTGCTCGCGCGCGAAGTCCTCGAGCTTGCGGCGCGCGGCGTCGAACGCGTCGCGCAGCGCCACGTACACGTCCTCGTGGTGGTCGCGGTTCACCGCGACCTCGCCGCCCGGCACCTTGAGGTCGACGTGCACCACGAACTGCCTGCCCTTGGTCTTGTGGCGCCCTGCTTCCTCGATGACCACGCGGCAGCTGACGATGCGCGGGTGGAATTGCTCGAGCTTGGCGGCGCGCTCGCGCACCGCGGCATCGAGCGCTGCGGAGCTGTCCATGTCGCGATAGGTGACTTGCAAGGGCAATTGCATGGCGTGAGGATCCCTTTCTTGTCTGTGTCCCAAGGATGCCGCGGCGCGCGCCGGCGCCATTGACGCAGGTCAAGGCCGGGACCGGTGGAGTCGCGCCAATGCTCGAGATTGACGGCTCGTATGGCGAGGGCGGCGCGCTACTCGGCAGAGCGCGGGGCTTGATCGGCGTCAAAGCCGGCGCCGCGGCGGGTGGGAGGATGGGCGGCACGACAGGAGGCGACCATGGCCACGTACGTGATGCTGACGCGCATTTCGACGCAATCCCTCAACCAGCCGCGCTCCTTCGAGAGCCTCGAGCGGCACGTGATGAAGCAGGTGCGCAAGCACTGCAAGGGCGTGAAGTGGCTCGGCAGCTACGCGGTGCTCGGGCCCTGGGACTACGTCGACATCTTCTCCGCGCCCGATACCGAGACCGCGACGCGCGTCTCGGTGCTGATGCGCGCCTACGGCCACTCGCACTCCGAGATCTGGCCGGCCCTCGACTGGGCGCAGTTCAAGAAGCTCGCCAAGGACCTGCCGACCACCGCCTGAGGAGCGGCCTAGGCGCGCCGGCTGCGCGGCGGCATGAGGTACTTTTCCGCCGGCAGGTTGCCGCGGTCCGCCGTGAGCGCGCAATGCGCGCTGCCGCGCGCGACGTCGTAGCCGTTCGAGCGGTGGAACGGCCGCAGGTTCTCGGCGCTGTCTGCGCTGCCGGGGGTCACGTTCACCATCTTCCAGCAGAACTCGGCCCGCTCCTGCCCGTACTGCTCGCGGTGCATCCAGGCGCCGCACTCGTCCTGGCGCCAGTGCGCGGGATCGGCCTCCGGCATGACGCGGCCGTGCCGCCACACGGCGTCGACGAGTTGTGGGTCTGCCGGGCTCATGCGTGAAGGCTAGCGCCTGCGGCGCGGGCGTTCTTGACGCAAGTCAAGCGGAATACCGCGCGGCAGCCAGGCCACGGCTCGAAGCCCTCGGCGGGCGCGGGCAGATGCTCGTGCAGGCCGATCACCAGCGCGCCGCCTGGCCGCAAGCGGCTCGCGATGCGCTCGAGCGCGCGCCGCGCACCGCCGTCGTCGAAATAGGTGAAGGCGAGGTTGCGGCACAGCACGAGGTCGAACTCGCGCGCGGGGAGGTCCGCAAGCAGGTCCTGTTGCGCCAGCTCGACCGCGGGGCGGAATTCCCCGCGCAGGCACCACAGCCGGCCGCGCGGCTCGAACGCCTGCTCGCGCCAGCCCGCGGGCAGCCCGGAGAGGCTGCCCGCTCCGTAGCAGGCGGTGCGCGCGCGCTCGAGCAGCCGCGCGTCGACGTCGGTGCCGAGCACGCGGAACGCGACGCCGGGAAAGCGCGCGGCGAGGCGCAGGTGCCACAGGAGCGCGAGCGCGTAGGGCTCCTCGCCCGAAGCGCAGCCCGCGCTCCAGCATTCGAGCCGCGAGGCGCCGCGCGCGAGCGCGGGCAGCACCTCTGCGCCGAGGCCTTCGAACACCTCGCGGTCGCGATAGAAGCGCGAAACGGCGACCGGGCAGAGCGCGGCGAGCGTGCGCCACTCGGCAGGGTCGGCCTCGAGCCGCTCGCCGTAGGCGCGCACATCGGCGAGCCCCAGCTCGCGCAGGCGCCGCGCGACGCGCTTGCACACCCGGCGCCGCACCTTGCGGTAGCCTGCCCAGCGCAGGCCGAGCCGCGGCAGCGCCCAGTGCAGGAAGGCGACGCAGTGGGCGTCTTTCACGCGGGACACGCTAGGCTGTCTGCGGACACGGCCTTTGATCCGCGTCAAAGGCGCCCGAACCGCTTGCGGCGTAATGGCCGCATGCACACGCCCGAGATCTTCATCGCCTACGCGCCGCACGGCGCCGGCCTGCGCTGCGCCGTCGCGTACCTCTCCGCCGGGCACGACGTCTTCGGCTGGTACACCGGCCCGCGGCCCGACACGCAGCTCGCCAGCCGCTGCTTTCTGCTGGAGGACTACTACACCAGGCGCGAGACGCGCTACGAGTCGGTGGACCTCGCCGACCTGCACTCGGCCTGGCCGCTCGAGGAAGCGCGCCGGCACGAGCTCGCGCGCATGCAGGAGATGTTTGCGCGCGAGTGGCTCTACCACCCGGACGATGCGCGCGCGGCGGCCGAGCAGCAGGCTTACGAGGACGCCGAGCTCGCGGCCGGCGGCCCGGTGGGCGTGCGCTTCGAGCGCCTGGGCAAGTTCTCGCGGCTGCAGCCCAACTGGACCTACTACACGCCGCACTTCGAGCAGGCGGTGCTGCAGCGCCTCGCCAAGCACTGGCCGCTCGAGTTCCGGCCGGACTACGAGCCCGCGCCGAGCGCCTGAAGCGCGCGCGCCAGCCCCTGCACGACACGCGCCATCTCCGGGTAGCGCAGGCGCTCGGGCGTATCGGTCGCCTGGTGATAGTGCGGGTAGCGGTAAAAGGCGGTGTCGGTGACCATGAGCGCGGGGTAGCCCGCGCGCCAGAAGGAGAGCTGGTCGCTCCAGGATATTCCCGGCACCAGCGCCGGCGCGGCGAGCCGCTCGGCCGGGAAATCGCTCGCCGCGCGGAAGGCGCGCGTGAACGCGGCGAGCGCGCGGCGCGAGCGCAGGTTGGAGACGAAGGCGATGAAGTTGCCGCGCTCCGGGTAGAACCACCTGAGCAAGGGCGGATACGCCTGGCTGCCCGGCTCTTCGCGGTAGCAGCCGAGCATCTCGAGCGAGAGCATCAGGCGGATGTCGTCGCCGCGCCGGCGCGCGGCGCGCGCGTACACCGCGCTGCCCATCGCGCCGGAGCGGAAGAAGGGCGACTCCTCGTTCACGAAGGCGACGAGCTTCACCGTGCGCTGCGGCCGCGCGTCGCGCAGCAAGCGCGCGATCTCGATGAGGCCCGCCACGCCGCTCGCGTTGTCGTCGGCGCCGGGGCTGCCCTCTACGGTGTCGTAATGCGCGCCGGCGAGCACGATCTCGCCGGCGCGGCTCGATCCGGGAATCGTGACTTCGAGGTTCTCGCAGCGCACGCCGTAGGCCTCGTAGGCCTGCGGCGCGACCGCGTAGCCGAGCGACTCGAGCTCGCCGCGGATGTAGGCAGCCGCCGCGTGCAGCGCGTGAGGGCGCCGGACATGGCGCTCGCCGATCCCGGCGGCGAGGGTGCGCACGTGGCGGCGCAGCCGTTCTTCACCCATGGGCGGGATTCTTGCGCACGATCAATCCTCGCGGGCGGCGATGACGGAACGTAGCCCCGTGTCTGTGCGCGCCGGGAGGCGTCACAGCCTCACGCCCCGCGAAGCGATCGCGCTGAACTGGTCGGGCGAGCGGCGCTAGGGGTGGTGGCGCACCGCCCCGCGCCTGAGCCGGGCCGCCGGATGTGCAATGCGTCACGAACCAGCCGGGTCTCGATTTCGCGCAACCCGGAATTGCGCCTAGAATCCGCGACATACGGGGGAAACACCATGCGCAAGAGTCAGCTCGCAGCACTCGCCCTCTGCAGCATCGCCGCGGCCACGACCGCGGCGGCCGCCGAGGCGCTCAAGGTCAGCATCTCCGGCGAACCGCGCGAGGAGATCAGCACCGCCGACTTCATGGACCGCTACGGCTCGCTCGCCAAGTACATCGGCGGCGCGGCCGGGACCGAGATTCGCCTGAGCTACGGCCGCGACCTGACGCGCGAGCTGCAGCGCACGCGCTCGCGCGGCTCGGACCTGATGATCGGGCCGGCGCACGTCATCGGCAGCGCGATCCGCTACGGCTACGAGCCGGTGGCCCGGCTGTCCGGCGAGGAGCGCGCGATGTTCATCGCCAGCGCGGAAAGCAAGGTGACCTCGTTCGAGCAGGCGCGCGGCAAGCGCCTCGCGCTGCCGCCGTCGGACTCGCTGGCGACCTATCTCGCCCGCGGCGAGTTCAACGCCAAGGGCGTGCAGGCGAAGTCGTACTTCTCGTCGGTGCGCGAGTACCGCTTCCACGAGGCCGCGCTGCTCGCGCTGGAGTTCGGGCAGGCGGACGTGGCGGTCGCCGACCGGCGGCTGGCCGAGGAGTGGGTCGCGCGCCACAAGGGCCGCATCCTGCTCGAGACCCAGCCGGCACCGATGACCGGGGTCGCGATCCTCAGCACCGTGGACAAGGCCACCAAGGAGCGCGTGCGTGCGGCGCTGCTCAAGCCGAACGCCAAGACGATCGACACTGCGGGATTCGTCGCCAAGGACGTGCGCAGCATGCAGCCTACGGTCGCCAAGGAGTACGACTACGTCTCCACGCTCGGCTACTTCACGCCGCGCGTGCTGGACGGCGTCAGGATCGTGAGCGCCGACGAGGTCCAGGCGCTGATGGGCAAGGGCGCCGTGCTGTACGACACGCGCTCCGAGGAAGAGTACCGGGACAAGCACATCAAGGGCGCCAGGTGGCTGCCGTACCGGGAAAAGAGCGCCAAGGAAGTCGGCTTCGACTTCAGCAAGGACGTGTTCGACGTGGCGCGCGCCGGGGGCAAGGACGCGCCGGTCATCTTCGCCTGCAACGGCGCGGAGTGCTGGAAGAGCTACAAGTCGTGCGTCGCCGCGCGCAAGGAGGGCTTTACGCAGGTCTACTGGTTCCGCGGCGGCTTTCCGGAGTGGGTGGCGCGCGGCCTGCCGGTCGAGTCGGTGCCGGCGAGCGCCGCGCTCACGCGCTAGAGGGTCGGGCGATTGACGCAGGTCAAGCCGCTCTTCTTCCCGCGGCGCATATTGGAGCCCTTCTTGATACGGAAGGGGGCACCATGGCACGCAAGCGTACTTCGCGCGCGAGCAAGCGCAAGACCAAGAGCGGCGTCAACCTGCAGAAGGAAATCAGCGCCGTCGGCAAGCAGCTCGACTGGCTGATGGCGGAAGCGCGCAAGGCGGAAGCCGGCGTGCGCGCCAGCGCCGAGCGCGAGCTGCGCGACCTGCGGCGCAAGCAGGCCGACGCCACCAAGGCGCTGGCGAAGCTCGGCCGGCAGGGCACCGCGGCGAGCGCGCCGATCATCGCCGGCCTGCAGAAGGCCTGGCGCGACATGGGGCTCGCCATGCACCAGGCGGCCAAGCGCTTCCGCGAGACCTCCTGAGGCTGCGCTCAGGCGCTCGCCTTGAGCTCGCGGTGCAGCACCTTGCCGAGCGGTGACTTCGGCAGCGCGTCGCGGAACTCGATGCGCGACGGGCGCTTGTAGGGCGCGAGCCGCTCGGCGCAGTGCGCGGCGAGCGCCGCGGCGCTGAGCGCCGGATCGCGCTTCACGACGTACAGCGCCACCGCCTCGCCGCTCTTCGCGTGCGGCACGCCCACGGCGCCCGCGTCCATCACGCCCGGGTGCTCGAGCGCCACCGCCTCGATCTCGCTCGGGTAGGCCTTGAAGCCCGAGACCACGATCACGTCCTTCAGCCGGTCGACGAACTCGACGTAGCCGCGCGCGTCGATGCGGCCGAGGTCTCCCGTGCGGAACCAGCCGCCGGGAAAGAAGGCCTGCGCGGTCTCCTCGGGCGCGTTCCAGTAGCCGCGCATCACCTGCGGGCCGCGCACGCAGATCTCGCCCGTCTCGCCGCGCGCCAGCTCCGCGCCCTGCTCGCTGCGGATCGTCACCTCGGTCTCGGGCAGCGGCGTGCCGAGCTTGCCGCTCCACTCGCGCGCGTCGATCGGGTTGGCGCACACGTTGGGCGAGGTCTCGGTGAGGCCGTAGCCCTCGACCAGCGGCGCGCCGGTGGCGCGCTGCCAGCGCTCGGCCACGGCACGCCGCACGGCCATGCCG
>JAOUIL010000175.1 GCA_029883975.1 Betaproteobacteria bacterium
TTCCTGCAGCGGGGAGCGCAGCCGCGCGGCGAGCGCGGAGATCTCGGCTTGCGGCCGCGTGAGCAGGCGCAGCGTCGGCAGCCGCTCGCGCAGCCGCCCGGGATCGAGGTACAGCCGCAGCACCGCTTCGAGCGCCGCGATGCGCCCCTTGTCCAGGCGCAACGCGCGCTTCATCGGGTTCCTGCGCAGCCTGGCGACGAGCTCGCGCCTGCCGACGACCAGCCCCGCCTGCGGGCCGCCGAGCAGCTTGTCGCCGCTGAACGTGACGAGGTCCGCGCCCGCGGCGAGCGCGCGCATCGGCGTGGGCTCGGCGGGCAGGCCCCAGCGCTCGAGCTCCACGAGACTGCCGCTGCCCAGGTCGACCACGAAGGGCAGTCCGCGCGCATGCGCCAGTCGCGCGAGCTCGGCCTCCGCCGGCGCGGTCGTGAAGCCCACGACCGCGTAGTTGCTGGCGTGCACCTTGAGGATCGCGGCGGTGCCCGGCCCGATGGCCCTTTCGTAGTCCGCGAGGTGCGTGCGGTTGGTGGTGCCGACCTCGCGCAGGCTGCAGCCCGCCGCCGCGATGATCTCCGGGATGCGGAACGAGCCGCCGATCTCCACCAGCTCGCCGCGCGACACCGGCACCTCGCGGCCCGCGGCAAGCGCATTGAGCGCCAGCAGCACCGCGCCCGCGTTGTTGTTGACCGCGGTGGCGGCTTCCGCCCCCGTGATGCGGCACAGCAGCGCCTCCACATGCTCGTCGCGCTCGCCGCGCCCGCCCGCCTCGAGGTCGTACTCGAGATTCGAGGACTGCGCGAGCGCCGCGCCCTGCGCCTCGATCGCTTCCTGCGGCAGCAACGCGCGGCCGAGATTGGTGTGCAGCACGGTGCCGGTGAGATTGAACACGCGGCGCAGCGATGGCCGGGCGACGCCCTCGAGGCGCTGCAGCAGCCCGCGCACGATGGCGTCGGCGCTGGGCGGCAGCGCCGCGCCCGACTTCATCGCGTCCCGGTACTGCGCGAGCAACGCGCGCAGCTCCTCCACCACCAGGGCGCGCCCGTCGCGCGCGATGGCGGGCGCGAGGCGCGGATCCTGCAGGATCCGGTCGACCGACGGGATGGCGGCAAGCCGCATGGCGAGCATCCTACCGAGTCCGGGTTACTCTTGGAATCCGGGCTCAACGCATGCTGGAAATCTTCCAGGTCACGACGCCGTTCTTCGCGCTCATCTTCTGCGGCTTCCTCGCGGCGCACTTCCGCCTGCTGCCGCCGAACACGGTGCCGGCGCTGAACGTGTTCGTGCTCTATTTCGCGCTGCCGTGCATGCTGTTTCGCTTCGGCGCGCGTACGCCGTTCGGGCAGCTGGTGAACCTGCCGGTGTTTCTCGCCTACGCCACGGCCGGCGCGCTGATGCTCGGCCTGTTCACGGCCATCGCGCACCTGGTCGTGCGCGAAACGCTGCGCGACGCGGTGTACGGCGCGCTGGCGGCCGCCTGGTCGAACTGGGGCTACATGGGCTTCGCGCTCCTGCCGGCGCTGCTCGGTCCGAAGGTGCTGCCGATCGTCGTCGCCGCGGGCCTGGCCGACCTGCTGGTGGTCGTCTCCGGCGCGCTCGCGTTCGCGGCGCTCGAGTCGCGCAAGGGCGGCGCGCGCGCCGTGTTCGTCGGCGTGCTGCGCAACCCGCTCATCTGGGCGATCGCGGCGGGCGGCGCTTTCTCCGCCGGCGAGCTCGCGCTGCCGCACGTCCTCGAGCAGATCACGCGGCTGCTGGGCGACGCGGCGGTGCCGGTGGCGCTGTTCACCATCGGCGTATCGCTGTACCGGCCCGGCACGCGCATCGAGCGCACCGAGGTGTTCGTCATCGCCGGCGCCAAGCTCCTCGTGCACCCGTACCTCGCGCTGCTGGTCGCGGCCTACGTGTTCCGCCTCGAGCCGCTCGCGGTGAGCACCCTCGCCCTGATGGCGGCGCTGCCGGTCGCCGGCACCACGTTCCTGTTCGCCGAGCGCGGCGGCGCCAACAGCGAGCGCATCGCCGCCGCCATCCTGGTGTCCACGGCGCTGGCCTTCGTCAGCTTCTCGGCGCTCGGCTGGGCCTTCGGCGTGGCGCTGGCTCGCTAGGACCTATTTCAAGGAACGGCCCGAGCGCCTACCATGCGTGTCATGTCCGCCCAGCTCGCGCCCGTGTCCGCCACGTCCGTCCCCGAGGGCACCGACCTCGTCGAGTGGTACTACG
>JAOUIL010000100.1 GCA_029883975.1 Betaproteobacteria bacterium
AGAGCAAGATCCGGAGCGGCGAGCTGGCCGCGTTCGAGGGCATGGTGTCGGCGGACGACCTGGCGCGCGCCTACCCGCAGGCCGCGCTGGAGGACAATGCCGGCCTCGAGCGCTTCGAGGCGATCAAGGACGCCGCCTTCGCCGAGCGCCTGCGCGAGCGCCTGCTGCCCAGCTCCGAGGTCCTGGTCGCGCGCCTCGCCGAGCTGAGCCGCGAGCGGGCCGGCATGCAGGCCGCGCTCGAACACTACCGCGCGATCGTGGCCGAGCTGCAGGCGAAGCTGGGCGCGGCGGGCGAAGCACCGGGCGTGCTCGCGTGGCTGAAGCAGCGCCTCGAGCCCGCGGCGCAGGCGGCCGAGCCGCTGCTCGCGCAGGAGAGCTTCTTGAGGATCATGACGGCGCACGTACAGATCAGACCGAGCGGCCGGGAGTTCTTCGTAGACGGCAACGACAGCCTGCTCGAGGCGGCGCTGCGCGCCGGGCTGTCGCTCGACTACGGCTGCAGCGCGGGCAGCTGCGGCAAGTGCAAGGCGCGCGTCGTCTCGGGCCAGGTGCACCGCACGCGCCATGCCGACTACGCGCTCACCGCGGCCGAGAAGGCCGCCGGCGTGCTGCTGATGTGCTGCCACACCGCGCTCACCGACCTCGTGCTCGAGGCGCGCGAGGCGCACGGCGCCGCCGACATGCCGCTGCAGTCGATCGAGGCGCGCGTCAAGGCCGTCAGCCCGGTGGGCGCGGACATGCAGCTGCTGCACCTGCAGACGCCGCGCACCAACCGGCTGCGCTTCCTCGCCGGCCAGTGGGTCACGCTGTCGCTCGCCGAAGGCGCGAGCGCCGCGCACGCGGTGGCGAGCTGCCCCTGCGACGAGCGCAACCTGCATTTCCACATCCCGCGGCGCGCGGGCGACGCCTTCGCCGGGCGCGTGTTCGCCGGCCTGCAGGCCGCGGACACGGTGCGCATCGACGGCCCGCGCGGCGAGTTCGTGCTCGACGAAGCCTCGCCGCGGCCGCTGGTCTTCATCGCGCGCGATACCGGGTTTGCGCCGGTGAAGAGCATCCTCGAGCACGCCATGGCGCTCGATGCGGCCGAGACGCTCGCGCTGTACCGCAGCGCCTCCGGCGAGCGCGGCCACTACCTCGACAACCTGTGCCGCTCGTGGAGCGACGCGCTGGACAACTTCCGCTACGTGCCTTTGACGGAAGACGACCGCGGACGGGGCGTACTCGGCCGCGTGCTGCAGGACCATCCCCGGCTCGAGGGCCACGACGTCTATCTCGCTGGGCCGGCGGCGTGGGCGGGCGCGGTGGAGTTCGGGTTGCTCGAGCGCGGCCTGCCGCGCGCGCAGCTGCACGTCAGCGCGCTGGAGGTCTGAGCGACGCCTTTCTCGCCCTGCCCAGCCCATGCTCCACGGCCACCACCGCCGCCTCCACGCGCGAGCGCACGCCGAGCTTGCGGAGGATCGCCTTGACGTGCAGCTTCACGGTGCCGTCGGTGATGTCGAGTGTCCGGGCGATCATCTTGTTGCTCGAGCCGTCGGCGATGCACTCGAGGATCTCGCGCTCGCGCGGCGTGAGCTCGGCGAAGGGCACGGCCGGGCGCGGGGCCGGCGGCGCCGCGCCGGCGTCGCCGCGCACCAGGCCCGCGAGCGACCCGACCAGCTCCTGCGCCACCACGTTGTCGCCCTGCACCGCCGCCTGCAGCGCCGGCAGCAGCTCCTCGGGCTCCATGTCCTTCAGCAGGTAGCCGCGCGCGCCGGCGCGCAGCGCGGCGGCGAGATCCGCGTCCTCGCGGCTCATGGTGAGCATCACCACCGGCGCTTGGACGCCGCTCGCGCGCAGGCTCTTCAGCGTCTCGATGCCGTTCATGCCCGGCATCTTCACGTCCAGGAGGATCAGGTCGGCGGGCAGCTCGCGCGCGCGCCGCACGCCCTCCTCGCCCGAGCCGACCGAGGCCACCACCTGCACGCCGCGGCTCTGCAGCAGCTCCTCGATGCCCTTCCTCACCAGCGCGTGGTCGTCGATCAGCAGGACGCGCATGTCAGCCCGGCGCCGGCGGCGCGTTGAACATCAGCACGATGCGCGTGCCCTCGCCGGGCTCGCTCTCGATCACGATCTGGCCGTGCAGCCGCTCGGTGCGCTCGCGCATGATGGCGAGGCCCGCGTGCGCGCCCGGCGCGCCCTCGTCGGCCGCCTCGCTCATGCCCAGCCCGTCGTCCTCGATCAGCACGGTGTACAGGTCCTCCTCGTTGTTGAGCAGGATGCGCACGTTGTGCGCGCCGCTGTGCCGGCGGATGTTGGCGAGCGCCTCCTGCACGATGAAGAACACCTGGATCTCCTGCGCGGGCGTGAGCGGCAGCGCGCGGCATTCGTTCTGGAAGAACACCGCGATGCCGGTCTCGCGGCCAAAGCGCGCGACCAGGTTCTGCAGCGTGCGCGCGAGGCCCGCGTCGTCGATCTTCAGCCGGAAGTTGGTCAGCAGCTCGCGCAGGTCGGCATTGGCGCGCTCCATCGCGCGCCGCAGGCGGCTCGCCTCGTACTGCGCGCCGCCCACGTCCTTGCGCGCGAGCGACTCGCCAAGGAGCTTCAGCTGCAGCCGCATGCCGACCAGCGACTGCGCGAGCGAATCGTGCAGCTCGTTGCCGATCAGGTTGCGCTCCTCGAGGATCGCCAGGCGCCGCGCCTCGCCCTCGAGGCGCGACTTCTCGATCGCCAGGCCCAGGTGCCGGCCGACGCTGATCAGGAGGTCGGGCATGTCCTCGCCCATCGCCGCGACCGGTCGCTCGAGGAACAGGTTGTAGACCCCGAGGATGCGGTCCTGGTACTTCACCGGGACTTCGACGAACGCCGGGCTGTCGCGATCGACCGCCTCCGGCGCGAGGCCGCGGCTGGCGATGAGGCGCGTGCCGCCGTCCTCGGTGGCGAGGCGCACGCTCGCCGCGCGTGCGTCCACCAGCTCGATGAAGGTGTCGAGGAAGCCATGCAGCACCTGCTCGAGGCTGCCGGGCTGGCTGAGGCTGGTCGCCACCGCGTACAGGATGTCGAGCGACTGCGTCTTGCGCGCGAGGCGCACCGCCTGCGACTGCACCTGCTTCGGAAACCTGGGCTCCGCCATCGAAATTCAGACTAACTCCGCGCCGCAGCGGCGTCCAGCGGCGCGCGGCCGTCCTTCACTTCAACTGATGGTAGTCGCCCATGCGGAACCACTTGCGCGAAAGGATGAACCCGGTCACCGGTTCCGGGGAGAGGCTGGTGACTTCTTCGGTCATGTTCTTCCTGTAGAACGCGGTGCAGGTCGCATTCTGCCAAACCGTCTTTTGCATCTTTCTTCTCATGCCGGCGACGTAGGCATCCTGCAGGTCACGTCTCGCGTCGATGGCCTTGATGCTCTCGTCCCGTTTCACGGCGCAAATGGCCTGGACGATGTAGTCGGTGGCCGCCTCCATATAGGAGATCTGCGAGCTGTGTCCGGAGCCGGTGTTCGGGCCGTTCACCTTGAAGTAGTTGGGGTAACCGGAAACGGCGATGCCCTTGTAGGAGACCGCCTCCCTTTCCCATTCGCTGTTGAGGTTGCGGCCCCCCAGCCCATGGACCTGAAACGTCAGCGCATTCTTCATGTCCGAATACGCGAAGTATCCGGTGGCGTAGACGAGGACGTCGAGCGGAATTTCCTTGCCGTCCTTTGTCCTGACGCCCTCGGGCGTGATGCATTCGATCCCGCTGATATCCACATCGACATTGTCACGGGACAGTGCGGGGAGATAGGTATTCGTCGGGATGACCCGCCGGCAGCCCAGCTCGTAGTCAGGCATCATGTGCTGGCGCAGCTTGTCGTCCTTGATGTACTTGTCCAGGTGCTTCTTCAGCCTTCTGCGGTAATGGTCCTTCATCAGCCGACTGATTCCCGAGATCCCGGGATAGCGGCGGAAGGCGATGAACCTGAGGTCGTAGAAGCCAAAGACGAGCCAACGGATGAGGTGCCGTATGCCCGGCAGCGTTCGAACGAAACGCTCCACGGCGCCGTACTGCCGGTCCGAGCGCGGGAGGATCCACTGCGCCTTGCCCATGAACAGCGTCAAGCGGGATACCTTGCCGGCAATGGCCGGAACGATCTGGGCTGCCGAGCATCCCGAGCCGATCACCCCGACGCGCTTTCCTTCAATGGCGACGGAGTGATCCCAGTGCCCCGAGTGGAATATCGGTCCCTTGAAGGATTCCGCACCCTTGATCTTGGGAATGTGCGGGTTCGCCAGCACGCCGCTGGTGTCGATCACGAAGCGGGCGGTATACCTCTCGCCTGACGCGGTCTCCACGTGCCACAGGAATTCGCGCTCGTCGAAGGCGAGCCTGGTCACCGCCTGGTTGGACCGTGCCTGCTTGCGCAAGCCGAACCTGTCGATGACATGGTTCGTGTAGGCGAGCAGTTCGCTTTGCGGGGAAAAAGTCTTCCTGAACGGATAGGGGATGAACGAGATGCAGTAAAGGCTGGTTGGAATATCCACCTCTGCGCCTGGATAGGAGTTGGCCTGCCAGGTGCCGCCCAGCTCGGCGCTTCGTTCCAGCAGGACGAAGTCGTTGCATCGCCTCTTCTGCAAGCGGATAGCCGCCAGCAGCCCCGAGAGCCCGGTGCCGATGATCACGGTCTCGAAGTGCCGGGGCTGCGTCGGGTTCCCGGCGTACGCAGATGCCTCTCCTGATGCGGATTTCTCTGACAGAGCCTCGGTGTACATGGCCGGGAATGCTAGTCACCGGGAATTAGCTGGGCATTAACTGCTCCGGGAAACGCGTGATGCAAGTCACGGTGCGGCTTCCGGGTGGATTGGACGACGGCAGCTTCCTGCTACAGCGTCGCCCCCGGCTGCCCCAGCGCCTTCTCGGCGAGCTGCAGGACGACCCAGTCGAAGGCCTCGTCGACGGAGTCGGTGCGGTGTACAAGCTCGACGTCTTTCGGGTCGATCATGCCGTGGCGCGCGAGCGCGTCGAAGTCGACGATCTCGCGCCAGTACTCCGTGCCGAAGAGCACGATGGGCATGGGTTTGCGCATCTTGCGCGTCTGCACCAGCGTCAGGAGCTCGAAGAGCTCGTCCAGGGTTCCGTAGCCGCCCGGAAAGACGATCACCGCCTTCGCCAGGTAGGCGAACCAGAACTTGCGCATGAAGAAGTAGTGGAAGTGGAAGGCGAGCTCGCGCGTGACGTAAGGGTTGTCGAATTCCTCCACCGGAATCGAGATGGTGAGGCCGACGTTCAGTCCCTTCGCCTCGGCCGCGCCGCGGTTGGCGGCCTCCATGATCCCGGGGCCGCCGCCGGTGCACACCACGAAGCGGCGCTCCTCGCGGTCGAGCGCCTTCGACCAGTTCGTCAGGCGAAAGGCGAATTCGCGCGCAGCTTCGTAGTAGGCGGACATCTTCAGCACGGTCTCCGCCTTAGCCGCGTCGCCATCGCCTGCGCGCCCCTTGCGCGCCATTTCCTCGGCAGCCTCGCGCGACAGGATGCGCGCCGAACCCATGAAGACGATGGTGTCCTCCACCTTGAAACGGTCGAAGCGGCTCTTGGGCTCGAGATACTCCGACAAGATGCGCAGCGGGCGGGCGTCCTTGCTGTTGAGGAAGGACGGGTTCTGGTAGGCCTTGGTGGCGGCGCGCTTGCGTTCGGTCATGCGGGCATGTTAACCGGGCCGGGGCGCTCGTGAATTTCCGGTTAGCGAACCTCCTTCGGCGCCTTGTGCGAGGGGTCGTTCGGATTGATGAAGATGAAGCGCCACTCGCCCGGATTGATCTCTACGTAATCGAGCGTCGCGCCGGTGAGCAACTCCACGCTGCCGGGAGAGACCAGCACCGTCACCCCGTTCGACGCGACCTCCAGGTCGTCCGCTGCCTTGTCGTCGAACCCCATGCCGTACTCGATGACGCCCTTGTCATCGAGGCGCGCGGCTAACCGCAGCCCCGCGCCGCCCGCCGATTGCAGGATCTGCGCCGCCGCGGGCGCCGTGACGGTGATCATCAGCCGGTGCTCCAGGCGCGCGGCTTGCGCATGCCCGCGATCTTGCAGGCCTGCTTGACGTAGCCGTAGGGAAAGAGCACGAACAGGTCGTTGCGCCCCGCCTTGCCCCCGCCCTTCCACTCGGCCAGGTGCTTCATCACGTGGCGCGCGTCCGGCGCGATGTGGTGCTGCTCGTAATACTCGCGCATGAAGCGGATCACCACCCAGTGCTCGTCGGTCAGGACGATGCCCTCGTGGCGCGCCAGCTCTTCGGCCACCTTCTCGGTCCACTGCGACGGATCGACCACGTAGCCTTCGAAGTCGAATTCAAGCGGCATGGCCGCAGCTCCTCACGAAATCCACGAAGCGCCGTGCCCACGGGTTGCCGGCGACGTCGCGCAGGTGCGCGAAGGACGCGAGCAGGTTCTTGTGCACGATGCCGTCGTGCCGGCCGTCGATGCCGTAGCCGCGCTCCACCTCGTAGGCGAACTCCGTGTCCGGCGCGAGGTTCTCGACGCTCGAGTAGTGGAACTCGTGCGCGCGGATGACCGGCGAGGCCGCGCGCGGCCACGGGCTGTGCCCGGTCTCGCGCAGGTGCACGTAGCCGCGCCCGACCGGCCGGCGGTGCATGACGATGTCGGCGGGAATCACGCCGGCCATCTCGGCGCGGCGCCCGTCCCACTCGATGCTGCGCGCGAGATACATCAGCCCGCCGCACTCGGCGTAGGCCGGCATGCCGCCCTCGATCGCGTCGTGCAGCTCGCGGCGCAGGCTGGTGTTCGCCGCCAGCTCGTCCATGTGCGTCTCCGGAAAGCCGCCGCCGATGAAGAGGCCGTCCACCGCCGGCAGGTGCGCGGCGTGCAGCGCGTCGAAGCTCACCAGCTCCGCGCCGGCCGAGCGCAGCGCATCGAGGTCGCCCGGATAGTAGAAGCCGAACGCCGAGTCGCGCGCGATGCCGATGCGCACCGGCGCGCCGCCGGGCGCCGGCGGCGTGGTCGCGGGCGCGGCGAGCGGCGCGGCCTGGCGTGCGACTGCGCGCAGCGCGTCGAGGTCCACCTGCGCGGCGATATGCGCCGCGATCTCGTCGATGACGCCGCGCGCCGCCGCGGCCTCGTTGCTCGGCACGAGCCCGAGATGCCGCTCGGCGATCGCCATGCGCTCGTCGTGCTGCACGGCGCCGAGCACCGGCACGCCCGTGTAGTGCTCGATCACCGCGCGCAGCTTCGCCTCGTGGCGCGAGCCGCCGAGCTGGTTGAGGATCACGCCGGCGATGCGGATATTGCGATCGAAGGCCTGGTAGCCGAGGATGAGCGGCGCGATGCCGCGCGTCATACCGCGCGCGTCGATCACCAGCACCACCGGCGTGCCGAGCAGCGCCGCCATCGCGGCGTTCGAGTTCGCGCCCTCGAGGTCCAGGCCGTCGTACAGGCCCTTGTTGCCCTCTACGATGCCGATCGAGGCGCCGCGCATCGCCTGCGCGGCCTGCGCGCGGATCTCGTCCGTGTTCATCAGGTAGGCGTCGAGGTTGTAGCACGGCCGCCCGGCGGCCATGCCGAGCCACAGCGGATCGATGTAGTCCGGGCCTTTCTTGAACGGCTGCACCGTCTCGCCGCGCGCGGCGAGCGCCGCGCACAGCCCGATGCACACCGTGGTCTTGCCCGAGGACTTGTGGGCGGCGGAGACGAACAGCCGGCTCATGCCTTGGCGGGGGCGACCTCGCCGTCGGCGAGGCTCCGCGGCAGGAACGGCAGGACCTTGAGCGCGACGGCGGTGAGCGCGAGCGCGAGCGCCACGCCGCCCACGCCGAGCGCCACTTCCGGCAGGCTCGGCGCATAGGCGGCGACCACGCCGTCGAAGAAGCTGCTGCGCACTTCCTTGCCCGGGAACATGAGCTGCGGGTAGGCCTGCCCGCCGATGATGAGCACGTACAGCTGCGCCAGGCCGCCGAGGATCACCGCCCCCGACGCGAGCACCAGGCTGCCGCGCGAGCGCGCGCCGAACAGGAGCGCGAGCGGCAGCAGCCCGCCCACCAGCACCTGCCCGCCCCAGAAGAGCACCGTGTACACGCCGCCTTGCAGAAGGAAGAAGCGCTCCACGTCGTGCTGGCGCGCGATGTAGAGGTTGGTGAGGTGCTGGACCGCGACGAAGTACAGCACCGCGGCGGCGAACACGCCGAGAAGCGTCCGCAGGCGATCGACGACCGCGTCGCCGAGCGCGCGGCCGGTCCAGCGGCAGGCCGCCATCAGCACCAGCACGAAGATCGCCAGGCCGAAGGAGAATGACATGATGATGAACAGCGGCGCGAGAATCGCGCTGTTGTAGGGCTCGCGCGCGACGAGAAAGCCGAAGATCGAGCCGGTGCCGGTGGTGAGCACCAGGCGCCAG
>JAOUIL010000101.1 GCA_029883975.1 Betaproteobacteria bacterium
ACAAGACCATGAAGGCGCAGGTGACGGCGATCATCGCCTACGACTCGCAGTTCTACGAGAATCTGCCGAAGACTTTCCCGAACAACCCGAAGGCGAAGGACGGCTTCCTGGGGGAGGGCAAGCAGACGTCCAACGACCGCGTCGCGCTGAGGAACGGCTCGCTGCAGGGCGCCTACTTCATCATCGCCGCGCGCGCGCTCGGGCTCGATTGCGGCCCGATGTCCGGTTTCGACAGCGCCAAGCTGGACGCGGCGTTTTTCCCGGACGGGCGCTGGAAGTCGAACTTCCTCATCAACCTGGGCAAGGCCGACCCGGCGAAGATCTTCCCGCGCAATCCGCGCTTGAGCTTCGACGAGGCCTGCCGGATCGACTAGCCGACGCGCAGCGTCCCGTCCACGCAGGTCACCGTCTCGCCGCCGATCTCGATCGCCTCGGCGCTGACGCGCACCGCGACGCGCCCGTCGCGCCCGACCTGCATGCCCTGGCGTGCCGTGTACAGCGGCCCGAACTCCTTCAGCAGCCCCGTTTCGCGCAGGAACGCTGCCACGGAGATGTTGCCGCTGCCGCACACCGGGTCCTCGGGAATGCCGTGGGACGGGGCAAAGGAGCGCACGTGGATGGGCGCGTCGGCCTTGCCGGTGCGGCCGAACACCGTGACGCCGCTCGCGCGCATCGAGTCGCTCAATTCGGCGATGGCAGTCATGTCGGGCGTGAGATTGTCGACGTCCGCCGCCTCGCCGAGATCGACCACGATCCACACCGGGCCGACATCCACGCGCAGGGCTTGCGACGTGCCGAACAGCGGCACCACGGCCGGCGAGACCTTAGGCTGAGGCGCGCGCACGTAGATGCGACGCTCTTCCAGCGTGAGGTCGAGCACGCCGACGCCACACTCCTGCCTCAGCCTGCCATTGCGCGCCTTCACGAAGCCGCCCTCCAGCGCGGCGTGCGCGCTGCCGATCGTCGGATGTCCCGCGAAGGGCAGCTCCTGGTGGGGCGTGAAGATGCGCAGGCGGTAGTCGGCGCCTGGCTGCGTGGGAGCGAGCAGGAACGTGGTCTCGGAGAGATTGGTCCAGTGGGCGATGCGCTGCATCTGCGCCGTGTCCAGCGCTTCGGCGCCGATGACCACGGCGACCGGGTTGCCGTAGAACGGCTTCGCCGTGAAGACGTCGACCTGCTTGAAAGGGACCTGTGTCATCGCCTGATCTGCGTCGCGCCCTTGCTGTCGAACTCGTAGTGCAGGATCAGCTGATCGCGCACCGGCCCGGCAAGGCGCAACTTTATCGCCCACTCGCCGAGCATCTCCAGATCCAGCCGCAACCTGTATTCGCCTGGCTTTGTGCCGGGCGTCGCCTTCGAAGGCCGCACGCTGTGCGCCATGGGCATGGAGGGCATGTCGGCACCCACCGTGACCTCTGCGCCTTCCAGCGGCCTGCCGCCGCGCATGAGCATCACGGTGCAGTCATAAACGAAATCCTGGCCGGTCGACGTGCAGCGCAGGTCGGCCTGAGGCGTTTGCGCGAGCACGAGGCTCAGGAGAAGCGCTGCCTTATCCATGTCACCATCCTTTCGTCCAGCAGGCCGCGCGGCCGGAATACCAGCAGCACCGCGACCAGGCCGCCGAACACGATCATCCGATAGCCGTGGAAATATTGCGTGCTTTCCAGCAATCCGATATCGAGCGCCACCCCGAGCAGCGGTCCGAGCGCAGTACCCAGACCGCCGATCAGCGCGTACGCGAGGCTGTGGACGCCGAGCATGATGTCGAAATTACGCGGCTCGACATAGGTATTGTGATGGGCGAAGAGCACCCCGCCAAGGGCGGCAAGTGCCCCAGCCGCCGCCGCGACGCCCAGCTTCACGCGCCGCACGTCGATGCCCACCGATGCGGCGAGCTCGGGGTCCAGGCCCACCCCACGCAGCGCGGCCCCGAGCCGGGAGCGCTCCATCCAGAGCAGAAGAGCGAGGACGGCCGCGAGGAGCGCGTAGACGAGCAGCAGGTAGTCGGCGGGCTCGATGCCGTGCTCGAAGATCCAGCGGATGCCGCGGAAGCCCTGTGTGCCGTCCGGGCCGGCGAGCTCGCCGCCGCGCTCGACGCGCCAGTGGAACAGCTCGAACAGGATGCGGAACATCTCCGCCGCGGCGAGCGTCGCCATGGCAAAGGTCAGCCCGCGCAGGCGCAGGGTGGGCAGGCCGACCAGCAGCTGCGCCAGGCCGCCGAGCGCCATCGCGGCGAGCGCCGCGAGCGGCAGCGGCCAGCCGTACAGCGCGGTCAGCATGCCACCCGCGTAGGCACCGATGCCGAAGAACGCCTGCTGGCCGAAGGACATCTCGCCCGCGACCAGCAGCAGGTAGGCCGAGAGCGCGAGGAACGAGAACAGGCCGATGTTCGTCAGGACGCCGAGCGCGAAGTCATCCATGGCACTCTCGCGGCGAGCAGCACGAACAGCAGCAGGTAGGCGATCAGATCGCGCATCTGCGGGCCCAGGTACCACTGGCTGTGGGCCTCGATCAGCCCGAGCGCCAGGCCGCCGAGCACCGCGCCGGGGAGCGACCCCAGGCCGCCGAGCATCATGGCGAGCAGGCCTTTCAGCGTGGCCCACATGCCGAGCATGGGCGTGATCTGCCCGTTGGAGGCAACGACCAGGTAGCCGGCGACGCCGCCGATGGCCGACGCCAGGGCGAAGACGCGCACCAGCACCCGGGGCACGTTGATGCCGGCCAGCGAAGCAGCGGTCGGCTGCTCGATCACCGCGCGCACGGCCAGGCCGAAGCGCGAGCGGTAGAGCATCCACCACAGGCTCGCGCACACGAGGATGGCCACCGCGAGCAGGACGAGCGCATCGATACGGAACGTGAACGCCCCTAAAGCGAGCGGGGCGCCCTCGTGCAGCATCGGAAACGCGTACAGGTGGCCCGGGAGCACCAGGGCGGCCAGCTCCTCGAATTGCATCCACAGCGCGAAGCTCGCCACCATGGCGGCGATCGCCGAGCCCTCGCGGTGCGGCGCGAAGCACAGGCGTTCGACGTAGGCGCCGGCCAGCACCGCGCCGGCGATCGTGACGAGCGCCAGCATGAAAAGGCCGGCGCCGAAGTGCTGGTGCGTCAAGGCGGCTGCGTAGCAGCCGAACATGATCGCCGGCCCGTAGGACAGGTTGGCGCGGCGCAGCACGCCGAAGATGAGCGTGAAGCCCAAAGCGAGGAGGGCGTAGGCGGCGCCGGCGGCGAGGCCGTCGAGCGAGTTCTGGACGAGGTCCGCGAGCACGCCTACTGCTGCGCGGACCCGAGGTAGGCGCGGCGGATGACTTCGTCCTCGGCCAGCGCGCCGGGATCGCCGCTGAAAGTCACCTTGCCCTGCTCGATCAGGAAGAAGTGCTGCGCCACCTTGAGTGCCATGTGCGCGTTCTGCTCGACGAGGAAGATGGTCGTGCCGTCGCGGTGCAGCTCGGCGATGATGCGGAAGATCTCCTCGACCACGAGCGGAGCGAGGCCGAGCGAGGGCTCGTCCATCAGCAGCAGCCGCGGCCGCGACATGAGCGCGCGCGCCACGGCCAGCATCTGCTGCTCGCCGCCCGAGAGCGTGCCGGCCTGCTGAGCGTGGCGCTCCTTCAGCCGCGGGAAACGCGTAAACATCCTCTCGACGTCCTCCGCGACGGCGGCCTTGTCGCGTCGTTGGAATGCGCCTGCCTGCAGGTTCTCCAGCACCGTCATCGCCGGGAACACGAGCCGGTTCTCGGGCACGAGGGCGATGCCGCGCGCGACGATGGCATGCGGCGCCTGCCCGGCGATGTCCGTGCCGCCGAGCAGCACGCGCCCGCGGCGCGGCTTGAGGATGCCCGCAATGGTCATCATCAGCGTGGTCTTGCCCGCGCCGTTCGGGCCCAGCAGGCAGGTGATCGTGCCTTCGGCCACCTCGAGCGATACGCCTTTCAGCGCCTCGATCTTGCCGTAGGCGGTGACCACATCCTCCACCGCGAGCAGGCTCATGCCGCCTCGCCCCCGAGGTAGGCCTTGCGCACCGCTGGATGGGCCTGGATCTCGGCGGGCGTGCCCTCGGCGATCTTCTGGCCGAAGTTGAGCACCGCGATGCGGTCGGTGACGCCCATCACCAGCTCCATGACATGCTCGACCAGCAGGATGGTGACGCCGCTGCCGCGCAGGCTGAGGATGCGCTCGCGCAGCTGCCCGACCTCCTCGCTGTTCATGCCCGCCGCCGGCTCGTCCAGGAGCAGCAGCTTCGGGCGCGCGGCGAGCGCGCGCGCCAGCTCCAGGCGCCGCTGCTCGCCGAAGGCGAGATTGGCGGCGAGCTCGTTCTGCTTGTGGGCGAGCCCGGAAAACTCGAGCAAGCGCGCGATCTCGTCTCGCACGCCGCTCTGGCCGCCAAGCCACCGGGTGAAAAAGCCGCGGCGCGCCAGGTCCTCGGCCGAGTTCTGCGCCACCCACAGGTTCTGCCAGACGGAGAGCTGCCCGAAGAGCCGGATGTTCTGGAACGTGCGCGCGATGCCCGCGCGCAGCCGGCGATGCGTGGGCAGCGGGCCGATGTCCTCCCCGCGAAACAGGATCGTGCCTGCCGTGGGCGGCAACAGGCCCGCGATGACGTTCACGGTGGTGCTCTTGCCCGAGCCGTTGGGTCCGATGAGGCCGAAGATCTGACCGTCCTGCACCGTCAGGTTGAGGCCGTCGACGGCGCGCACGCCGCCGAAATGCCGTGCGAGCGAGCGCAGCTCAAGCATGGCGGCCCTTGCCGAGGATGCCGCTCGGGCGCAGGTTCATGGCGAGCACGATCAGCGCGCCGAACAGCAGGTTGCGCCAGTCGCCCATGAAGCGCAGCCCCTCGACCAGGATGCCCTGCACGAAGATCACCGCGAGCAGCGTGCCGTACACGCTGCGCAGGCCGCCGACGATCGGATAGGCGATGGCGAAGGTCGCCAGCAGGATGTTGAAGCTGGCGTGCTCGATGTGCGTGGTGTAGTGCGCGTACAGGCCGCCGCCCACGCCGGCGATGGCGCCGCCCACCGTCATGGCGCTCACCTTGACGGCGGTCAGGTTGATGCCCACCGACTGCGCGGCGAGCTCGTCCTCTCCTACGGCGCGCAGCACCGCGCCGTAGCGCGAGCGGTCGAACCACCAAAGCAGCGCCATGGCGCCGGCCACGAATACCCAGATGAACAGCATCACTTCCCAGGTCTCCCAGCCGTTCTCCGGGAAGAAGCGGATCTGGCGGAAGCCCTCGCCGCCCACCGGCCCGACCTTGAGCTCGCCCTTGGCGATCTGGTAGTCGAAATTGAAGAAAAAGAGACGCACCCCTTCGCCGAAGGCGAGCGTGGCGATCACCAGCATCAATCCCTTGACGCGCAATGCCGGAAAGCCCACCGCGCAGGCCAGCGCACCGCCGCACAGCGCGCTCGCGCCCAGCGCGGGCACCAGGTGCCAGCCCGCGAGCACGGTCAGCATCCCCGCGGCATAGGCGCCGACGGCGAAGAACCCGGCTTGCGCCAGGCTCACCTGGCCGGTGAGCAGCACGATGTAGGCCGACAGGCCGAGCAACGTGTGCACGCCGATCAGCTGCGCGAGGCCGAAATAGAAGTCCACTTCAGTCCCTGCCGCTCTTGGCCGCGAAAAGGCCGCCGGGCCGGAACGTGAGGAACGCGAACAGCAGCAGCATCACGTACAGGTCGCGCTCGGTGACGCCGCGGTACAGCTGCAGCACGTTCTCGAACCCGCCGACCAGCAGCCCGGCGAGGATCGCGCCGGGGATGCTGCCCAGGCCGCCGATCACGGTGACGATGAGGCCCTTCACCGTCAGCGGCGTGGTGAGCAGCGGCGACAGCGTGCCGACCGAGGCGCCGATCATCGCGCCCGCCAGGCCGCCGAGCAGCCCGGTGACCACGAAGGTGAGCGCGTTGACGCGCACCAGGCGGATGCCGCAGAGTTGCGCCGCCACGGGCTGCTGCGAGACCGCGCGCGTGGCGAGGCCGAGCGAGGTGCGGTACAGCAGCGCGAGCAGGCCGATCATGGCGAGCACCGATACGGCGAACACCAGCAGCAGGTCGCCGCGCATGCTGAACTCGCCGGCGCGCAGCATGACATCGTCGAACATGGCCGGATAGTTCTGCGGCATGCCCGCGGTCACGTGCACGATAACCTCGTCGATGAGCAGCAGCATGCCCACGGTGGACATGAGCGTGGCGAGCGGGTTGGAGAGCGGAATGAAGTGGAAGCACAGCGCGTACACCATCCAGCCGAGCACGCCGCCGGCGAGGAAGGCGCCCAGGAACACCAGCCAGGGCGGCGCGCCGGCCATCACCTGCAGCACGAGCAGTCCCGCGTAGGCGCCGCCCACCGAGGCCGCGGCGTAGGCCATGTTGATCTTGTGCATCACGCCGAACACGAGCGTGAAGCCGATGCCGATCAGCGCGTAGGTCGCGCCGAACAGCACGCCGTCAGACACCGCCTGCAGGAAATCGAGCATGGGCAAAAAAACGGGCGCGGCTTCACCGCGCCCGTCGGCTCCCTCTCCTCGCGTCTACAGCGGGTTGTGCAGGACCTTCCACTCGCCCTTCTTCGCCTGCACGAAGAGATAGGGCTTGTCGGCCTCGCCCTCGGCGTCGCGCTTGGTCACGCCGATGAGCCCGTCGGTGGTCTTCAGCTTGGCCAGCCCGTCGCGGATCTTGCGGCGGTCCGCCTGCACGTCGCCGGGCTTGCCGGAGATGCGCTCGGACTCCATGACCTGCTTGAGGATGAACACGTTCTCCCAGGCAGCCATCGAGTGCAGGTCGGCCGCGCCCTTGAAGTTGGCGGTGGTCTTGGCGGCGGCAACCGCCTGCTTGTTGATCGGCGCGAACGACGTGGGGATGATCATGCCCTCGGCCTGCTTGGCGCAGCCTTGCAGGGTCTCCATCGACGAGGAGCTGGTCAGGCCGACCAGCACCTTCGGCTTCACGCCCTGGCGCGCCATCTCCTTCAGCGCGCCGCAGGCGGAGAAGGGGTGCGCGGAAATGGCGACGATGTCGGCGTTGGCCTTCTTCATCTCGCGCACCTGGGTGGCGAAGTTGGTATCGGCCAGCAGCCACTTGGTGTTGCCCACGACCTCGAAGCCGCTCGCGGCCGCGCGGTCCTTCATCACGATGTACCAGGTGGCGCGCGAGTGCGCGAAGTCCTCTTCCACGCCGCCGTAGACGGTCTTCAGGCCGGGGTACTGCGTGCGCAGCCAGTAGAACAGCGAGTTGTACATGGTCATCTCGTTGGGCACGTTGCGGAACGCCCACTGCGAGATCTTGGCCAGGCCGACCTTGATGGCCACGTCGGTGAACACCGGGAACTGCAGGCCCGAGTCGCTCGCATCGTCGACCTTCTTCTGCAGGATGCCGAACAGCGGCTCGGCGACGTTCGAGCAGGTCGGACCGACCGCGACCAGCGCGTCGGTGCCGGCGATGCGGCGGATGACCGAGATGCCTTCCTCGGCGTTGCAGCGGTCGTCGTAGAACTCGATCGCGATCTTGGCCTTCGATCCATCGGCGAGCTTCACGCCGCCGCCCTTGTTGATCACGTCGGCGGCCGCGACCAGCGCCGCCTCGCTGTTGACGCCGAACGAGCGTACCGGGCCCGACTTGGCGCCGAAGCCGGCGATCTTGATGGTCTTGTCCTGCGCGTGCGCAACGCCGACGGCGAGCGCCACGGAAATGGCGAATGCGATTCTATTCACGGGGTCCCCTCCTTGCGGTAGATTTCGACGAGGAGTGTAGAACGGGGAGAGCAGCATGGCCAAGAAGAAACGCGTTGCTGCGGTGCGCAAGAGCAACCTCTGGTCCGCGCTCCGACCCGGGCCTGCGAACTTCGTGCCGCTCTCGCCCATCGCGTTCCTGCCGCGCGCCGCGGAGGTCTATCCCGATCGCATCGCAGTGGTGCACGGCGGCGCGCGCATCACCTATGCGCAGTTTTTCGAACGGGCGAGGCGGCTCGCCTCGGCGCTCGCCAGGCGCGGCGTGAAGCGTGGCGATGTCGTGTCAGCCATGCTGCCCAACGTGCCCGCGATGCTGGATGCGCACTACGGCGTGCCGATGCTGGGCGCCGTGCTGAACACCATCAACACCCGGCTCGATGCGGACACGGTCGCCTATATCCTCGGGCATGGTGAGGCCAAGGTGCTGATTGCCGATCGCGTGTTCGCGGGGGTGGTCGGGCCAGCTCTGCAGAAGCTCAAGCGCAAGCCGCTGATGATCGAGGTCGACGATCCGCTGTACACCGGTCCGGGCGAGAGACTCGGCAAGCTGGAATACGAGGCATTCCTGCGCTCCGGCAGCGCCGATTTCGCC
>JAOUIL010000102.1 GCA_029883975.1 Betaproteobacteria bacterium
AACCAGGCAAGGAGCGCCAACCCGCCGAGCAGTACGCGCAGCTCAGCAGTCCACACGGGGCCGAGCACCGGCGCGGCCACGCGCATGAAGATGAACGCCGCGCCCCAGATCGCGGCGAGCGCGACCAGGCGCGCGTAGTCGGCTGCTCTCACGCCGGCATCCTCGCCTTGCGCCTTTCCCCGCGCTCGCCGTTTTCGGACGTGACGGCGCAAGGTCCGAAAACGGCGAGCCAGCCTTGGGCGGCGCACGCATAATCCGGCCCATGAGCCTGGATCCCGCCACCTGCTACCGCGCGCTGCGCTCGCGCGACGCGCGCTTCGACGGGCGCTTCTTCGTCGCGGTGTCCTCTACGGGCATCTACTGCCGCCCGGTGTGCACCGTGAAGCCGCCGCGGCGCGAGAACTGCCGCTTCTACCCGAGCGCGGCGGCCGCCGAGTCGGCGGGCTACCGTCCGTGCCTGCGCTGCCGGCCCGAGCTCGCGCCGGGCAATGCGAGCGTGGACGCGACCACGCGCGTCGCGCAGACCGCGGCGAGCCTGATCGAGGACCGCGCGCTGGACGCCGAAGGCCTGGAGGCGATCGCCGCGCGGCTCGGCATCACCGACCGGCACCTGCGCCGCGCGTTCGGTGCGGAGTTCGGCGTCTCGCCCGTGGAATACGCGCAGACGCAGCGGCTGCTGCTCGCCAAGCGCCTGCTCACCGACACGGCGCTCCCGGTGACCGAGATCGCATTCGCGAGCGGCTTCGGCAGCCTGCGGCGCTTCAACGCGCTGTTCAGGCAGCGCTACCGCCTGCAACCGCGGCAGTTGCGCCGGCACATGCGCGCGCAGGCCGCGCCGGCCGCCGACGCGCTGCAGTTCGAGCTCTCGTTTCGTCCGCCGTACGACTGGCCCGCGCTCGCCGCGTTCCTCGGTGCGCGCGCCATCGCCGGCGTCGAGGCAGTGGAAGAGGGCGTGTACCGGCGCACGGCGCGCGTCGAGCTGGACGGGAAGGCGCATCTGGGCTGGATCGAGGCGGCATTGTCGCCGAAGAAGCCGGCGCTGCGCGTCGCGGTCTCGGCGTCGCTCGCGCGCGTGCTGCCGCCGGTGCTCTCGCGCGTGAAGGCGCTGATGGACCTCGCCTGCAATCCCGTGGAAGTGGCGCGCGCGCTCGGCAGCCTCGCGCGGGCCCGTCCCGGCATGCGCGTGCCCGGCGCGTTCGACGGCTTCGAGGTGGCGGTGCGCGCAATCCTCGGCCAGCAGGTGTCGGTGGCCGGTGCGCGCACCATCGCGGGCCGCTTCGCGCAGGCGCTCGGCGAGCCGGTGGCGACGCCTTTCGCCACGCTCACGACGGTATTTCCGGACGCAGCGCGCGTGGCGGATGCGCCCGTGGGCCGCATCGCGCGCCTCGGCATGCCGGGTGCGCGCGCGCGCACGATCCTCGCGCTCGCGCGCGCGGTGGCCGACGGCGAGCTCGTCCTCCTGCCGAACGCCGATATCGACGCGACGCTCGAGCGCCTGCGCGCGCTGCCCGGCGTCGGCGAATGGACCGCGCAATACATCGCCATGCGCGCGCTCGCCTGGCCGGACGCCTTCCCGCACACCGACCTGGGCGTCATGAAGGCGCTCGGCACGAAGGACGCCAAGCGCGTGCTCGCCGCCGCCGAGGCGTGGCGGCCGTGGCGCGCCTACGCCGTCATGCACCTGTGGAACTCTCTCGCAAAGGACTCGCCATGACCTACTACGACCACTACTCCACCCCGCAGGGGCGCATGCTCCTCGTGGCAGACGAGCACGCGATCACCCGCGTGAGCTTCGCGGGCCAGAAGTACGCGCCGCGCGTGGCGCGCGACTGGATACGCGACGGCGCGCACCCGCCGATCGCCCGGGCGAAGCGCGAGCTCGCCGAATACTTCGCCGGCCGGCGCAAGCGCTTTTCGGTGAAGCTCGCGCCGCAAGGCACGCCGTTCCAGCGCAAGGTGTGGAAGGCGATCGCGGGCGTGGGCTTCGGCAAGACCATCGCCTACGCCGAGCTCGCGCGCCGCGCGGGACGCCCAGGGAGCGCGCGTGCCGCGGGCGCGGCGACCGGGCGCAATCCGATCGGGGTCATCGTGCCGTGCCACCGCATCGTGGGTGCGGACGGCTCGCTCACCGGCTACGCCGGCGGGCTGGCGAAGAAGAAGGCGCTGCTCGCGCTGGAGGCGCGCGGCTAGGCCGCCTTCGCGCCCTCAACGTACTTGCGCGCGGTGCGCACGTCCACGCCGAGGCGCCGCGCGACCTCGGCATAGCTGCCCAAGCGCCGATAGAGCAGGGCGCCGTAGCGCCCGAGCAGCTCGTCGGCGGTGAGCTCGCCCGCGGCGACCTTCGCCGCCAGCGCCTCGCCTTCGCCGACCGGGGGCCGGGGGGACTCGCCGGTGTAGCGGCCAGTGACCAGAATGCGCCGCACCGCCTGCTCGAGCTCGCGGACGTTGCCGGGCCAGGCATAGTCCCGGGGGAGGTTCGCTTCGAGCGCGTCCATCACGAGCGACACGAGCTCGGGCAGCTCGCTTCCGGCGATGCGCGTGACGAGCAGGCGCACGAGCAGCTCCAGCTCGGCGGGCGATTCGGCGATGCGCTGCCGCAGCGTCGGCACCTCGATCACGTCCGAGCACAAGCGGTAGAAGAAGTCGTTGCGAAAGCGCCCGTCGCCGCGCAGCGAGGCGAGCGGCTGGTTGGTGGCCGCGATCACCCGGCCGCCGAAGCGCCGCTGCTCTCGGCCGCCCACCGGCGTGAACGTGCGCTCCTGCAGCACCTGCAGCAGCTTGATCTGCACCGGGATCGAGACCTCGCCGATCTCGTCGAGGAACAGGGCGCCGTGCTCGTTGCAGCGCGCGAAGATGCCTTCGTGGTGGTCGATCGCGCCCGTGAAGGCGCCCTTGCGGTGGCCGAAGAGTTCCGACTCGATGATCGTTTCGGGAAACTGCGACAGGTTGATGGCGATGAAGGTCTCGGTGAAATTGGCCGCGAAGCGCTGTCGCGCCCGGTCGTACGGGATGAAGCCCGAGCGGCCGATCGCCGCCGCCACCGCGCCCTTGCCGGTCCCCGTCTCGCCGAGCACCAGCGTGGAGAAGTCCTCCATGCGGCTCCACAGCGCCGCCTCGAAGCCGCGGACGTCGTGCGTGAAGATGTTGTTCCACAGCGCTTCGCGCAGCCGGTACATGGACGGCGAGGCGCCGGTGAGGCCCCTGCGGATGAAGTTGAAGCCCCGGCGCAGCTGGAAGAAGAGCGCGAAGTAGCGTAGCGCGCTCTCCTCGTCGTAGCCGCAGCGCACGAGGTCGCCGACCACGGCATCGGCGAAGGTCGCGGGCAGCGGCTCCCCGACCTTGGCGGCCTGGCGCTCGATATGGGCGTCGAACTGCCGCAGGCCCCGGATGTAGCAAACGTAGAGCGCCGCTCTCGCGATCAGCCACCGGTCCGCATCGCCCAGTGCCGGCGCCTGGATCCCGCCGGCTCCAAGGTAGCGCTCAAGGCGCGGCGCGACCGCCCGCGCGAGGGCCTCCTCGTCGCGCCGCAGGTCCTCGAGGCTCGCGCCCGGAACAAGCTCTGCCACCGATTGGATGCGATTGGCCGCGAACGCGTTGCCGTACACGACTTCGGCTAGCTTGGTGAAGTAGCTGCGGTCGTCCGCGGAGAGCTTGACCTCTGCCATGCAGGAAATGTATGCCTGCTAGGCAGGAAATACCAGACGAAGATACAGGGAATAAGGAATGATAATTTCTTAGTATTGTAAAATCAAACGGTTAGTGACATGGCACGGCGAATGCGGGGAAACGAGTGCAATCGTCAATTGGAGAAAGTCATGCCTACCGATATCGTTTCGATGGAAAAGGTCGTGGCACTGACCCCGAGGGAGGCGGACGTGGTGCGCCTGCTCGCGCTGGGCTGCACGTACGTGCAGGTCGCCGACCGGCTGGGCGTATCGCCGCACACCGTGACGACGCACATCAAGAACGCCTATCGCAAGCTCGGGGTGCGCTGTGCGGCCGCGGCGGTGATGCGTGCCGTGCAACTGCAGATGCTCGAAGCCGCCTGAGTGCGCGCCATCGTTGTCCTCGGCATTGTCGCGGCGGCGGCCGGCTGGGGCATCTTCGCGCCGGCGCTGCAGCAGTCACAGTCCTATCACCTGTTCGCCGACACGCGCACGCTGGGCGGCATCGCGAATGCCGCGGACACGCTTTCCAACCTCGCGTTCCTCGTCGTCGGCGGCCTCGGGCTCGCTTTCCTGTGGCGCGAGCGCGCCGCGGGCTCGAGCGAGCGCTTCGCCGCGCCGCGGGAGATGCGCCCTTACGCGGTGTTTTTCGCCGGCGTCGCACTGACGAGCGCCGGCTCCGCCTGGTACCACCTCGCGCCGGACGACGCGCGCCTCGTCTGGGACCGCCTGCCGATGACCGTCGCCTTCATGTCGCTCGTCGCCGCGGTAGTGCAGGAGCGCATCAGCGTAAGGATCGGGGGCGCGCTGCTCTGGCCGCTGGTGCTGCTCGGGCTGGCGAGCGTCGCGTACTGGCGCTGGAGCGCGCTCGCGGGATTCGAGAATCTGCGTCCCTACGTCGCGGTGCAGTTCGGCTCGATCGCCGTGGTACTCGCGGTGTCGCTCCTCTACCGCTCGCGCTACACGCACGGCTGGGTGATCTTCGTGCTCGCGGCGGCCTACGGCGTGGCGAAGGTCGCGGAAGTCTACGACCGGCAGATCTTCGAGCTCGGCGGCTGGGTGAGCGGGCACACGCTCAAGCATCTCGCGGCGGCCGTTGGCGTCTACCTGCTGTTGCGCGCGCTGCAGGTGCGCACGCGGCGCTAGACTGCTGGACATGGCGCTTCGGCACGAGATCAATTCGTCGCGAGCCCTGGAAGAGCGGCTGGAGGAACTGGTCCGCCAGAAGGAGCGCGACGCCTGGCTCGAGCGCAATCGCGCCGCGATCGAGGCGTACAACCGGCGTGTGGAGCGTGAAGGCACGTTCAGCGACAACGTGCGCACCCCCTGAGCCGTGGCGAGATTCGACGTCTACCGCAATCCGAGCCGCGGTTCCGTGATCGCAACCCGCACCTCCGCGTCGGCAACCGGAACTACGTCGGGCTTTCAGCCCGCCAGCGCCTCGAGGTACATCTCGCGGTCGATGTTGCCGCCCGAGAGGATGACGGCGAAGCGCGCGCCTTTCCTCTCCTTGTCCTTGAGCAACGCGGCGAGCGGCGCGGCGCCCGCGCCCTCGGCGATGTTGTGCGTGCAGCGGTAGAAGTCGCGCATCGCCGCCTTCACCTCGTCGTCGCTCACCTGCACGATGCGGTCCGCGCCCGCGCGAATCGCCTCCAGCGCCTCGGGCACCGGCACGCGCACGGCGACGCCGTCGGCGAAGGTAATGGCGCTCTTGGTCTCCACAGGCTTGCCGGCGGCGTAGGAAAGCGCGTAGCAGGCGGCGTTCTCCGACACAACGCCCACCACGCGCGTCGCGAGGCCGAGCGCGTCGCGCCAGGCGATGACCCCGCAGATCCCCGAGCCGCAGCCGATCGGCACGTAGACCTCGTCGAGCGCCGGCGCGCCCTGGAAGAGCTCCATGGCATAGCTGCCCACGCCGACCACCAGCTCGCGGTGGAACGGGCCGATGTAGAACAGCCCCTGTTCCTTCGACAGCTTGTGCGCGTGCTCGCGCGCCTCGTCGTAGTCGCGCCCGTGCTCGATCAGCTCCGCGCCCCAGGCGCGCATCGCGGCGTTCTTCTCCTTGCTGTTGCCGTGCGGCACGACGATCACCGAGCGCAGGCCGTGGCGGCGGCCGGCGAAGGCCACCGACTGGCCGTGGTTGCCGCGCGTCGCGCTGATCACGCCCTGCACCTTCGGGTCGCGCCGCTTGATCTCGGCGGCGAGCACCAGCCCGCCGCGGATCTTGAAGGCGCCGGTGGCGGTGTGGTTCTCGTGCTTCACCCAGACCTCGGTGCCGGCGCGCTCGTTCAGGAGCGGCCAGCTGTACTGCGGCGTGGGCGGCACCGCCTCGCGCACGAGGCGCGCGCCGTCTTCGAGCTCCTTCTTCGTCAGGTCGAGGATCACTTGGGCCTCTTATCGATCACGCGCTTCGCCTTGCCGATCGAACGCTCAATCGACGAAATGGGTACAACCTTCACCTCGGCCGTGACTCCAACGTAGGCTTTGATCTCGTGCTCCAACGAGGCCGCCGACTGCGCGTCGGCGGCCCCCGGGGCGAGCTCGACCATCACCGTAAGGTGGTCGAGCGGGCCATCCTTGCTCAGTTCCATCACGTAGTGGGGCGAGAGCTCCTTGTGCTTCAGGATCAACTCTTCTATCTGGGTAGGAAAGACGTTCACCCCGCGAATGATGAGCATGTCGTCCGACCGCCCGGTGATCTTCTCCATGCGGCGCATCGAGCGCGCGGTGGGCGGCAGAAGGCGCGTGAGGTCGCGCGTGCGGTAGCGGATCACCGGCATCGCCTCCTTGGTGAGCGAGGTGAAGACGAGCTCGCCCTTCTCGCCCTCGGGCAGCGGCGCGCCGGTCTGCGGGTCGACGATCTCGGGGTAGAAATGGTCTTCCCAGATGGTGAGGCCGTCCTTGGTCTCGATGCACTCCTGCGCCACGCCCGGGCCGATGACTTCGGACAGGCCGTAGATGTCGATCGCGTCGAGGCTGGTGCGCGCCTCGATCTGCGCGCGCATCTCGTTGGTCCAGGGCTCGGCGCCGAAGATGCCGAGGCGCAGGCTCGATTTCTTCGGGTCGAGCCCCTGCTTTTCCATCTCGTCGGCGATCGCCAGCATGTACGAGGGCGTCACCATGATGATCTCGGGCTTGAAGTCCCCGATCAGCTGCACCTGGCGCTCGGTCATGCCGCCCGAGAGCGGGATGACCGCGAGGCCGAGCTTCTCCGCGCCGTAATGCGCGCCGAGGCCGCCGGTAAAGAGGCCGTAGCCGTAGGCGACGTGCACCTTGTCGCCGGGGCGCGCGCCGGCGGCGCGGATCGAGCGCGCCATGACGTGCGTCCAGGTGTCGATGTCCTTCTGCGTGTAGCCCACCACCGTAGGCTTGCCGGTGGTGCCGCTCGAGGCGTGGATGCGCACGATCCGGTCCATCGGCACGGCGAACATGCCGAAGGGGTAGTTGTCGCGCAGGTCGGACTTGGTCGTGAAGGGAAACCTGCTGAGGTCGGCGAGCGTCTTCAGGTCCTTGGGCTTCACGCCCGCGGCGTCGAACTTGCGGCGGTACGCGGGCACGTTCTCGTAGGCGTGCTTCAGCGACCACTTGAGGCGCTTCAGCTGCAGCTCGCGCAGCGCCTTGCGCGAGCCCTTCTCGACCGGTTCCAGCGGAAACTTGCGCGCTTTCATGACCCCCGTCCGTCCTCCACCCAATGCCCGCGCACCGTCGCCGACTTGCCGCGAAAGAGGGCGATCAGCTCGCCCTCCTGGTTGGTGACGCGCGCGTCGTACACGCCGGCGCGGCCGGCGCGCGCCTGCTCGCGGCATTCGGCGGTCAGCCGGTCGCCGATGCGCGCCGGGGCGAGGTACTCGATCGAGCAGGCGGCGGCGAGCGCGCGCTGGTTGTGGCTGTTGCAGGCGAAGCCGAAGCTGGAATCCGCCAGCGTGAAGATCATGCCGCCGTGGCAGTAGTCCTGGCCGTTCGCCATGTGCTCGGTGACGGCCATCGACAGGCGCGCGTAGCCGGGGCGCAGCTCTTCCAGCTGCATGCCGAGCCACTTGCCAACGCGGTCCTCGCGCCAGATGACCTTGCCCGCGGCCTGCGCCAGCGCCTCACGGTCCATCAGCGCCCCGTGAACGCGGGCTTCCTCTTCTCGAGGAAGGCGGCGACGCCCTCGCGATAGTCGCCGTGGCGCCCGACCTCGCGCTGGAAGTCGCGCTCGAGGTCGAGCTGCTCGCCGAGCGAGTTGCCGGAGGAGGCGTACAGCGCCTTCTTGATCATGCCGTAGGTGTGCGTGGGGCCCGCGGCGAGCGCGCGCGCGAGCGCGTTCGCCTCGTCCATCAGCTTGGCGTCGTCCACGCATTTCCAGATCAGCCCCCAGCGCTCCGCGTCCTCGGCGGAAACGCGCTCTGCGAGGAGCGCCATGCCCATCGCGCGCTGCAGCCCTACGAGGCGCGGCAGCCAGTAGGTGCCGCCGCAGTCGGGCACCAGCGCGATCTTCGAGAACGCCTGGATGAAGGAGGCCGAGCGCGCCGCGAGCACGAGGTCGCAGGCGAGCGCGAGGTTCGCGCCGGCGCCCGCGGCGACGCCGTTCACGGCGGCGACCACGGGCTTGGGCAGCGCGCGCAGCCGCCGGATGAACG
>JAOUIL010000032.1 GCA_029883975.1 Betaproteobacteria bacterium
CGTTCTCGGGGCGCTCGCGCTCACCTGGGCGCGCGGGCTGGAGAACGACGTCTACTTCCAGGTGGGGCTCGTGACCCTGGTGGGGCTCTCGGCCAAGAACGCCATCCTGGTGTGCGAGGTCGCCATCGAGCACGTGCGCAAGGGCATGGCCGTGCGCGAGGCCGCGCTCGAGGCGGCGCGCGCGCGGCTGCGCGCGATCGTCATGACCTCGCTCGCCTTCGGCCTGGGCTGCGTGCCGCTCGCTCTCGCCAGCGGTCCCGGGGCGAACAGCCTGCGCGCCATCGGCACCGGCGTGATCGGCGGCATCGTCGCGTCGACTTTCGTGGCGATCTTCTTCGCGCCACTGTTCTTCTGGCTGCTGGAGAGCCTGAGCGCGAGATTCGCGCGCCGCAAGCCGCCTGCGGCGGAGGAACGGCCGGCGTGACGCGCGCCGCCGCGCTGCTAGCCGCCGCGCTCGCCGCCGGGTGCGCCGTCGGCCCGGACTACGAGCGCCCGGTGATCGAGTCGCCGGAGCGCTGGCGCATCGACTACCCGCAGGCCGCCGAGGTCGCCAACGTCCCGTGGTGGGAGCAGTTCGGCGATCCCGTGCTCGACAAGCTGATCGTCGATGCGCTGACCGAGAACCGGGACGTGCGCATCGCGGCGGCGCGCGTCGACCAGTTCATCGGCCAGCTGACGGCGACCCGCTCGCAGTTCTATCCGCAGGTGGGCTACAGCCTCGACGCGAGCCGCAACAGGGCGAGCCGCGTAGGCCAGCCGCCGCTCGCGCCGGGCGCCGACCCGTATTACTCGCTCTACCAGGGGGCGCTGAGCGCGGGCTGGCAGCTGGACCTCTTCGGGCGCGTGCGGCGCCAGAGCGAAGCCGCGCAGGCGCAGGTGTACGCGAGCGAGCAGGGCCGCCGCGGGGTCGTGCTGTCGCTGGTGACCAGCGTAGCCGCGAGCTATATCGGCTTGCGCGCGCTCGACCGGCAGCTCGAGATCGCGCGCGCCACGGCGACGAACTACGGCGACACCCAGCGCATCTTCGAGGAGCGGTTCAAGGGCGGGGTCGTGTCGGAGATCGAGGTCAGGCAGGTGGAGTCGCAATACCAGCAGGCGCTCGCCGCCGTCCCCGCGCTCGAGCTGCAGGTGGCGGCGCAGGAGAACCTGCTGCTCGTTCTGCTCGGCCGCAATGCCGGCGCGATCCCGCGCGGCCGCACGATCGACGAGCTGGCGGCACCCGGCATCCCGGGCGACCTGCCCGCCGCGCTGCTCGAGCGCCGGCCCGACATCCTGCAGGCCGAGCAGCAGCTCGTCGCGGCTACGGCGAACATCGGCGCAGCGAAGTCGCTCTACTATCCCACCCTGTCGCTCACCGGCGTGCTCGGCTCGGTGAGCAGCGCGCTGGACGATTTCCTCAGCAGCGCGGCGACGGCGGGCAGCGTCGCCGCGGGCTTGAGCGGGCCGGTCTTCACCTTCGGCGCGATCGGCGGCCAGGTGGACACGGCCGAAGCCGGGCAGCGCGCGGCGCTCACCGCCTACCAGCAGGCAATCCTCAATGCCCTGCGCGAGACGAACGACGCGCTCGTCGGCTCGGTGAAGAAGCGCGAAGAGGCCGAGGCGCAGGCGAAGCGCGTCGCGGCGCTGCGCGTCTACGCGGGGCTGTCGCGGCTGCGTTTCGACAACGGCTACGCGGGCTACCTCGAGGTGCTGTACGCGGACAACGAGCTGTTCAGCGCCGAGCTCACCGCCGTGCGCGCCCAGGCCGAGCGCTTCACGCAGATCGTAGGCGTCTACCAGGCGCTGGGCGGCGGCTGGGTGGACGAGGCCGACAAGCTCGCGCCGCAGCCGCGGCTGCGGTAAACGGGGACAGACCTCATTTGTCTCGTCTGCGGACGAGACAAATGAGGTCTGTCCCCATTTACAGCGCCAGCTCGATCCTGAGCAGCCGCGCGTCCTCCGGGTGGAAGCGCACGCGGAAGCCGTGCTGCTCGACGAAGCCGAGCATGGCCTGGTTCCAGGCGAGCACCTCGCCGTCCAGGCGCTTCAGGCCGTCGCGGCGCGCGTGCTCGAGCAGGGCATGGAACAGGCGCTTGCCGACGCCGCGCCGCCGCCAGCCGTCGGCGACCGCGATGGCGAACTCGGCGCCCTCGCCCTCGCGCACGTAACGCGCCTCGCCGACCAGCGTGCCGGCCTCGAAGGCGGCGAGCGCCACGTGCGTGCGCGGGTCGCCCTCGACCAGCAGCCTGAGCAGCGCCGGCGAGACTTCCTTCACCACGTACTGGAAGCGATCGTAGCGCGACGCAGGCGACAGGCCTTCGACGAAGGCGCGCAGGGCGGGCCCGTCCTGCGCCTGCAGGGGCCGGATCACGACCACGGCAGCTCCGCCCGTGCCACGACGTCGCGGATTTCCTCGCGCCGCAACCCGATGTCGCGCAGCGTCTCGTCGCTCAGCCGCTCCAGCTCGCGGATAGCTGCCGCGCGGCTGCGCGCGTCCACGTAGCGGATCAGCGCGGCGCGCAGGCCGGCGAGCACGCGGTCCAGCCCCGAGGCGGCGGCGTCGAGCGGCGCGACGCGCAGTCCGGCGGCGACGCTCACGACCGGCCTCCGTACACCGCCGAGCGGATCTGGCTGCGGTGCAGTCCGATGTCGCGCAGCGTGCGGTCGCTCAGCCGCTGGAGGTCGCCGACCGCCGCAGCCCGGGCGCGCGCCTCGCGCAGCGCGTCGAGCGCGCCGAACATGCCGTGCCAGGCTCCGGCGAAGACCTCGGCCAGCGCCTCGGTCCAGGGGTAGGACATTCTCTGTGCTTGGTTCATGGCTGCCTCCGTCAAGTGAAGATGGCGCCACGGTAGGCCCGGGCCGTACTCGGCCCATGTCGTTCTGGAAACAGTTTGTTGCCGCGTTGTAAACTCCCGCCATGCCCGCCGAACGCATCCTCATCGTCGACGACGACCGCAGCGTGCGCGACTCGCTCGGCGAGTACCTGCAGGAGCACGGCTACGAGGTGTCGCTCGCCGCCGACGGCGAGGCGATGCGCAAGGCGTTCGCCGCAGGCGCGCCGGACGTGGTGCTGCTCGACCTGAATCTGCCCGGCGAGGACGGGCTGTCGCTCGCGCGCTGGCTGCGCGCCAACCAGGACGTCGCCATCATCATGGTGACCGGCGCCGGCGAGGTGGTGGACCGCGTGATCGGCCTGGAGGTGGGCGCCGACGACTACCTCGCCAAGCCGTTCGACCCGCGCGAGCTGCGCGCGCGCCTGAAGAGCGTGCTGCGCCGCACGCGCGGCGCCGGCGGCGCGGCGAAGCCGGCGGGCAAGCGCGTCAAGGTGGGCCACTGCACGCTCGACCTGCAGACGCACCAGCTGACCGACGCCAAGGGCGAGGAGCTGCCGCTCACCGGCATGGAGTTCGACCTGCTGCGCGTGTTCGTAGAGCGCCCCAACCAGGTGCTGTCGCGCGACCAGCTGCTTACCCATACGCGCAACCGGGAGTGGGAGCCTTTCGACCGCTCGATCGACATCCGCATCGCGCGTCTGCGCAAGAAGATCGAGGCCGATCCGGAGAAGCCGAAGACGCTGAAGACCGTGCGCGGCGCCGGCTACATCTTCATCCCCGGCGACTGACGGCCGTTTCGTGCTTGTGTAACCGGCATGTTTCAAAGGTTTCCGGCCGGTAACAGCAGCCCGGGCCACGGCGCGCGCCGCTAGACTTCCGTCATGTCCGGCCGGTCCGAAGCCACAGAGGCGTTCCGCCAGGCGGCGCTCGCCGTGTCCACCGCCGAAGGCGAGCACGTCTTCGAGCAGCTGGTGACGTCGCTCGCGCGCATCCTCGAGGTCGAGTACGCGCTGATCTCGGTCTACGTCGAGCCGCGGCGCACGATGCTGCGCACGCTGGCCACCTTCTACGACGGCCGGCTGGCCAAGAACATCGAGTACCCGGTCGCCGGGACTCCGTGCGAGCAGTCGATCGGGCGCTCGTTCGGCTACTACCCGCGCGGCGTCGCCCGGCATTTCCCCGCCGATGGCGTGATCACTCGCAACGGGATCGAAGGCTACGCGGCCACCACGCTGCACGACACGGACGGCGCGCCCATCGGCGCGCTGACCGTCATGTCGCGGCGGGAGATCGCCGACGGCTCGCTCACCGAGGCGGTGCTGAACATCTTCGCGGCCCGCGTGTCGGCCGAGATCGGCCGGCGGCAGTCGGAGGCGAGCTACCGCGCGGTGTTCGAGAACGCCGAGACCGCGATCTTCCTGCACGACCTGGACAGCGGGGCGATCGTCGACGCCAATCCGCGCGCCTGCCGCTCGTACGGCTACGGCCTGGAGGAGCTCAAGCGCCGGTCGGTGGACGAGCTGTCCTCGGGCATCCCGCCCTATACCGGCGCGGAGGCGCGGCGGCACTTCGACCGCGCGCGCGCCGGCGAGGTGGTGCGCGGCGAATGGCAGCGGCGCAACAAGGACGGCAGCCTGCACTGGGACGAAGTGACGCTCAAGCGCGTCGAGATCGCCGGGCGGCCGCACATCCTCGCCGCCACGCGCGAGATCACCGAGCGCAAGCTCGCCGAGCAGGCGCTGCGCGGCAGCGAGGAGCAGTACCGCGCGATCTTCAACGCCACCACCGACTCGCTGACGCTGCGCGACGCGCAGTTCCGCATCGTCGACGTCAACGCCGCCTACGAGCGCATGAGCGGCCTGAAGCGCGAGGACGTGCTCGGCGCCGCCGAGCTGACCATGGATCTGCTGGACGTGCGCGACTGGCGCCGCGAGGTGCACGACCGCGCGCTCGCGGGGGAGGCGGTGCGCGTCGAGTCGGACGCCGTACGGCGCGACGGGACGCGCTTCCGCCTCGAGGTGCTGGTGCTGCCGATGCAGTACGGCGGCGCGCCGCACGCGCTGTACGTCGCGCGCGACATCACCGAGCGCAAGCTGGCCGAGGAGGCGCTGCGCGCGAGCGAGGAGCAGTACCGGGCTATCTACAACGCCGTGGCCGACGGGCTGACGCTGCGCGACGCCGAGTTCCGCATCGTCGAGGCCAATCCCGCGTACGCGCGCATGACCGGGTACGCGCTGGACGAGGTGATCGGCAGCGACATGGTCACCACGCTCAGCCTGCGCGACCGCGAGTTCGCGCGTGCGCTGCACGCGCGCGCGCTGGCCGGCGAGCCGGTGCACATCGAGAGTCAGGCGGTGCGCAAGGACGGGACACTGCTCGACTGCGAGGTGTACGGCGTGCCGATGAGCTACCGCGGCGCGCCACACGTGCTGTACATCGGCCGCGACATCACGGCGCGCAAGGGCGCCGAAGGCGCGCTGCGCGCGAGCGAGGAGCAGTACCGCGCCATCTTCAACGCCACCGCCGACGCCCTGGTGCTGCGCGACGCGCAGTTCCGCATCGTCGACGTCAACGCCGCCTACGAGGCGGTCAGCGGCAAGCGGCGCGAGGAGGTCGCGGGCCTGACCGAGCTGACGCTGACGCGCAACGCGCAGATCGTGGACCGGCACGCGCTGCACGAGGAGGCGTTGGCCGGCAAGCCGGTGTTCTTCGAGGCCGACGGCTGGCGCCAGGACGGCACGCCGTTCGTGCTCGAGGTGCGTGGCGTGCCGATGAGCTACCGCGGTGAGCCGCACGTGCTGTACATCGGCCGGGACGTGACCGACGCCAAGCTCGCCGAGCGCGCGCTGCGCGCCAGCTGGGAGCAGTACCGCGCGATCTTCGACGCGACCACGGACTCGCTCGTGCTGCGCGACCCCGAGTTCCGCATCGTCGACGTCAACCCGGCCTACCAGGCGATGAGCGGGCGCACGCGCGCCGAGGCGCTCGGTCGCCAGGACGTGACCATGAGCGACCCGGAGATGACGGCGCGCATCCGGGCGCTGCACCAGCGCGCGCTGGGCGGCGAGCAGGTCGGCTGGGAGGCCCTGGCGCACCGCAAGGACGGCAAGTCCTTCCACATCGAGGTGCGCGGCGTGCCGATCCGCCACCAGGGCCAGCCGCACGTGCTGTACATCGGCCGCGACGTGACCGAGGCCAAGGCGGCGGAGCGCGAGCTGCGCGAGAGCGAAGCGCAGTACCGCGCCATCTTCAATGCCTCGTTCGACGGCATGATCATCCGCACGCTCGAGGGCGAGATCGTCGACGTCAACCCGTCGCTGCTCAAGATGTACGGCTACCAGCGCGAGGACCTGGTCGGCAAGACCTTCGGCCCGATCATCTCGGAGAAGCGCGCCGACGGGTTCCGCGAGTATCTGGCGCAGATCGCCGCCGGGCAGCCGTACCGCACCGAGAGCAAGGTGCCGCGCAAGGATGGCTCGACGGTCCACATCGAGGTGCTCGGCTCGCCGGTCACCTACCGCGGCAAGCCGCACGCGCTGTCGGTGGTGCGCGACATCACCGAGCGGCGCGCGCGCGAAGCCGAGCGCGAGCAGCTTGAGGCGCAGCTGCGCCAGGCGCAGAAGATGGAGGCCATCGGCCAGCTCACCGGCGGCATCGCGCACGACTTCAACAACATCCTGCAGGGCATCGTCGGCAACCTGGTGCTGGCCGAGGAGCGCCAGGCCGAGCTCGCCGACCCGAGGCTCGGCCGCTACCTCGAGCGCGCGCACGCCGCCTCGCAGCGCGCGCGCGACCTGATCCAGCAGATGCTCACCTTCAGCCGCGGCCGGAGCGGCGAGCGCCGCACGGTGGCGCCGGGCGCGCTGCTCATGGACGCCACGCGCCTGCTGCGCCCGACGCTGCCGGCGAGCATCGAGCTGGGCGTCGAGCTCGCCGACGACGCGCCCGCGGCGCTGCTCGATCCGCTGCAGTTCGAGCAGGTGCTGCTCAACCTGTGCATCAACGCGCGCGATGCGATGCAGGGCGCAGGCAAGATCGCGCTCGCCGCCCGGCGCGCCAAACAGCGCGGCGCCTACTGCGCCTCCTGCCGGCAGCGCCTGGACGGCGGCTTTCTCGAGATCTCGGTACGCGACAACGGTCCCGGCATCTCGTCGGAGGTGCGCGAGCGCATGTTCGATCCGTTCTATTCCACCAAGGAGGTCGGCAAGGGTAGCGGCATGGGGCTCGCCATGGTGCACGGCATCGTGCACCAGCACAGCGGCCACGTGCTGGTGGACGACGCGCCGGGCGGCGGCGCGGTGTTCCGCGTGCTCATTCCCCCGGCGGCCGAGCCGGCACAGGCACCCGCAACGGGCGACGCCGCGCCGCGGCGCGAGGCGCGTGCGCCGCTTTCCGGTCGGGCGCTGGTCGCGGACGACGAGCCCGCCATCCGCGAGCTGCTGGGCGAGTTCCTCGCCGACTGGGGGCTCGAGGTGGTGGCATGCGCGGACGGGGTCGAGGCGCGCGATGCCTTCGCCGAGGACCCGCAGAGCTTCGACCTCGTGCTCACGGACCAGAGCATGCCGCGCATGACGGGCCTGCAGCTCGCCAAGCTGGTGCAGCGCATGCACCCCGGCATTCCGGTGATCCTGTGCACCGGCTACGGCGAGGACCTCAAGGCGCGCGAGCTCGAGGCCGCGGGCGTGCGCACGCTGGCGAAGAAGCCGTGCGAGCCCGCCGCGCTGCGCGAGCTGGTGCAGGCCGCGTTACAAACACGCAACAAGGCGCCAACCTAGCGACATCGGCGGACAACCCGCCGCGCCCACACTGCCTCCCCATCCGGCGCTGCATGCCGGAACCGATCAACGGACTGGAGAGAGGCATCGACATGCGCGAGTACCTGGTTCAAGGGTCGCTCAACCTCGCGCGCGGCAGCGTGCTGCGCATCGAGGACGGGCGCGACATCCTCATCTACGTGTGGGAAGGCGAGCTCTGGCTCACCGAGGAAGGCGAGCGGCGCGACCGCTTCGTGCGCGCGGGCGAGTGGTACCGCCTGGAGCGCGGCGGCGCGGCCATCGGCTATGCCCTGGGGCGCACGGTGGTGACGCTGACCGCGCCGCGGCCCATGGACTTCGCCCGTCGCATCACATTGCAACGGGCCGGCAGCACGGCGCCGGTGGAGCTGTACAACGCGGCGCGCGAGCGCGCTTGGGGCCTCCGCGCCCGCCTGCAGCGGGCCTGGGCGGCGCTGTTCGCGCCGCGCGCGCGCCCCACCACTGCGGCGCTCTGAGCATGCTCGCGGACGCCCGCGGCCTCGTCGTCAATGGCGCGAGCGCGCAAGCGCTCGACGCCTACGAGCGCGCGCTGCAGGGCTTTCTCGCCTGGTCGGGCGATCCCCGGGCGGAGGCGCAGCGCGCCGTGGACGACGCGCCCGCGTTCGTCATGGGGCACGTGCTCGTCGCGCTGCTGCACCTGTGCGGGCGCGATCCTGCGAGCCATCCGGCGGCGCGCAGGAGCTTCGAGCGCGCCCGGTCCTTGCCGCAGAGCGCGCGCGAGCGCATGTACCTGGCGGCGATCGGCACGGGGCTGGGCGGAGATTTCGAGAGCGCGCGCGCACTGCTCGGCTGCATCGCCGCGCAGTATCCGCGCGACCTGCTGGCGCTCGCCATGAGCCACACGATGGATTACCTGCTGGGCGACGTGCGCGCGCAGCGCGACCGCGTCGCGGCAGCGCTGCCCGCGTGGTCGCGCGCGGACGCCGGCTATCATGGCGTGCTCGCCATGCACGCCTTCGGGCTGGAAGAGTGCGGCGAGTACGGGCGGGCCGAAGAGACCGCGTTCGCCGCGCTCGCGCTCGAGCCCGGCAACCTGCGCGCGCACCACGCGCGCGCGCACGTGCTGGAGATGCAGGGGCGCCCGGCCGAGGGCGTGCGCTGGATGCAGGAGCGCATTGCGCACTGGGATCGTCCCGGCGCCTCCGCGACGCACGTCTGGTGGCACCTCGCGCTGCACCTGCTCGAGCTCGGCGACGCGCGCGAGGCGCTGGGCATCCACGACCGGCGCATTCTCGCCGGCGCGCCCGGCGTGTCCGAGCTGATCGACGCCGCGGCGCTGCTCTGGCGGCTCGAGCTCGCCGGCACTCAGCCCGGCGCGCGCTGGGCGCGGCTCGCCGAGCTGTGGGCGCCGCGCGCCGAGGACGCGTACTGCGCCTTCAACGACGTGCACGCCATGCTGGCGTTCGCCGGCGCGGGCCGGCGCGACCTGCAGCAGCGGCTGCTGCGCGCGCAGCGCCGCCGCGTCGCCCAGGGCGGCACGAACGCCATCATGCTGCGCGGCGTCGGCCTGCCGGCCGCCGAGGCGCTGGCCGCGTTCGGGCGCGGGGACTACGCGCGCGCCGCGGCGCGGCTGCGCTGGCTACCCGAGGTCTCGCATCGCCTTGGCGGCAGCCACGCGCAGCGCGGCATCCTCGGGCTCACGCTGCATGCAGCGGAGAAGCGCAGGGTACGCGGCCCGCTTCCGCGCTTCGGCACCCCACAGTTCGCCCTTCAATGAGGGACAGTCCCCATTTTTCTCATTTGCGAACTGATCGCAAATGAGAAAAATGGGGACTGTCCCTATTTAAGTTCGGCTTCCTGCAGCGCGCGCCACATCAGCTTGCCTGAAGGGGTGCGCGGCAGCGCGTCCTTGAACTCGACCAGGCGCGGCACCTTGTACGCCGCCATGCGGCTGCGCGCCCACTCGATGATGTCGGCGGCGCCCGCGGCGGCGCCGGGCTTGAGCACCGCCACGAGCTTCACAGTCTCGCCGCGGCGCGCATCGGGCGCGGCGATCACGCAGCATTCCTTGATCGCGGGGTGCTGGTACATGGCCGCTTCGACTTCGGCGGGCCACACCTTGTAGCCCGCGGCATTGATCATGCGCTTCAGCCGATCGGAGATGAAGAAGTAGCCGTCCTCGTCGGTGCGGCCGAGATCGCCGGTGCGGAAGAACCGGCGGCCCTCCACCTCTGCCCAGGAATCGCGGAACGCCTGCTCTTTGCCCCAGTAGCCGGTCAGCAGCTGCGGCCCGCGCACCACTATCTCGCCCTGCTCGCCGGGGCCGAGCACGCGCAGGCTGTCGGGATCCACCACCAGCGACTCGGTATCGAAGGTCGGGATGCCGAGGCACTGCTTCTTCGGATTCTGCGGCGGATTGATGTGCGTCTGCGAGATGGTCTCGGTCATGCCGTAGCCCTCGATGTAGCGCACGCCACAGATCTCGTACAGCTTCTGCGCGATCGCCTCGGGCATCGCCGAGCCGCCGCCGAAGATCCACTTGAGCGACGATACGTCGTGGGCGAGTGCCTGCGGATGCGAGAGCAGGTCCACGACCATGGTGGGCACGTTGTCCCAGTGCGTGCAGCGGTGGCGCTCCACGAGTTCGGCCGCCTTCAGCGGATCCCAGCGGCGCTGGATGACCATGGTGCCGCCCGCGTACACGGTGGCGAGAAAGCTGTGGATGAGGCCCGTGACGTGGAAGAAGGGCGCCGTGGCGAGCGCCACCGTGTCCGCCGTCACGTTCTTCCACAGGGCCGATCCGGCGATGTTGTGCATGCAGGTCATGTGCGTGTGCATGCAGCCCTTGGGCTGACCGGTGCTGCCCGAGGTGTAGGGCATGAGGCACAGGTCGCTCGGTTTCGCGCGCGAGGGCGCGGGCGCCGCCGCGCCCGGACGGAAGTCGTCCATGACGACCAGATGCTCGAGCGGCGCGCCGGCGAAGCGCTCCGCCACCTCGCGCTCGACCACCGCCACGCGCGCGCCACTGTCCTCGAGGTAATGCCGCAGCTCGCCGGCGACGTTCGCCGGGCTCACCGGCACCGCCACCGCATCGGCGCGCAGGATGCCGAACAGGGCGACGACGAAGTCGTGCCCGTTCTGCAGGTCGAGCAGCACGCGCTCGCCCGGTGCAACGCCGCAGGCGCCCTGCAGGTGGGCGGCGAGCGCGTCGCTGCGCGCCTGCACCTCGCGGTAGCTGCATGCGCTGCCGTCGAAGATCGTCGCCGCCTTGTCCGGAAAGCGCGCGGCGGCGCGCTCGAGCAGGTCGCGCAGGCGCAGGGGCGGCAGCGACAAGTTCCTCGGCATGCCGGGCGGCCAGTGCGCGAAGTGGCGGGCGTCCACGGGGCCAGTATAGTAGTGGCGAGGAGCCGCCATGATCGCCGTCATCTTCGAGTTCACGCCCGCCGATGGGCGCACGCAGGAGTACTTCGACCTGGTCGCCGAGCTGCGCGCCGAGCTGGACAAGGCCGAGGGGTTCCTGTCCATCGAGCGCTTCGAGAGCCTGACCTCGCCCGGCAAGTTCGTCTCGCTGCAGTTCTGGAAGGACGAGGCCTCGGTGGCGAAGTGGCGCAACCTGCAGCTGCACCGCCGCGCGCAGGCCAAGGGCCGCGCGGGGATTTTCAAGGAGTACCGCCTGCGCGTCGCCGACGTGCAGCGCGACTACACGATGGCCGACCGCGCGCAGGCGCCGAAGGACAGCGTCGCCCTCCACGGCTGATGGCGCACACGTTCCTCCTGCGCGAAGGCCGCTGGCGCGCCGCCGGCGAATACCGCGACGCCGCGGGCGTGGCCACCGCGGCCGAGGGCGAGACGCGCATCCGCCACGAGCCCGGCCGCTGGCTGAGCGAGGGCGTCATGCGCCTGAAGCGCAACCCGCCCGAGGAGCAGCGCCACCGCTACGACATCGCGCCGCTCTCGCCCGGCGCGCAGTCCACGCACTGGAGCGCGGAGAACGAGCGCCTCGGCACCCTGCAGGGCCGCTTCGTGCTCGCGGGCGACGCGATCCTGTCCTTCTACGCGAGCGCCACCGGCCGCTACCGCGGCTTCGAGAGCCTGCAGCAGAAGGACGCGAAGCACTACCTGGTGCGCGGCGCGATGCTCGACCAGGACAAGGTGGTCGCCACCTGGGCGCTGACGCTCGAGTCGGTAGCGTGAGCTCGTTGAGCGCGTTCCTTCCCACCGCGGGCGGCTGGCGCGCGAGCGAGCTCACGCGCGGGCCGTGGGACCCGGGCCACCAGCACGCCGGGCCGCCTTCCGCGCTCGTCGCGCGCGAGGTGCTGCGCGCCGCCGCGCCGCTGGGACTGACGCATCTCGCGCGCCTCACCGCCAACCTGCTGCGGCCGATCCCGATCGCCGAGCTGCAGGTCGCCGTGGCCACGGACTACGCCGGCCGGAACGCAGCGCACTTTTCGGCGACCGTCGCCGCGGAGGGCAAGGAGGTCATGCGCTGTACGGCGCTCGTGCAGCGGGAGGTGCCGCTGCCCTTGCCCGAAGGGCTGGCGGGCCACCCGTTGCCGCGGGCGCCCAGGTCGCCGCAGGAGTCACTGCCGGGACGCTTTCCGTTCCACTCCGACGAGCGCGTGGGCTACTCGCAGCTTGTGGAGACGCGCGTCGCCACAGGCCACATGTTCCGCGGGCCTTGCGCGATCTGGTTCCGCCTGCGCCACCCGATCGTCGAGGGTGAGACGCCGATGCCGGCTGAGCGGGTGGCCGTGGCGGCCGACTCGGGCAACGGCATCAGCGCGATCCTCGACTTCCGCAAGTACCTGTTCGTGAATACCGACCTCACGATCAACCTGCTCCGGCCGCCGCGCGGCGAGTGGGTATGCATCGAGGCGCAAACGCTGTTCGGGCCGGATTCGAGCGGCCTGGCGGAATCTCGCATCTACGACGAGGAGGGACTGATCGGGCGCGGGACGCAGAGCCTGGTGGTACGCTCGCGATGAGGCGCTGGCTCGCACCGGCGCTCGCCGCGATCGCCTGCGCGGCACAGGCCCAGGTGCCGCCCACGGAAGCGGAACTGCGTGGCTACACCGGACTGCACGCAGCCGCCGCGAAGGGCGATGCCGCGGAAATCGCGCGCGTTGCCACCAGGGCAAACATCGACGCGCGCGACGGCTACCGCCGCACGCCGCTGCACGTCGCCGCCTATCGCGCGCAGCACGAGGTGATGCGCGCGCTCGTCAGGGCCGGCGCCGACCCCAACGCCCTGGAAGCCGACCGCTACGACATCGTCACCATCGCCGCGGTGGCCGATGACGTGGCGACCTTGCGCGCCGCGCTCGAGATCGGCTGCCGCGCGTCGAATATCACCAGCCGCTACGACGGCACGGCGCTGATCGCCGCGGCGCACCTCGGCCACGACGAAGTGGTGCGCACGCTCATCCGCGCCGGCGCGCCGCTCGACCACGTGAACAACCTCGGCTGGACGGCGTTGATAGAATCGATCGTCCTCGGCGATGGCGGCGCGCGGCACACGGCGACGCTGAAGGCGCTGGCGGAGGCGGGCGCCAATGTCAACTTGGCCGATCGCAGCGGCGCGACGCCGCTCGCGCTGGCGAGGAGCCGCGGCTATCGCGAGATGGCTGCGATCCTGGAGAAGGCGGGCGCGCGCTAGCGCCTCAGGCGACGCGGTGCGGCTCGAGCTTCTTCCACTCGAGCGCCACGCCGTGCCCGGGCCGCTCGGGCGCGATCGCCATGCCGTCCTGCATCAGCATGGGTTCTGCCATGAAGCGCTCCAGCCCGAAGCCGTGGATCTCCAGGTACGAGCGGTTGGGCGCCGCGGCGAGCAGGTGGACCGTCAGGTCGTGCACGCCGTGCGAGGTCACCGGCAGGTTCCAGGCCTCGGCGAGCGCGCACACCTTCATGAACACCGTCACGCCGCCGCAGTTGCTGACGTCGGGCTCGGGAAAGGTGACGCCGCCCGCGGCGATCATCTGCTTGAACTCGTACAGCGTGTGCAGGTTCTCGCCGGTGGCGATCGGCACGCCGCCCTCGCGCACGATGCGCGCATGGCCGTCCACATCGTCGGGAATCGTCGGCTCCTCCAGCCACACGAGCTCGCACTCGCGCAGCTGTCGCGCCGCGCGGATCGCGGTGTCCGCCGACCAGCGCATGTTGGCGTCGGCCATCAGCGGGAAGTCGGGGCCGAGCTTCCTGCGCATCGCGCGCACGCGCTCGACGTCCTCGCGCAGGCTCGCGCGCCCGACCTTCATCTTGATGGCGCGAAACCCCCTCTCGAGGAAGCCGTCGGTCTGCTTCATCAGCTGGTCGATCGTGAACTCGAGATCGATGCCGCCGGCGTAGCAGGGCACGCAGGGGTCGAAACCGCCCAGGTGGCGCCAGAGCGGCTGCTTTGTGCGGCGCGCGGCGAGGTCCCAGAGCGCGATGTCCACCGCAGAGATGCCGAGGACCGACGGGCCGCCGCGGCCGCCGTAATGCACCGCCCACCACATCTTCTGCCAGAGGTCCTCGATGCGGGAGGCATCCGCAGCCTCGAGCACGCGGCGCAGGTACTTGTCGACCACCGCGTGCACTGCGAGGCCGTTGGAGTCCACCGTGTAGGTGTAGCCGAGGCCCTCGGCGCCGTCGGCGTCGCGCACCTGCGCGGTGATCAGCTCGAAGTGGGTGATCGTGCCGTGCGTGCTGTCGGACAGCACGACGGGCAACGGCACGCGGTAGGCGCGGCACCCGAGCGACGCGATCGCGGCCATGGCGTCAGCGCTTCAGGCGCTGGAGGTCCGGCATGGCCACCGGCCGCACCGACTCGTAGGCGCGCGCCGCGCGCAGCACGAGCGCGTCGGCGTACTTCGCGCCCACGATCTGCAGCCCCGCCGGCAGCCCCGCGCTGGTCAGCCCGCAGGGGACCGAGGCGGCGGGCTGCTGCGTGAGGTTGAACGGGTAGGAGAACGGCGTCCAGTCGGTCCAGCGGCGCTCCTTCACCACGTCGTCCACCTCGCGGCCGGCCTCGAACGCGGGCAGGGGCAGCGCGGGGGTGAGCAGCAGGTCGTACTTCTGGTGGAACTGGTTCATCAGCACGCCGAGCGCGCCACGGCGCTGCACCGCGTCCATGACCTCGCGCACGCCGTACTTCTCGCCCGCGCGCGCCACCTCGAGCAGCCCGGGATCCATGAGCTTCCTCTTCGCCTCGGGAATCGCGCCCACCACGTAGGCCGCGCCGGGAAACCAGTGCAGCGTGAAGTTGAGCTGCTGGTCCTCGAAGCCGGGGTCGACTTCCTCGACGTGCGCGCCGAGCGCTTCGAACGCCTGCGCGGCCTTCTTCACCAGCGCGGCGATCTCGCGGTCCACGCGCGCGTAGCCGAGGGACGGCGAGTAGGCGACGCGCAGGCCGCGCACGCCGTCCTCCAGCCCCACGCGGTAGTCGCGCGGGTCGTAGGGCAGCGCGTGCCAGTCGCGCGCATCGGGCAGCGCGAGCACGTCCATCATCAGCGCGGCGTCGGCCACCGAGCGCGTCATCGGGCCCACGTGCGCCACCGTGCCGAAGGGCGAGAGCGGCCAGGCGGGCACGCGGCCGAAGGTGGGCTTGAGGCCGAAGAGGCCGGTGAACGCGCAGGGAATGCGGATCGAGCCGCCGCCGTCCGTGCCCACCGTGAGCGGGCCCATGCCGGAGGCGACCGCCGCCGCGCCGCCGCCCGAGGAGCCGCCCGGCGTCTTCGACGGATCCCAGGGATTGCGCGTGATGCCGGTGAGCGGGCTGTCGGTGACGCCCTTCCAGCCGAACTCCGGCGTGGTCGTTTTGCCGAGCAGCACGGCGCCATGCTCGCGCAGGCGCGCGACCGCCGGGGCGTCGTCCTTCCACGGGCCCTTCGGGTCGATGGTCTTGGAGCCCCGGCGCGTGGGCCAGCCTTTGGTCAGCAGCAGGTCCTTGATCGAGGCCGGCACGCCGTCCAGCAGCCCAAGCGGCGTGCCGGAGCGCCAGCGCGCCTCGCTCGCGCGCGCCGCGGCGAGCGCGGCCTTCTCGTCCACCACGTTGAAGCAATTGAGGACCGGGTTGAGCTCGGCGATGCGCGCCAGCGCGGCGCGCGTGGCTTCCACGGGCGAGAGCGCCTTCGCGCGGTAGGCGTCGAGCAGCTCGGTGGCGGTGAGGGCGCAAAGGTCCTGTTTCATCGTTTCTCCAAGGGGACGAGCCGCCATGCGCCGCCCAGGGCGGGCGGCAGCGTGACGGCGAGATGGCGGTTGACGCGCAATCCCGCGGCGCGACAGCGGCGCGCAAAGGCGCCCGGGTCGCGGCAGGCGAGCGCGTAGCCGGCGATGCCGGGCGAGCGGGGCGCGGCGCCGAGCAGCGCCTGCACCTGAGCGCGCGTGCCGAACAGCACGCGGCCGCGATCGGTCTGCAGCGAGACGAGTCTTCCGTCGCGGCGCGGCAGGCCGCCCATGAAGCGCGCCCAGCGTGCCGCGGCGCGCGCCGGGTCCGCGGCCACGACGTACGCAGCGGCGAGGCCGAGCACGCCGTTGCGGTGCCGCAGGTGCCGGGGCTGCCAGATCGCGCCGGGCGCGAGGTGCTCGACGTACTGGATACGGCCTTCCGGCATCCTGCCGGGCGCCGCGCGCACGACCGAGAAGCGCACCTTCCTGCCGCCTTCCACCTGGCGCTCGAGGCTCACGATCGGCTGCGGCGCGAAGCCGTGCTGCTGCAGCCGGAAATGCTCCTCTTGCGCGGTGGGCGTGCCGAAGCACACGAGGTGCACGCCGCGGTAGCGGCGCATGGATTTCCGCATGCGCTGCGCGTTCGGCGTGTCGGCGGTGGGCGTGAGGAACTCGAGGTAGCCTTCGTTCAGCATCACGCAGCGGTTCGACGTGCCCGCCGGGCCGTCCTGCGTGACCTGCGCCGAGACGGGCGTCACCGCGAAGCCGAGCGCCTCGAGCAGCGCGCCGGCCTTGTCGAGGTCGGGCACGAAATGCGAAACGTGGTCCAGGACCAGCTCGCCGGGAGCGGGGCGCTGGCGGTCGGCGATCGGCATGGCGCGCTAATATAACTGCATGAACAAGCCCGTAGAACCCGCGGCTGCGACCCTGACTGGCGCCGAAGCGGTGGTGGAAGTGCTGAAGGCGCACGGCGTCGAGGTGATCTTCGGCCTGTGCGGCGACACGAGCCTGCCGCTGTACGACGCCCTGGCGAGGATTCCGCACGGCATGCGGCACGTGCTGACGCGCGACGAGCGGCATGCCGCGTACATGGCGGACGGCTATGCGCGCGTGACGGGCAAGGTCGGCGTGTGCGAAGGGCCCTCGGGAGGCGGGGCGACCTACATCCTCCCCGGATTGGTGGAGGCGAACGAATCGTCGATCCCGGTGCTGGCCATCAACACCGACGTGTCGGTGTCCTCGCGCGGCCGCTACACGCTCACCGAGCTCGACCAGAAGTCGCTCATGCGCCCGCTCACCAAGTGGAACGCGGTGCTCGACCGCTCGGCGGACATCCCGCGCACGTTCCGCGCTGCGTTCAATGCCATGACTTCAGGCCGTCCCGGTGCGGCGCACATCGCGCTGCCGTTCGACGTGCAGAACGGGCCGGTGGAGCGCGGCGACGTCTGGGGCGACCCGTCGCTCGGCATGTATCCGTCCCGGCGCGTAGCGCCGGATCCGTTCCACATCGAGCTGGCGGCGAAGGTTCTGCGGAACGCGAAGCGCCCGGTGTTCATCTGCGGGGGCGGTCCGGTGATCGCCGGTGCGCAAGCCGAGCTGCTCGAGCTCGCCGAGCGGCTGTCGGCGCCGGTGGCGACCACGATCAGCGGCCAAGGGTCGATCTCCGAGGAGCACGCGCTCGCGGTGGGGGTCGTGGGCTCGAACGGCGGCACGCCGGAAACGCGCTCGATCGTAGACCAGGCGGACGTCGTCGTGTTCGTAGGGTGCCGCGCGGGGTCGGTGACCACCGAGCGCTGGCGGTATCCCGCGCCGGGGAAGGCGAAGGTGATCCACATCGACGTGGACGCCGGCGTCATCGGCGCCAACTACAAGGTGGACGTGCCGGTCGTCGCCGATGCGAAGCTCGCGCTCGCGGCGCTGGACGAGGCGCTCGCCGAGCTGCGCCGGCCGCTGGAGGCTGCGGCGGTGGCGAAGGCGAAGGCGGAGAAGTTCGCGAAGTTCGAGGCGCTGGCGTCGTCGGGCGACCGTCCGATCAAGCCCGAGCGCGTGGTGGCGGAGCTGTCGAAGGCGCTGGATGCCGACGCCATCGTCGTCGCCGATCCGGGCACGCCTTGCCCGTATCTCTCGGCCTACTACCCGGTGCGGAAAGCGGGTCGGACCCTGTTTTCCAACCGCGCGCATGGCGCGCTGGGGTATTCGATGGCTGCCGCCGTGGGCGCGCATTTCGGGCGGCCTTCGGTGAAGACCGTCGCCGTGATGGGCGACGGCTCCTTCGGCATGTGCGCGGGGGAGATGGAGACGCTGGTGCGCTACAAGCTGCCGATCACGCTGGTGGTGATCCGCAATGCGGTGTACGGCTGGATCAAGGCGGGGCAGAAGACGGGCTATGGAGCGCGCTACTTTTCAGTGGACTTCGGCGTCACCGACCACGCGAAGGTGGCGGAGGCGTTCGGGGTGAAGAGCTGGACGGTCGAGGATCCGGCGAAGCTGGGAGGTGTGCTGAAGGAGGCGGTCGCGTTCGGCGGGCCTGCGCTGGTGGACGTTGTTTGCCAGCCGCTGCAGGAGGCGCGCGCGCCGGTGTCGGAGTGGGTGGCGTAGATGGCTGGCGAATCACCGGAGCGCAGCCGCAAGGAGCAGATTGACGCCGTGCTGCTCAAGCTGCCGGGCGTCGTGTCGAAGAAACTGAACCAGCTCGACGCTTATTTCGTCAGCGACCGGATGTTCGCCTGCATCAGCGGCAAGGGCGTCGGGCTGCGCCTGCCCGCCGCCACCGTGACCGAGCTGCAGTTCTCGCGGGACAACGTTCACCCGTTCCAACCGGGCGGCACGGTGGTATCGAAGGAGTGGATCCAGATCGAGCGCGCCGACGCGACGGAGTACGAGAAGGATCTCGAGTTGTTTCGCGCGTCGATGGAGTTTGTGAAGGGTGGGCGGGGGCGGTAGGGGGTTGGGCGGGAGGTGCGTTCATGTCCATAGGCGCAGTCTTGTTGACCCTCCTCGAGCGTTAGGTCGAGGTGTCCACACTATCGAATGAAGTTCCGGGTCGGGGTTGATGCGGTTGTTAGATGGCCTCAGCGTCATGGCCGCTTTCTTCCAGCTTTCGCTTGAGCTCAACGAGCAAGCGATCTTTCTCGCGCGCAAACCGGTCCGGGTCGTCGCCGCGAATCGGTTTCCCAAGGACCGTGATTCCGCTGGGCACATGCGTCACGCGAAGTTGATTTCCTTCGCCGAGACCAAGCCACAGCTTGTCGATGACAAGGTCCGATGGCACCATGCTGTCTCGTCGTAAGGCCATCTAACGTGTAGTGAACGGCGTAGACGCCGAGTAACAATGCGGGATGCTCCGATGGCTTGTCATCCTTCCCCCAGATTCAAGCGTTTAGTGCTCTGACTACACGTCCGCAGCATCCTTAATGGGCGCCGTTGCGCCCGCGTATAGGAGGTTGGCCGCCTTGCGAAAAGGGAAGTGCCTGGAGATCACGGACGTCCATCCCGGCAGATATCAAACGAACAGACAGCCGAAGCGCCCTCAGGCGCCACGGCCAGTTCCTTAGAGCCTCCCCAACTTCCTCTCCGCCCCCGCATACAGCACCTCCCGCATCGCCTTCGCCGCTTGCGCATGGAACGCCACCGCCTCGGGATCGAAATCCCCCACAGGCTTCGGCGTCAAAGCGAAATTCCCGAACCGATCCTCCCCCCGCACCAGCGCAGCGCAATCCCAGGCCCCGACGACCTGCTTGGTCGCGGGCGGCATGAAGTGCATGGACACGCCGATGCGCCGGTCCGGAGAAACGTTCGGCCCCGAGCCGTGCGCGAGGCAGTAGTTGTGCAGCGACATCTCGCCGGCGCGAAGCGGCATGACCACGGCGCGCGACTCATCCAGCCCGGGAATCACCTGCCCGCGGGTCAGCATGTTGTCCTGGTGGTAAGTGTCTTCGTGCCTGAGGGTTTCGCCCAGGTGGGTGCGGGGCATGACTTTCATGCAGCCCGCATCGACGCTTGCATCGGAGATCGCGAACCACGCGGTGATCACGTTCCGGGATGACAGACCCCAGTAGGTGTTGTCCTGGTGCCAGCCGACGAAACTCTTCGAGCCGGCATCCTTGATCCAGAAGATGGTGCTCCAGCACAGGATGTCCGGGCCGATGAGCTGCTCGATCGGATCGAGGACGCGTGGGTCGCGGATGAGGTCGTCCAGCCACTTGAACAGCAGGAACGCCCGCGAACGCTGCGCGGCCTCGAGCTTGCCGCCCTGGCGCGCCTCCACCGCCTCGAGCTGCCGCCGGAGCCCATGCGCCTCGGGCGCGGACATGACGGGCACGGGGCAGACGTAGCCGTCGCGGTGGTACTGCTCGACCTCCTGTGTGCTGAGCGCCATCCAGGCCTCCTCGTGCCGGCGGACGATTCCATGATACAGAACAGCCGATGAAAGGCCCGCTGTTGACCCTGCAGGTGCACGAGGCGCTGCGCGCCGCCGCAACGGCCGGCGAGCCGACGCTCGAGTGCTCGCTCGACCTCGAGAAGTCCAAGTCCGTTGTCGAGCTGCACCCGGAGGGCTGGACCTGGCAGGGCGCGAAGTACCCTTGGCTCGAGAACTGCAAGGACCGGACGGTCTACTACTGGGACGGCGAGAAGTTCGAGCCGGTACAGAGATACACCAGCGCGCTGGTGAAGATGGTGCCGACGAAGTGGGGCCCGCCGACCTTCGAGATCGACGGCATCAAGATGCACCCCACTGAACATGTCTCGCCCTACGCGGACGCCGAAAGGAAAGTCAGCCTGATTCAGCCCGGGGGTAAGGCCATCCTCGACACCTGCGGAGGACTGGGCTACACCGCCGCCGCGTGCTTGAAGGGCGGAGCGAAAGAGATACGTTCGTACGAGAAGAACGCCGACGTGATCTGGCTGCGCGAGATCAATCCCTGGTCGCCCGAAGCCAGCGGCGCCTTGACGCTGAAGCACGGCGACATCGTCGAGGAGATCGCAAAGATGCCCGACGCCTCGTTCGACGCCGTCCTGCACGACCCGCCGCGCTTCGGCATTGCCGGCGAGCTCTACTCGCAGGCCTTCTACGGCCAGCTCGCGCGGGTGCTGAAACGCAAGGGCAGGCTGTTCCACTACACCGGCACGCCGAACAAGCTGACCACCGGCCGCGACGTGCCGAACGAAGTGGCGAAACGCCTGCGCAAGGCCGGCTTCGCGACGCAGCTGAATGGCGACGGGGTGCTGGCGACGAAGATCTCGTGAATGCCGCGGCCCCATGGCCGGGAGCCGAATACAACGCTGAAACAATCCGGGAACGAATGGTATCCCGGGCCGACATCCCGCCAACACACGCCCCGCCTACAGTTCCCTCCCGCAGCAACTGCACACTTATCCAACCCTAAAGGAGGGAACACACGATGACCGCAGTCGCGGAAAAGCAGGTACAGAACGGCGTGAACGTCGAGGCGCTCCTCGGCGCGCGCGAAGCGCTCAGCAAGGCCCCCGAGGCCGCCAGGTTCAACTGGAAAGCCACCAGCAAGTGGGTGGGCGGCACGCACACCCGCACCCACATGAAGAGCTTCTTCGGCCTGGGCGGCGACCAGAGCCACAAGTCGGAGTTCAGCTTCGACACGGACCACCCCGAGATCTTCGCTTCCGAAGACAAGGGCGCGACCCCGGTGGAGATGGTGCTCACCGGCCTCGCCGGCTGCCTGACGGCGGGCGTCGCGGCGGTAGCGCAGATGCGCAAGATCCAGCTGCGCTCGGTCAAGGCGACGCTCGAGGGCTCGATGGACATCCAGGGCATCCTCGGCATCGACAGCGACGTGCGCAACGGCTTCGACGGCGTGACGGTGAAGTTCGAGATCGACGCCGACGCCACCAAGCAGGAGATCGAAGCGCTGGTCGCGCAGTCGCAGAAGCGCTCGGCGGTCTACGACATCCTGACCAACCCGACCAACGTTACGGTCAGCGTCAGCTAGCCGCGTGCGCACCGACGTCGTCATCGTCGGGGCGGGCCACGCCGGCCTTGCAATGAGCCGCCGCCTTGGCGAGCGCTCGATCGACCACGTGGTCCTCGAGCGCGGCGAGGTGGCGAACTCGTGGAAGACCGAGCGCTGGGACTCGCTCAGGCTGCTCACGCCAACCTGGCAGAGCCGCCTGCCCGGGTTCGCGGACGCGTCGGGCGAGGACCCGCACGGCTTTCGCACGATGCCGGAGACGATCGCCTTCCTCGAACGCTACGCCTGGGCGATTTCGGCCCCGGTGCATCAGCACACCGCAGTCAACTCGGTGCGGCGCACGGAGGAGGGCTACGCCGTGCAGACCAGCCGAGGCGCGTGGCGCAGCCGCGCCGTGGTGCTGGCGAGCGGCGCGTGCAACATCGCGAACGTCCCGCGGCAGCTCGCCGCAGCGCTGCCCGCTGCGGTCGCCAGCTTCACCCCGCACCAGTACCGCAATCCCTCGCAGCTCGAGCAGGGCGGCGTGCTGGTGGTCGGCGCATCGGCCACGGGCGTGCAGCTCGCCGAGGAGATCCAGCGCTCGGGCCGTCAGGTGACGCTGGCGGTAGCAGAGCACATCCGCATGCCGAGGCGCTACCGCGGACGGGACATCCAGTGGTGGATGGACGCGGCGGGCATTCTCGACCTGCGCCACGACGAGGTGGACGACCTCGGCCGCGTGCGCGAGGTCCCTTCGCTGCAGCTCACCGGCAACGACCAGGGCCGCATGCTCGACCTGAATGCGCTCACGGCGAGCGGCGTGCGGCTCGCCGGCCGCCTCGCGGGCCTGAGGGACGGCAAGGCGCTCTTTTCGGGGGCGCTCGCCAACCAGGTGGCGCTCTCCGACCTGAAAATGAACCGGCTGCTCGATGCCATCGACGGCTGGGTGAGCGAGAAGGGGCTGGAGGGCGAGGTTCCGCCGCCCGAGCGCTTCGAGCCCACCCGCATCGAGGCCTCGCCGCCGCTCGCGCTCGACCTCGTGCGCGGCGGGATCCGCACCGTGCTCTGGGCGACCGGCTTCCGGCCCGACTACTCGTGGCTCGAAGTGCCGGCGCTCGATCGCAAGGGCCGGCTGCGCCACGACGGCGGCGTCGTGGACGCCCCCGGGCTGTACGTGATGGGGCTGCCGTTCCTGCGGCGGCGCAAGTCGGCGCTCATCGACGGCGCGGGCGAAGATGCGCGCGAGCTGAGCGCGCACCTCGCGACGCACCTCGATCAGCGCGCCGGCATCGACTTGCTCATGCGCTCGACGATGTCGGGCGGCACGAAGTTCACGAGCTCGGTGCTCTCGGCCTCGACCAGCTCGACGTAGCGCTTCACCACGTCGGCCGGGTCGAGCTGGCCCACGGTGATGCGCTGCACGAGCGCGTCCATGGCCGCCACGTCCTCGGGCGCCGCGGTCTTGCGGTCGAACCATTCGCCGGGGTTGTTGGCCATGCGGTCGTTGAAGCCCGTGGCGTACGGACCCGGATTGATGAGGCACACGTCCACGCCGAACATCTTCAGCTCGGCGCGCAGCGCGGTGCCGAAGGCCTGGATGGCGTGCTTGGTCATCGTGTACGGCCCGGAGCCCAGGCCCGCGCGCACGCCGCCGATCGAGGACACGATGATGATGCGGCCGGCGCGCTTCTTCCTCATCTTCAGCGCGACGCGCTGCGTGACGGCGACGGTGGCGAAGACGTTCACCTCGAACACCGCGCGCAGCCGCTCCAGCGGGATGAGCGACAGCGGCCCGGTCTGGCCGAGGGCGGCGTTGGCGATGAAGACGTCGAGGTCCCATTGGTCCACCTTGGCCACGTCCTCGGCCTTGGTGATGTCGAGCTTGACCACGGTCAGCTTCGGCCCGGCCTTCGCGAGCTCGGCGGCCTGCGCGTCGTTCAGCACGGCGGCGATCACCTTGTGGCCGCGCTTCGCGAGCTCGAGGGCCGCGCCGCGGCCGAAGCCGCTTCCCGCGCCGGTGATGAGAACGGTCCTGGACATGCCTGCCTCCTCTGGTTATCGACCCCGGATTGTGACGATGTCGAGAGGCCCCGTCACTCGGCGAGCCTCAGGCGCATCTCGCCCCGCGACTGCGAGACCTCGAAGCGGCGCAGGAAGTTCTGCCCGAGCAGTCCCTGCTTGCCGCCGAGCGGCGTGACGGCGACGCTCAACCCCGTGGCGCGAAAGCCTTCTGCCTCGATGACCTGGCCCTTCACGATCCTTCCCTCCACGTTCCCGTTCGCGGTGCTGAAGTAGCCGGTGATGCCCTCCGGCAGCTTCGCCTTGCGCGCGAACTCTTCGCTTACCGATACGTAGGTGGCGCCGGTGTCGACCATGAACCGCAGCGGCACGCCGTTGACGGAACCCTCGAGGTAATAGTGCCCGTCGCGCGCAGCCGGGATGGAGATCTCCTGCCGGCCGTCGCTGACGGAATGCACCACCGCCGGCGTGCGCGTCAGGCGGTCGGCAGCGAAGAACACGACGCCCACCAGCGCGAGCACGAACGCCGGCCACTGGATGTGCCACTTCATCAGAAGCGGTAGAGCTTCGCCGGGTTGTCGACGAGGATGCGCTTGCGCAGTGCGTCTTCCGGCACCCAGTCGGCGAGCGCATCGAGCAGCGCCGGGTCCTCGGGCACGACCGGCACGTCCGGGTGCGGCCAGTCGGTGCCCCACACCAGGCGCTGCGGGTTGCTCTTCACCAGCGCGCGCGCGAGCTGCGCGGCCTTGCGCCAGGGCGCGCCGTCGAGGTCCACGCGGTACGGCGCCGAGAGCTTCACCCAGACCCTGCCTGAGTCGAGCAGGCCGAGCAGCGCCTGGAAGGCCGCCTGCTCGACGCCGTGGCGCGCGTCGACGCGGCCGAAGTGGTCGATGACGATCTCGGTGGGCAGCCGCAGCAGCCGATCGGCGATCTCGGGCAGCCAGGCGCCGGGCAGGTGCAGCTGGACGTGCCAGTCATACTCCTTCACGCGCGCCGCGAGAGCCTCGAGCGAATCGAGGCTCGCCGCGCGAGTGAGGTTCAGGCGCGCGCCGACGAAGCCGCAGCCGTTCAGCTTGCCGAGCTGCGCGTCCGTGATCGCATCGTCGATCACCGCCACGCCGCGCGCGTTCTCCTCCAGCCGGCGGATCGCGTCGCGCTGGCAGGCGTTGTCCGTGCCGTACACGCTGGGCTGCACGAACACCGCGCGCGACAGGCCGAGCGCGGTGGCCAGCTTGAGGTAATCGTCGAGCCGCGCCTCCTCGGGCGTGTACTTGCGCGCCGCGTCGAGCGGGTAGCGCGCGAACGGCCCGAAGACGTGGATGTGGCAGTCGCAGGCGTTCGCGGGCGGCCGGAACATCCCGCGCCCCGCCGCGTCAGTCCACCTTGATGTCGTGCTCGGCGACCACCTTGCCCCAGCGCTGCATCTCGGCGAGCAGGAACTTCTGCGTGTCCTCGGGGCTCGCGGCGAGGATCTCCATGCCGACACCCTCGACGAGCGTCTTTTGCACGTCGGGCAGCGCGAGCGCGTTCTTCAGGCCGGTCCAGAACTTCTGGATGATCGGCTGCGGCGTGCCGGCCGGGGCGAATATTCCCCACCAGGCGTACGCCACCACGCCGGCAATGCCCTGCTCGGCGAGCGTCGGCACGTCGGGCAGCGTCGGCGCGCGCTTCTCGCCGGTCGTGGCGATCGCGCGCACTTTTCCGCCCTTTACCTGCCGCGTGATCAGCGCCGCCGAGCCGATGCCGAGCTCGATGTGGCCGCCGAGCAGGTTCTGCGTCATCGGCCCGCCGCCGGCAAAGGGGACGTGGGTGATCTTGAAGCCGCCCACCTGCTGCGCCATCAGCGCGGTCAGGTGGCCGATGGTGCCGTTGCCGATCGAGCCGATGGTGATCGCGTCGGGCTTCGCCTTCGCCGCCGCGACGACGTCGCCGAAGGTCTTGTACGGCTTGTCGGCCTGCGTGGCGATGGCGTAGGGCGAGGTGCCGACCAGCATCACCGGCGCGAAGTCGCGCACCGTGTCGTAGGGCAGGTTCCTGAACAGGGCCTGGTTGACGCCGTGCGAGTCGAACACGAAGACGAACGTGGTGCCGTCCGGCGCCGCCTTGGCCGCCACCGCGGTGCCGACGGAGCCGCCGGCGCCGGGCCGGTTCTCGACGATGAACTGGCCGCCGAGCGACTCGCCGAGCTTGGTGGCCATCAGCCGCGCGAGCGGGTCCACCGTGCCCCCGGGCGGGAAGGGCACCACGAACTTCACCGGCTTCGTGGGCCACTCCTGCGCGGCGCCGACCGCGGAGAACGCAGCGAGAACGACCGCTGCCAACAGCCTAGAAAGCGACATTCTTTCCTCCCTTGAGTTTGAGCATTTGCCGCGCATCGTCGGGCGTGGCGACCGCGAGGCCCAGCTCTTCCAGCATGCGCTTCGCCTTCGCCACCTGCTCGGCGTTGGACTTGGCGAGCTGCCCGCGCCCGAGCCACAGGCTGTCTTCCAGCCCCACTCGCACGTTGCCGCCCATGACCGCCGCCTGCGCGGCGACCGCCATCTGGTTGCGGCCCGCGCCGAGCACCGACCAGTAGTACTGGTCACCGAACAGGCGGTCGGCGGTGCGCTTCATGTGCGACACGTCCTCCGGGTGCGCGCCGATGCCGCCGCGGATGCCGAACACCGACTGGATGAACAGCGGCGGCTTGATCAGGCCACGGTCGAGGAAGTGCGCCGCGGTGTACAGGTGCCCGATGTCGTAGCACTCGATCTCGAAGCGCGTGTCGTTCTCCGCGCAGGAGGTCAGGATGTAGGCGATGTCCTTGAAGGTGTTCTTGAAGATGCGCTCGTCCGAGCCGGCGAGGTAGGGCTTCTCCCAGTCGTGCTTGAACTCCTTGTAGCGCCCGAGCATCTCGTACAGGCCGAAGTTCATCGAGCCCATGTTGAGCGAGGCGACCTCGGGCTTCAACTGCAGCGCGGGCTGCAGGCGGTCCTCGATCGTCATGGTCGCCGCGCCGCCGGTCGTGAGGTTGAGCACCACGTCGCTCGCCACCGCGATCTGCGGCAGGAATTCGTGAAACAGCGCCGGGTCCTGCGAGGGACTGCCGTCCTTCGGATTTCTCGCGTGCAGATGCACGATCGCGGCGCCGGCTTGCGCCGCGCCGATCGCCGCCCTGGCGATCTCCGCCGGCGTCACCGGCAGGTGCGGCGACATGCTCGGTGTGTGGATCGAGCCGGTGACGGCGCAGGTGATGATGACTTTGCCTTGGGCAGCTGACATCTGTTTTCCCCTAGACCAGGTAGCGTACGTCGGCGTCCACCGGGATCGCCTGCCCGGTGATGCGGCTGCCCGCCGCGGTGCACAGAAAGAGCGCCATGTCGGCGATGTCTTGCGCGGTGACGGTAGAGTGCAGGCTGGTGGTGGCGAGGAGCTCCTTGCGGAACGCCTCGTGCGAGACGCCGAGCGCCTTTGCCTTGGCAGCGATCACGCGCTCGATGCGCTCGCCCTCGACGATGCCGGGCAGGATGGCGTTGCAGCGCACCTTGTCCGGCCCGGCCTCCACCGCGATGCTCTTCGTGAAGCCGACGACGCCCCACTTGGCGGCGGAGTAGGGCGAGCGCATCGGAAAGCCGTGCCGGCCCGCCGCCGAGGAGAGGTTGACGATCGAGCCGCCGCCCGCGGCCTTCAGCAGCGGCATGCCCTTGCGCGTGCAATTGAACATGCCCGTGAGGTCGATGGCGATGCAGCGGTCCCAGTCCTCGGGCGCGATGTCCTCGACCTTGCCGGTCGGGCCGGCGATGCCTGCGTTGTTCACCAGCACGTCGAGGCCGCCGAGCGCCTTGTGCGACTCGGCGAACAGCCGGTCGACGTCCGCGCGGCTGGCGACGTCGGCTCTTGTCCGGCCGATGTCCTTGTCGAGCCCGGCGAGCGCCTGGTCGTCGATGTCGCACACGAAGACGCGCGCGCCGTGATCGCGGAACGTCCGGGCGATGGCAAGTCCGATGCCCGCCGCGCCCGCGGTGACCAGTACCCGCAGCCCCTTTGCCGAAGTGTCCATACCCCCCCCTCCGCTGGATGCCGCAGAATACGGCATCAGGTAGCATTTCGGAATCCGATGATCGAACGCAGCCACCACGACATGGGCGGGCAGCCCGCTGGCAAGGTCAAGCGCAGCGAGCATGCCTACGACGAGTGGGAGTTGCGCGTGGACGCCATGATGATGCTGCTCACCGGCGTCACCGGCATGAAGAAGCGCATGACGGTGGACGAGCTCCGGAAGAACATCGAAGCGCTGCCGCCCGCGGACTACGATCGCATGGGCTACTACGACCGCTGGGTGATCTCGCTCACCCATACCATGATCCAGCGCGGGGTGTTCACGACGGACGAACTGGCACGCAAGCTGGCGGAAGTGGGGGGACTGTCCCCATTTTCTCGGCGCAAGCGGTCGAGGGGAAAATGACGGTGGAGAAAATGGGGACGGTCCCCATTTACAAGCCCGGCGACCGTGTGCGCGTGAGAAGCGCCGCGCCGCTTGGCCACATCCGCACGCCGTTCTACGTCCGCGGCCACGCGGGCGTGGTCGAGCGCCTGTGCGGGTCCTTTCCCAACCCCGAGGAGCTCGCGCAGCAGCGCGACGGCCTGCCCGCGCAGCCGCTGTACCGCGTGCGCTTCCGCCAGAAGGACGTGTGGCCGGGCTACCGCGGCAGCCGCGCGGACGTGATCGAGCTCGAGATCTTCCAGCACTGGATCGAGGCGTGAAAGAAGCCGGCCGCTACCAGCCGTACGACTACTTCCAGCTGATGGAGGTCAGCCTGCGCGAGCTGCTGGTGGAGAAGGGCGTCATCACGGAAGACGCGATCGCCGGCGCGATGGCGACCATGCGCGCGCGCGGCCCCGAGCGCGGCGCGGCAATGGTGGCGCGCGCCTGGCTCGACCCGGCCTACAAGGCGCGCATGCTGGGGAACGGCAGCGCGGCGGCCGAGGAGCTCGGCTTCGAGGTGCCGGGCCTGAAGCTGATCGTCGTGGAGAACACGGCGCAGACGCACAACGTCATCGTCTGTACGCTGTGCTCCTGCTACCCGAGGATGCTGCTCGGCCTGCCGCCCGAGTGGTACAAGTCCAAGCCTTACCGCAGCCGCGTGGTGCGCGAGCCGCGGGAGGTGCTCGCCGAGTTCGGATTGAAGGTGCCGCCGAAGGTCGCGGTTCGCGTGCACGACTCGAACGCCGACATGCGCTACATGGTGCTGCCGATGCGCCCCGCCGGCATGGACGGCTGGAGCGAAGCGCAGCTCGCCGGTGCCGTCACGCGCGACTGCCTGATCGGCGTCGCCGTCCCGAAGGTCCCCCAGAAACCCAAGTCCAGGAAGTCCTGATGACCGCGAAGCTCTTCACGCCCATCCAGCTGGGCGGCGTCACCCTGCCCAACCGCATCGTCGTCTCGCCGATGTGCCAGTACAGCGCCGCCGACGGCGCGATGAGCGACTGGCACCTTGCGCACCTCGGAACTTTCGCCTGCTCGGGGGCGGGACTGTTCATCATCGAAGCCACGGGCGTGACACGCGAGGGCCGCATCTCCAACTACTGCACGGGCCTGTACCACGACCTGAACGAGGCCGCGATGAAGCGTGCGGTGGACCTGTACCGCGACATCACGAAGAGCCCGATCGGCGTGCAGCTCGCGCACGCGGGCCGCAAGGGCTCGGCGCAGCAGCCCTGGCTCGGCGGCAAGGCGCTCGGGCCAGGCGAGTCGCCCTGGCAGACGGTCGCGCCTTCGGCGCTACCGTTCGCCGAAGGCTGGCACGTGCCGCACGAGCTGACCGCGCAGGAAATTCAAGGCGTCGTGGATGCTTTCGCGGCGGCCGCGCAGCGCGCCAAGCGCATCGGGCTGGACCTCGTGGAGCTGCACGCGGCGCACGGCTACCTGCTGCACCAGTTTCTCTCGCCGCTTTCCAACAAGCGCACCGACCGCTACGGCGGCAGCCTCGAGAACCGCATGCGCGCCCCGCTGGACGTGGCGCGCGCAGTGCGCGAGGCCTGGCCGAAGGAGCGCGCGCTCGGCGCGCGCATCACCGCGAGCGACTGGACGGAAGGCGGCTTCGAGGCGGCCGACGCGGCCGTCTTCGCAAAGGCGCTCAAGGCGATCGGCCTGGACTACGTCTGCGTCACCAGCGGCGGGGTGGTGAACGCGCGCATCAAGCTCGAGGCGGGCTACCAGGTGGGATTCGCCGAAACCGTGAAGCGCGGCGCCGGCCTGCCGACGATGGCGGTCGGGCTGATCGTCGAGCCGCAGCAGGCCGAGGACATCGTCGCCAGCGGACGCGCGGACATGGTGGCGCTGGCGCGCGGCTTCCTCGATAACCCGCGCTGGGTCTGGCACGCGGCCGAGCGTTTCGGCGCGAAGCACGAGTACCCGCCGCAGTACCGGCGCCTGCATCCGGACCAGTGGCCGGGCGCGCGGCTGGTGCGGCCGTTGGCCGCCGAAGCGCTGCCCGGCCGCTAGCGGAACTGCACGCGGCAGCGCACGCCGGCGGGAATCTCCGACTTGCGGTTGCGCAGCTCCAGGCGCACGCCGAACGTGCCGCTCGCCGCGTCGACGACCTTGTCCACCAGCGCGACGGTCGTGTCGTAGCGGCCGCCGACGGGCGGCTCGGGCATCACGGTCGCCTTCTGGCCCGGCTTCACCTGTCCGTACTGGCTCACGGGCAGCACGACCTCGACGTGCAGCGGATCGATGTCGGCGAGCTTCATGATCGGGTCCTTGAAGGTGATCGCGCCGAACTCGCCCGGCTTGAGCATCACCTCCACCACCACGCCGTCCAGCGGGCTGCGGATGCTGCGCATGGCGACGACCTCCGCGGCGCGCCTCGCTTCCAGCTCGTTCAGGCGCTGCGTCTCGCGCACGCGGCGCAGCTCCTCGATGGCGAGCTGCAGCTCGGCGAGCGCCTCGTCGCGCGCGTTCTCGGAGATGAACTGCTGCTTGAAGAGCTCCCTGGCGCGCGTCGCTTTCTTCTGCGCGATGTCCAGGCGCGCCTCGGCGGCCTTGATCTCGCCCTGCATCGTGGCGCGTGACTGCGCCAGCGCGAGCGACGCGCGCTCCGGTCCCGCGGCGAGCGTCACCAGCAGCTGGCCCTTCTTCACCGCCTGGCCGCGCGTCACGTGCACCTTCTCGATCACCGCCTCGACGGGAGAGCGGATCTCGATCGCCTGGCGCGCCTCGATCATGCATTCGTATTCCTGCGCCGCTGCAGGAAGCGCCGCGGCTGCGAGCGTGGCGAGTAGAAAGATTGGGCGGGTGAGTAGCATGAGCGAAAGGGCGCAATTGTACGACGGGAGGCCAGTACAAACGTCATGTCGGCGTTAGTGCTGTACGGCAGGCGGCGCCGCGATCTGCAAGCGCGCGTGATGCAGTCCACGACCTGCGCACGAATTCTGTGCAGGAGCGATGGCGCCGAATGCGCGAATGTCTGAGAATGCGACTTGGGGGTCCGGGGCCGCATGTGCCTCGGGCAGCAGCGTGTGGGATGGGGAGAAGAAGCACCTTGGAGATACCCGGCCTCGCGAGCATTTTCTTCGGCCCACTGGCCAGGCTCCTTCGCCTGCGCCGCGAGCAGCGCAAGCCGCACCACACGAGGCGGGCGCGCCCCGCCATCCAGTTCCAGCCGCTCGAGCCCCGCGTCCTGCTGTCCGCCGACTTGATCGGCACGGTGCAATGGGATCCCGGCGCGGCGGCGCTCTTTCCGGACGCGGACGCCGAGGCGGCCGTTCTGGTGCAGAACATCGGCGACCGGTCGGCGAAGTCCGTGAAGGTGAGCGTCTACGCGTCGGCGGACGAAGTCCTCGACGCATCCGACGTCCTGCTCGGCACCGACCACACGCGCGGCAAGCTGCGACCCGGCGCAGCACAGGAGGTGCGCGTCGATCTGGACTTCGACGAGGATCTGCGGCCCGGCGAGTACCAGCTCCTCGCGCTGGTGGATTCCCGCGACAAGGTCCGCGAGAGCGACGAGTCGAACAACCTCGCGCTGGGGCCGGTATTCGACTTCGGCTGGATATTCGGCGATCTGCCTGGGTGCGAAGGCAGCGACACGCTCACCTTCCGCGACGCCGACGGCACCAAGGTGACGCTGCGGCTGGACGGGCCGGGCGTCGGCGAGCTCACCTGGGACGGCAGCGGCTGGGACCTGCAGCTGACCGGGACCGACGGGCGCTCGGAGCTCTCCATCCTGACGAACCGCGGCGGCGACGGGCGCTTCGCGATCGACGATATCCACGTCGCCGGTTCCCTGGACGCGCTGTTCGCGCCGAAGACAGACCTCACCGGCATTCTCGCGATCGACGGTCGGCTCGACAGGGGGCTGGTGATCGGCAGCGCGACCGACGCGATCATCGCGGTGCCGTCGATCGGCGCGTCGAAGGACCACTGGCATGACCGCTGGAGCGGCCATGATCGCGGTCACGGCAGGCACGATCGTCATGGGGACCGCGATTCCGGCGTGACGGGCATCGCGGTACTGGGCAACCTGGAGAACTCGCAGATTCTCGTCGGCGCCAACCTCGGCGCCGACGGGCAGCCCGGCGGCGAAGGCGACGACGCCGACCAGTTCGGCTCGGGCAGGCTCGGCAACCTCCTGATCGCGGGTTCGATGCTCTCGTCCGCTGTGCGGGTCGGCCAGGACCCGGTGGACGGTATCTTCGACAACGGCGACGACGTCCTCGAGTACGGCAGCATCCGCTCGATCACGATCGTGGGCGAGATGAGCGACGACAGCCGTGTCGTTGCCGCTGGCCTGCCGCGTTACGCCTTCGTCGACCGGCACTTCGTGAAGACCGCCGTCGACCCCCGCTTCATCGATGAATTGGGGGACGAGGTCGCGCCGGGCGTGACGATCGACCAGGCGGCGGGGCAGGCCGATCCGACGAACGAGAGCCCGATCGAGTTCACGGTGCTGTTCAGCGAGGAGGTGTTTGGCTTCGGGGCGGAGGACATCGACTTCAGTGGCTCTACCGTGGGTGGCGAGCTGGTGGCGAGCGTCATGGGCAGCGGTGCGAGCTACACGGTGTCGGTCAGCGGCATGACCTCGAGCGGCCTGGTGGTCGCCTCGATCGGTGCGGGCGCTGCGGCCGATGCGGCCGGCAATCTCTCGGAAGCTTCCACGAGCTCAGACAACACGGTGACGCTCAGCGTGGGCGCGGACAACGATGCGCCGGTGGCTGGGGACGATGCGTTCTCGACCGCCGAGGACGTGGCGCGCCTGATCACGGCGGCGGAGCTGCTG
>JAOUIL010000103.1 GCA_029883975.1 Betaproteobacteria bacterium
CTGCCAAGGCCGCTCAAAACCGCTATCCACCGTGCTCGGTCAGTAATCCAGCAAGAATCATGGCTGACGCCTCGATTGCGCCGAATGCTTGTGGGTCGCAGATCTAAGCATCGCGTTCAATTGCCCTCGAGACTTCAGCGGTATGGGCAAGTCGCGCAGCTTGCCATGCTGGAGGGCGCGTTTGGCTCATTGGCTCGCGAACTCGAAGAACGAAGCGCCTCGCGACTGCAGCTTGAACTGCGTCAGCCCTATATGAGCCAAGCGATGGTTGAGTTCGCCCTTCGGACACCTGATCGTACGCGTTCTCACGGCAACAGAACCAAATGGCTGCATCGACGGGCGATGAGGGGTCTCCTTCCGGAACTCGTTCTGAAACGAAGCAGCAAAGCGGTATTCAGCAGCGTCTTCCACTGGCAGTTGCAGGAGGTGTCGAAGGAGCTAGCCGGGGAAATTGCGGTCCGAAGATCGGATTGGATTCGACTTGATCAAGTCGCTGCATTGCGCGCAGTCGGTGTCGATGCCGAGAACTTTGACTCCACGGCCTGGAAGCTATGGTCGCTCGTCGGGTGCGATGCCGTGGCAATCGAATAGAAACTAGGATAGGCTACGCGGCAACTGAGCTACCTGCACGACCACGGCCGCGAGGGGGCACAAATGCGCGACATCGCCACTCCCGATCACCAGGGCAAGATGGAGCAACCGGAATCTCCTCGGAAGGCATACCAGAGGCCTTTCCTGACGACCTACGGCTCTGTCCGACAAATGACGCAGAGCGGGAGCGGTATTGCCACCGAAGGGGCGTCTGGCATGGCGATGGCTTAGCTGGGGCGAAGGGTTCTCTCGGCGCATCCGAGGCCAAAGCCTACTGATCGTGATGTATGGAAGGCGCTTAGCTCTGCGATGCACTGACCACGCCCAGCAATGTTGCAGGTTCCGCGCGTAGCAATCGTTCTGGCGGCATGCTCAAGGAACATTTGGATTATGTTGCCGACGCCGCCAGGCTCGAATCCTTCCGGGCAGCCATCGCCCGTACAGTCCCCCCCGGTAGCACTGTCGTAGACCTCGGCTGCGGCTCGGGCGTCCTCGGTCTGCTCTGCCTGCAGGCAGGCGCCGCGCGTGTCTACGCGATCGACGAGACCGACATGATCGAAGTGGCGCGCGAGACGCTGGCGCGCGCCGGATTTGCAGACCGCTCGACCTGCATTCGCGGCAGGTCCACGCAGCTCGAGCTACCGGAGCGCGTGGACCTCGCGATCTGCGACCACGTCGGCTACTTCGGATTCGACTACGGCGTGATCGGGCTCCTCGCGGACGCGCGGCGCCGCTTCCTCAAGCCCGGCGGACGCCTCATCCCTCAGCAGATCCGCCTCGAGCTTGCAGCCGTCGGGTCGGAGAAGTGCACCGAGCTCGTCGACAACTGGGGCGCGGAACGCGTGCCGCCGGAATTCCACTGGCTGCGCGAGTGCTCGGTGAACACCAAGCATCCGGTGGAGCTCGGCAAGGACGATGTCCTTACCTCGCCCGCCCCGCTCGCCGAGATCGACCTGCGCGCCGACAACCCCGAATTCGTCTCCTTCAGCGCGGGGCTGCAAGCCACGCGCGACGCCGTCATGCACGGCCTCGCGGGGTGGTTCGACTGCCAGCTCAGCGACGGCGTGCACATGACGAACTCGCCGCTCGCGGATAGGCCCATCCACCGCCCTCAAGCCTTCCTGCCAATCGCGGAGGCCGTAACCCTGCACAAGGGCGACAGGATCCACGCAACCGTCATAGCGCGCCCCGCGGACGCGCTGCTCGCCTGGAACGTCCGCCTGCCCGAGGCGGGCAAGCGCTTCAGCCACTCGACCTGGCACGGCCTGCCGATGACCCCCGAGCAGCTCGTGCACGCCAACCCCGACCGCGTGGCGAAGCTGGGACGCGAAGGCCGCGCGCGGCTCGCGGTGCTCGGCTACTGCGACGGCAAGCGCAGCGCGAGAGAAATCGAGGAAGCCGTCCTTCGCGAGCACCCGCAGCTCTTCCCGGACCGCGCCGAGATCTCGCGCTTCGTCGCGCGCGTGCTCGGCCGCGACGCAGCCTGATGGACGAGTTCGCGCTCGAGCCCGCGCGCGCGCAGGCGCCAATGGCGGGCGCACCGTTCCACGTGTGGGTCTTTCCGGACAGCACGCCCTGGACCGAGTTCCACCGCAGCGGCCGCAACTACCTGCTGCGCTTTCCCGAGCTCGCCGACTTCGAGGTGGCGCGCGACGGGCGCACGGTGCGCGCCTGGCCGGCGCCTGGCGTCACCGAAGAGACGGTCCGGCACCTGTACCTCAACCAGGTGCTCCCGCTCGCCCAGAGCCGCCAGGGCAAGATCGTCTTCCACGCGAGCGCCGTGGAGGTGGGCGGGGCGGCGCTCGCCTTCGCGGGCGAGTCGGGACGCGGCAAGTCCACGCTGGCGGCGAGCTTCGCGGTCTCGGGCGCGCGCTTCCTCACCGACGACGGGCTGCTCCTCGAGCCGCGCGGCGCGGAGTGGCTCGTGCGTCCGAGCCACCCCTCGATCCGCCTGTGGGAGGACAGCCAGGAGGCGCTGATTGTCGCCGGAACGCCCACGGCGCCGCCCGTCTCCTATACGTCGAAGGCGCGCTTCCTCGCGGGCGAGCGCGTGCGCTTCTGCAGCGAGCCGCGCCGGCTGCACCGCATGTACTTCCTCGGCGCTGGCGCTGCGGGCGCGCCGCGGATAGCGCCGCTGCGGCCCGCCGAGGCGCTAATCGAGCTCGTCGGGCACTCGTTCCTGCTGGATATCGAGGAGCGCGAGCAGCTCGCCGCGCACTTCGACGAGCTCTCGCGCCTCGCGGCCGCGCCGATATACTTCCGCCTGGACTTTCCCCGGCGCTACGCGGAGCTCGCGGGCGTGCGGGCCGCGATCGAGGCGCATGCGCGCGCGGAGGGCGTGACCGCGTGAATCTGCAGAGCAAGGTGGCGATCCCCGAGGAAGTGATGACGCGCCGCGTGGGCGACGAGACGGTCATCCTCGACCTCGCCACGGGCACCTACTTCGGCCTGGACCGCGTCGGCGCGGACATGTGGCAGCTGATGGGCGAGGGCCGCACCCTGGCCGAGGTCTGCGACGCGATGCAGGCGCTATACGAGGCGACGCGCGAGCAGCTCGAGCGCGACGTCGTCGAGCTGGCGGAGAAGCTGCGCGCGCAGGGCTTGATACGCGCGGCGTAGCTCGTGCGCCACGTGCTGCCCTCGAAGATCTACGGCTGCATCGACTCGGGAAAGCCCATCCTGTACATCGGCCCCGAGGAATCGGACGTGCACCGGCTCGGCAGCTCGAAGGTCAGCCCGGGGTGGTACCAGCGCGTGGCGCCCGGCGATCCGGCGGGCGTGGCCGCTGCCCTGGAACGGCTGGCTGCCGGCGCCTCAGGGGTGTGATCTATTGCCTCGTCGTCCTGCAAAGCTTCGTCAGCCTGACCCTCTTTAGCCCCCTGTCCGCCCGCCCAAAGCGGAGAATGGCATTTGCTGTTATCTTTTAGTGGGATACATGATGAACGTGGCCGGCCCTGCCGCCGCCCTGCTCGCTTCCGCCGCCGCCTGCTGGCTGATGGTGGTGCTGGGTCGCGCGCGCATGCGGCTCGCCGCGGACGCCGTGGTGCTCGAGCTGCACAAGATCCACAAGGTCCCCGTGCCGCGCATCGGCGGCATCGGCATCTTCATCGGCGTCGCCGCGAGTGCGCTCGCGCTCTCCTCCGAGCAAACGCACTGGCTGGCGCTCTGCCTGCTCGCCGCGCTGCCCGCCTTCGCCGGCGGGCTGCTCGAGGACTTCACGGGCAGGGTTTCGCCCTACAGCCGGCTGCTCTTCGCGTTCGGCGCGGCGGCAGTGGGCTTCCTGCTGCTCGATGCACGCATCACCGATCTCGACCTGCCCGGCGACGATTACCTCTTCCGCTACGAGGTGTTCGCCTTCGGCTTCACGCTGTTCGCCGTGGGCGGCTACGCGCACGCGACCAACATCATCGACGGCACGAACGGCCTCTCGGGGTTCGTCTCGGTCGGCGTCCTCGCGGCGATCGCATGGGTGGCGCACCAGACCGGCGACGAGCGCGTGCTCGGCGCCGCGCTCGTCCTCATGGCGGCGACGCTCGGGTTCCTGCTGTGGAATTTCCCGCGCGGGCTGCTGTTCGCCGGGGACGGCGGCGCCTACTTCCTCGGGCTCGCCATCGCGGAGCTCGCCGTGCTGCTCGTGCATCGCAATTCGGAGGTCTCACCCTGGTTCGCGCTGCTCGCGCTCTGGTATCCCGTGTGGGAGACGCTCTTTTCGGCCTACCGCCGCAAGGTGATCCGGCGCCGCTCGCCGGCCTCGCCGGACGCGCTCCACCTGCACACGCTGGTCTACCGTCGCGTGCTGCAGGGCGTACGCGCGCCGCAGCCGCGCAGCGCGCTGACGAGCCTGTGCATGCTGGCCGTCAGCCTGACGACGCTCGTCCCGGCTGTGCTGTTCTGGGACGAGACCTGGGTGCTGCAGGCCTGCGCGTTCGCGTTCGCTCTCGCCTACTTGTGGCTCTACCGGCGCATCGTGCGCTTCGGCGCCCCGCGCCGGCGCCGGATCACCCAGAGCTCGAGCAGCGGGAGGCAACGATGAGCTTCTTGCCTGGCGGCATTCTTGCCGCGATGCTTCTTGCGTCATCCCACGCGCATGCGAGCGCCATCGTGGAGTCGTTGAACGGCGAGATGCGCGCGGGCGACTCCACCGTGCTGCAGGGCGCCCGCATCTCGTCCGGAGCCACCCTGGTGCTCGGTCCGGAAGCCAAGGCCACGCTCAAGTTCGATGACGGCATGCGCATCGTGCTCGACCGGAGCACGACCTTTCGCATCGCCGACTTCAGCTTCAAGGCTGCCGAACCGGGCGGTGACCGGGCCGTGTTCGACCTCACGCGCGGCGCGATGCGCATGGTGACCGGCACGATCGGCAAGCGAAGCCCGCAGTCGCTGGCGCTGCGCGCGCCGCACGCCACCGTGCAGGTTCGCGGCACCGACTACATGGTGGCCCTCGTGAACCCGGCGTTTCTCCAGGTGCTCGCCGGCTCGATCGCCGCGGCCAACGGCGCGGGCACCGTGGTCTTCGGCCAGAAGGCCTTCGGCGAAATCGCGGGACGCAGCTCGCTCGCGGTCCCCACGACCGAGAGCGCAGTGCCCGCGGCGGCGATTAGCGCGTTCGCGCGGCTGCTCGAGGGCTTGGACGTGGCGGCTGCCGTGCCGCCTGACGGAACCGCCGCGGGTGCTGGCGCAGCTGCCGCGGAAGCGCCGACCGCAGGCGCCCCGGGCGCAGTGCTCTTCGGCGTGGGCGCCGCGATCATCTGGGCGATTACGAATTCCGGCTCGACGACGAGCCACTAGTGCGCGCCCCGCCGACCTTCGCTCGCCGCGTTCTTGTTCTGTGCGTCATGCTCCTGACGATCGCGCAGGCGCATGCCGAGGCCACGATCGTTTACCTGAGAGGCGACGTGCGCGACAACGGCGCGCCCGTCGTGCAGGGTCAGCGCGTGATCGCCGGAAGCGACATCAACACCGGCCAGGATGCGCGCGCACACCTGCGGTTCTCGGACGGTCAGGTGGTCATCCTCGACCAGAACACCACCTTCCGCGTTGCCGATTACCAGTACGACGCAGCCGATGGGCGCGCCAACCGCGCCTATTTCGATCTGGCGGGGGGGGCGATCCGCATGATCACGGGTGAGATCAGCCGGCGCGCGCCGAATGCATTCGCGCTGCGCACGAGGCAGGCGACGTTCTCCGCGCAGGGGACCGACTACATGGTGGCACTCGTCAATCCTGCCTATCTCAACGTAGTGTCGGGGTCGGTCGTCGTGACGAACAGCAGCGGCGCGGTGCTCTACGGCCAGGGCTCCTTCGGCGAGGTCGCCAGCCCCACGACGGGCGGCGTCGTGATCGACGAGCGGGACGTTCCCCCGGCAGCGCGCAGCGCCTTTGCGCGTCTGCTCGAAGCCCAGCAGGCGGCGGCTGCAGTCCCGGCCGCGGAGGCGGCATCGACCGGATTCGACAGCACCACGTTGATCCTCCTCGGCATCGGCGCGGTCGTGCTCGGCGCGGCCGGTGGTGGCGGCGGTGGCACCTCGAGCACTACCAGCCACTGATCGCCCGAGCGCGATGCGGCAGGGCCCCTTGCGGGGCCCTTTGCTTTTAGGGGATAGATTCGCCCCCATGCGCCGGTTCCTCGTCGTCCTCACGCTCGCCATGCCTGCCGCCCAGGCTGACGAGCCCGTGGCGCTGCCCTCCGGCAGCGGCCAGACCGGCCTGATCAGCATGCCCGATGCGCGCATGGCCCCCGACGGCACCTGGCGCACCGGCTACTCGTTCCTGCGGCCCTATCACGCGCTCTGGTCGAGCCTTACGGCGATGCCCTGGATGGAGGGCTCGTTCCGCTTCACGCGCATCCAGTACGTGGAGGCGTTTCCTGGGCAGCCTGATACGGACTACGGCGACTACAGGGACAAGTCCTTCGACCTGAAGCTGCGCGTGCTGCCCGAGCAGGGCTGGTGGCCCCAGGTGTCGCTCGGCGGACAGGACGTGGGCGGCGGCACGGAGATCTTCTCCGCCTACTACGCGGTGGCATCGAAGCGCCTGGGGGACTTCGACGTTACCCTCGGGTGGGGCGGAGAGCGGATCGATGGCGCTTTCGGCGGCGTGCGCTGGGCGCCGCGCGGCTGGCGCTGGTCGCTGGTCGCGGAATACGACGCCTACGACTACCCGAACGATGCGTTCGCCGCCCAGTCGGGGGTCGCGGAGCGCGGGAAAGGCGCCGCGCTCGGCCTGGAGTACCGCCAGGACTACTGGGGCGTGAAAGCCTACACCGCGCACGGCGAGGCGGGCGTCAACGCGTGGCTGTCGATCCCGCTGGAGCGGCGCGAGTTCGTGCCCAAGCTCGACGAGCCCGCGCCCTACACCCGGATCAATCCGCGGCCCGCCGAGGCGCAGTGGCAGGACGACCCGGCGCACGAGGCGCGGCTGCGCCGTGCCCTCGCGATCCAGGGCTACGAGAACATCGCGACCAGCTACCGCAACGGCCGCCTGTCGGCGTCCGTGTCCAACCCACGCATCTCGTCCATGCCCCGCGCGGTCGGCCGCGCGGCGCGCACGATGCTTTCCTTCGCGCCGCTCGAGGTGCGCGAGCTGGAGGTGACCTACGTCGAGGCGCCGCTCGCCTTCGCCACCTACACCTTCGTGGACGCGAAGACGCTGCACCGGTACTTCAACGGCATGACCACCCGCGAGCGCCTCGCGCCGACGGTGGACATCCGGTACGCGGCGCCCCTGGCGCACGACGCCGACCAGGACCGCGAGGCGGCGATCGCAGCCTTCTCCGAGCCGCTTCCCGAAGACGTGGTGGTGGTGCGCGACGAGGCGCCGCAGCTCCTTGCTTACCGCGTGCCGCTCGGCGGGGGCCTGTTCCGCATCCACCCGAGCCTGTCGATCTACTTCAACGACCCGAGCGGCGCGTTCAAGGCGGACCTCTCGGCGATCCTGGGCTGGGACCGCCGGATCACTCGCGGCATGGTCTTCAACGGCGACATCAAGGCGACCATCGCGGAGAACGTGAGCGACGTGACGCAGCCCTCGAACAGCCTGCTGCCGCACGTGCGCACCGACATCGCCCAGTACAAGGCCGGCAACGAAGTGAAGCTGCTCAGGGCGATGTTCAACCAGTTCTACCAGCCTGCCACCCGCGTCTACGCGCGCGCCTCGGCCGGCTTCTACGAGGAGATGTACGCGGGCGCCGGCGGCCAGATCCTCTACCTTGCGCCTGGAGGAGGATGGGCCGCAGACCTCGCGGTGGACGCGCTGCGGCAGCGCGATTTCGAGGGGTGGTTCGGCTTCCGCGACTACGACACCGTGACGGCGATCGCGTCGCTGCACTACCGCATGGCGCGCGGCGTCACCGCAACGATGCGCGGCGGGCGCTTTCTCGCCAAGGACGACGGCGTGCGCTTCGAGGTAAAGCGCCGGTTCGCCTCTGGTTTCGAGGTCGGCG
>JAOUIL010000104.1 GCA_029883975.1 Betaproteobacteria bacterium
GACCTTCAAGTCGAAGGGCCGCACGCGAATCTATCGCGCCACGCGCGGCGGGCCGCAACGCCACTTCTGCCCCAAGTGCGGCAGCGCCTTGTGGCTGTGGGACCGGCGCTGGCCCGACTGGATCTACCCGTTCGCCTCGGCGATCGATACCCCGCTGCCCGCGCCGAAGGAGCGCTTCCACGTCGGGCTCGACTGGAAGGCGTCCTGGGTGCGGGTGCCGAGCGGCCCGCGCGAGAAGCGCTTCCGCGAGTTCTCGCGCGAGTCGATCGTTGACTGGCATCGCAAGCGGGGCCTGACGCGCTAGCCCATGCCCGCCTGGTTCTCCGCGCTCAGCCCCGGAACCCTGCTGGTGGCGATCGCCGCCACGGGCGGAGTCGTCGCGCTCCTGCTGCTGATCGGCGCGGTGCGCCTGATGCGCGACTGGCAGTTCCGCAAGGGGTCCGTCTATCTCGTCGGGGCAGTGCTGGTGGCCACGCTCGGCGTGATCGGCGGCATGCTCGCCGCCAGCCTGCACACGTATTCGCGGCTGACCCACGAGGAAGAGGCGGCGCGCGTCGTCCTGCGTGCGCTCGGCCCGCAGCGCTACGAGTTGCTGCTGGTGCGCGTCGGCAGCCCGTCGCAGCGCTACGAGCTGCAGGGCGACGAGTGGCAGATCGACGCGCGGGTGATGAAATGGGGCGCGATGGGCAACCTGATCGGGCTGGACACCGTGTATCGCTTCGAGCGCCTGGCGGGCCGCTACGCCAACCACGACCAGGAGCGCAAGGGCCCGCGCACCGTGCACGCGCTGTCGCACGACGGCGCGCTCGATTTCTGGCAGTTGCTGAAGAAGTACCACGACTACATGCCGCTCGCCGATGCCATGTACGGCAGCGCCGCCTACGTGCCCATGGCGGACGGCGCGCAGTACGTGGTCAGCGTCTCCACCACCGGGCTGCTCATCCGGCCCCTGAACGACGCGGCGAAGAAGGCGGTCGGCGGCTGGAAATGAGGGCGCTCGTCTGCGCGGCGGCGCTCGCCGCGCTCTGCGGCTGCGCCAGCCGCGGCGACTTCTTCCAGGACGCGGGCACCCCGCCGTCGCTCGCGCCGCGCCCTCTTGCGGCCTGGCCCTGGGACGAAATCTGGACGGGCGTCGTCTTCCGTGACCGCAAGATCGGCTTCTCGCGCCTCGCGCTGCGGCCGGCGGCCGACGCGCCGGGGCTCTGGGAGATCGAAAGCGAGTCGGCGCTGCGGCTGCGCTTCCTCGGCATCGACAAGCGAGTCAGCCTGCGGGCGCTGGATCGCGTGCGCGGCGACCTGACGCTGGAGCGCTTCCGTTACGAGTACCTGCTCGACGGCAACGTGCTGCACGTCGAGGGCGAGCGCACCGGGGACGCGCTGGTCGTGCGCACGCAGAGCGGAGGCACGCGCCGCGAGCAGCGCCTGGCCATGGCGCGCGCCGCGATTCCCGCGAGCGCGCTCGGCCTGCTGCCGGTCGCGCGCGGCATGCGCGCGGGCGAGACGTTGCGCGCGACGGTATTCGTCGGCGAGTCGCAGGAGCTTGCCGACGCCGAGCAGCGCCTGCTCGGGTACGAGCGCAGCACCCTGTTCGAGGGCTCTGCCTACCGGATGCAGACGCGCCTGCTCGGCGTGCAGACCGAAACCTGGCTCGATGCGCACGGCCGGCCGCTGCTCGAGTCGGCGATGCACGGCGCCATGATCTCGGCGCTGGAGGAGCCGGAGCGCGCGCGAGCCTACCTGGTCGAGGCGAGCCTGAACCGGCAGGAGACGCTGCTCGAGTTCAGCCTGTTGCCTTCCGCGGCGCTACCCGAGGCTCGGCGCATCGCGGCGCTGTTCATTGCCGTGGACGGCGTTCCGCCCGCGCTCGCGGTCCCCGATTCGGGCGGCCAGCGCTGCGCGCGCCGCGACCTGCGGATCGAGTGCCGCGTCGACCGGCGTGCGCCAGCGCCGCCGGGAGATGCGCGCGAGGCCGAGGCCTACCTGCGCCCGACGCTGGCGGCACCGAGCAACGAGCGGCAATTCGTCGATCTGGCGCAGGCGCTCGTCGCCGGCGCCGCCGACGCGCCCGCACGCATCGCGCGGCTGCTCGAGTGGATCGACGCCAACATCGCCAAGGAAGCCGTCGACGCGTTCACCGCGGCCGACGTGCTGCGCGAGCGGCGCGCCGAGTGCCAGGGTCATGCCTATCTGTTCGCCGCGCTGGCGCGCGCCGTGGGCCTGCCGACGCGCGTGGTGAACGGCCTCGTATACGCCCCGGAGCACGGCGGATTCCTGTACCACGCGTGGAACGAGGTGTGGATCGCCGGCGAAGGCTGGCGGCCGGTGGACCCCACCTTCGCCCAGGCGCGCGCCGATGCCACGCATCTCGCGCTCGCCGTCGGCGAAAGCGCCGCCGCGCTCGCGCCGCTCGCCGGCATGGTGGGCCGCGCGCGCGTGCTCGAGGTACGCGACGTCGCGCACTGGTAGAATGCCGCGCCGCCAATGAAGTTTCTCTTCGACCTCTTCCCGGTCATCCTCTTTTTTGCCGCCTTCCAGTTCTGGGGGATCTTCGTCGCCACCGCGGTCGCCATCGCCGCCACGTTCGTGCAGATCGGCTGGCTCGCGCTGCGCCGTCGCAAGATCGACAAGATGCTGTGGGTGAGCCTGGCCATCATCGTCGTCTTCGGCGGCCTGACGCTCGCGCTGCGCGACCGCACCTTCATCCAGTGGAAGCCCACGGTGCTGTACTGGCTGTTCGGCGCCACGCTCGCCGGCGGCGCGCTGGCGGGCCGCAACCTGATCCGCGCCATGATGTCCGAGCAGGTGCAGCTGCCCGAGCGCGTTTGGGCGCGCCTGAACTGGAGCTGGGTCGCCTTCTTCGCCTTCATGGGCGCCGCCAACCTGTACGTGGCGTACAACTTTTCCGAGAGTGCGTGGGTGAACTTCAAGCTGTTCGGCGGCATGGGGCTGATGCTCGCCTTCGTGCTCGCGCAGGCCGCGCTGCTCTCCAAGTACGTGCAGGAGAAGCCCTGAGCGTCGCCGCGCAGATCCGCGCGCGCCTCGCCAGCCTGCAGCCCGAGCTGCTCGAGCTCGAGGACGAGAGCGAGCGGCACCGCGGGCACGCGGGCTATCGCGAGGGGGGCAACACGCACTGGCGACTGACCATCGTCTCGCCCATGTTCTCCGGCCAGGCGACGGTCGCGCGCCACCGCATGGTGTACCAGGCGCTCGGCGAGCTCATGCGCCATCCGATCCACGCGCTGGCGATCCAGGCGCGCGCGCCGGACGATCCGGCGCCCGGCGCATAATGCAGCCGGCAACCGCATTCCCCGAGAAAGGCACGACATGACTCTCCGCATCCTGGCGATCGCCGCAGCCGCGGCCCTCGCCATCCCCGCCGCCGCGCAGCAGGACGCCGGCAAGCCCGCCGCCAAGCCGGCGGCGTCCGGTCCGGTGGCCACGGTCAACGGCACGGCGATCCCGCGCGCGCGCCTCGAATACCTGATGCGCCAGCAGCTGCAGCGCGGCGCACAGGACGACGCGCGCACGCGCGCCGCGGTGCGCGACGACCTGATCAACCGCGAGGTGGTGGCGCAGGCCGCCGTGCGCGCCGGTGTCGCCAAGAAGCGCGACGTGCAGACGCAGATCGAGATGACGCGCCAGGAAGTGCTGGTCGGCGCATACCTGAGCGATTACCTGCGCGACCATCCGGTGAACGATGCCGAGGTGCAGAAGGAGTACGACCGCGTGCGCAACCAGACCGGCAAGAGCGAGTTCAAGGCGCGCCACATCCTGGTGGACAGCGAGGAGGAGGCCAAACGCCTGATCGGCGAGCTGCAGAAGGGCGCGAAGTTCGAGGACCTGGCGAAGAAGTCCTCCAAGGACGAGGGCACGCGCGAGCTGGGCGGGGACCTGGACTGGAAGGTGCCGCAAACGTTCGAGAAGCCCTTTGCCGATGCCATGGTGGCGCTGGAAAAGGGCAAGTTCAGCGCCGCGCCCGTGCGCACGCGCTTCGGCTACCACGTCATCCAGCTGGACGACGTGCGCGACGTGCAGTTCCCGCCGCTCGCCCAGGTGAAGCCGCAGCTGCAGCAGCGGCTGATGCGCCAGAAGGTGGAGGACCTGGTGAAGGACCTGCGCGCCAAGGCGAAGATCGAGTAAGGAACGCGCGCCCGGCCCGACGAACGGCCGAAGGAGGAAATGCCCCCATGACGCGCTTTCTGCTCGTGCTGTTCCTGCTGGCGCCTGCGCTCGGTCAGGGCCAGGGGCTCGCCAAGGCGACGTTCGCCGCCGGCTGCTTCTGGTGCACCGAGGAAGCCTTCGACAAGGTGCCGGGCGTGGTGTCCACGGTGTCCGGCTACATGGGCGGGGAGATGAAGAATCCCAGCTACGCGCTGGTATCCACCGGCCGCACGGGCCATACCGAGGTGCTGCAGGTCGCCTACGACCCGAAGAAGCTGAGCTACGAGAAGCTGCTCGAGACCTTCTGGCTCAACCACGACCCGACGTACCTCGACCGGCAGTTCTGCGACCACGGCTCGCAGTACCGCCCGGGCATCTTCTTTCACGACGCCGAGCAGAAGCGCCTCGCCGAGGCGTCGCGCGCGAGGTGGCAGAAGGACAAACCATTCCGCGAGCCGATCGTCACGCCGATCGAGGCGGCCGGCGAGTTCTGGCCGGCCGAGGACTACCACCAGGACTACTACAAGAAGAATCCGGCGCGCTACCGGTTCTACGTCACCGGCTGCGGCCGCTACGACCGGCTCGACCAGCTCTGGGGAAAGTACCGGGCCAAGTAGCCCGGCGCGCCGCGCTCAGCCCGCCTCGTCCATCCAGGCCAGCTGGATCGCCTCGAGGATCTTCTCGCCGCAGTGCTTCGGGTCGTCGTCGAAGCCCGGCAGCGCCAGCACCCATTGCATGAGGTCGGTGAAACGCACGGCCGTCGGGTCGGTGTCCGGCCGCGCCTCGGCGAGCGCGATGGCGATCTCCCGCGAATCGGTCCACTTCATTTCTTCCCCCTGCCCTCGCGCTCGTAGTTGATGGTGTACTTCGGGATCTCGATGGCGAGGTCCGCCTGCGCGACGCGCGCCTGGCAGGAAAGCCGCGAGGTCGCCTCCAGGCCCCAGGCCTTGTCGAGCAGGTCCTCCTCCTTCTCCTCGGCCGGCGCGAGCGTGCCGAAGCCCTCGCGCAAGATCACGTGGCAGGTGGTGCAGGCGCAGGACTTCTCGCAGGCGTGCTCGATGTCGACGCCATGCTCGAGCAGCACGTCGCAGATCGACTTTCCGCTCTCGGCCTCGAACTCGGCGCCCTGCGGGCAGAGCGTGGCGTGCGGCAGCACCTTGAGCCTGGGCATCAGAGATCGAGACCGGCGATGCGCTTGCCCGCAAGGGCGCGCTTCACGCCGGCATCCATGCGGCGGCCGGCGAACTCCTCGGTAGCGCGATTCAGCGCCTCGCTCGCCTGACGGATCGCGCGATGGTCGCTCCCGGAGGCGACGGCGGCGAGCGCCGCGGCCTGCCGCTCGAGCGCCGCGCGCTCCTCGGCCGAGAGCAACGCCCCGTCCGCGGCGAGCGCGCCGCGCACCGCCTCGACGAGGCGGATGGCGTCCACGCGCGCCTCGTTGAGCGCGCGCGCGCGCATGTCCTCTTTCGCATGCTCGAAGGAATCGCGCAGCATGCGCTCGACGTCGGCGTCGGCCAGGCCGTAGGAGGGCTTTACCGCCACCGAGGCCTCCACGCCGGTCGCCGCCTCCTTCGCCGACACCGACAGCAGCCCGTCCGCATCCACCTGGAAGGTGACGCGCACGCGCGCCGCGCCCGCCGCCATCGGCGGAATGCCCTTCAGCTCGAAGCGCGCGAGCGACCGGCAGTCCTGCACCAGCTCGCGCTCGCCCTGCACCACGTGGAAGCTCATCGCGCTCTGGCCGTCCTTGAAGGTGGTGAACTCCTGCGCGCGCGCCACCGGGATCGTCGAATTCCGCGGAATGATCTTCTCGGCGAGTCCGCCCATCGTTTCGATGCCGAGCGACAGCGGAATGACGTCGAGCAGCAGCCAGTCTTCGCCCGCCGCCTTGTTGCCGGCGAGCACGTTCGCCTGCATGGCGGCGCCGAGCGCCACCACCTTGTCCGGGTCGAGGTTGTTGAGCGGGTCGCGGCGGAAGAATTCGCCCACCGCGCGCTGGATCTGCGGCATGCGCGTCGCGCCACCCACCATCACCACGCCCCTCACGTCCTCGGCGCCGAGGCCCGCGTCGCGCAGCGCCTTGCGCATCGGGCCGAGCGCCTTGTGCACCAGGGTTTGCGTGATCTGGCAGAACTTCTCCGCGCTGAGCGACACGTCCACCACCTCGCCGCCCGAGAGGCGGGCCGTGATGCGCGCTTCGGCGTGCGTGGTCAGGTACTCCTTCGCCTCGCGCGACTTCACCAGCAGCAGGCGCATGTCGCGCGCGTTGAGCGGCGGCAGCTTCGCCTCCTCCACCACCCAGCAGAACACGCGCTGGTCGAAGTCGTCGCCGCCGAGCAGCGAATCGCCGTTGGTCGCCACCACCTCGAACATGCCGCTGGACAGCCTGAGGATGGAGATGTCGAACGTGCCGCCACCGAGATCGAACACCGCGTACACGCCTTCCGCGGCGTTCTCCAGCCCGTAGGCGATCGCCGCCGCAGTGGGTTCGTTCAAGAGGCGCAGCACGTTGAGGCCGGCAAGCTGCGCCGCGTCCTTGGTCGCCTGGCGCTGCGCGTCGTCGAAGTAGGCCGGCACCGTGATCACGGCGCCCGCCAATTCGCCGCCCAGCGACAGCTCGGCGCGCTGGCGCAGCACCTTCAGGATCTCCGCCGATACCTCGACCGGGCTCTTCACGCCCGCGGCGGTGCGCAGCTGCACCATGCCGGGCGCATCCGCGAAGTCGTAGGCCATGTGCTCGGCGTGCGCCACGTCCTTCAGGCCGCGCCCCATGAAGCGCTTCACCGAGGCGATGGAGTTCTTCGGGTCCTCGGCCTGCCGCGCCTGCGCCGGATAGCCGACTTCGACGCGCCCGTCGGCGTGGTAGCGCACGATCGAGGGCAGCAGCGCGCGGCCCTGTTCGTCGGGCAGCACGGTCGCCGCGCCGCTGCGCACGGTGGCGACCAGCGAATTGGTCGTGCCGAGGTCGATGCCCACGGCCAGCCGGTGCTGGTGCGGCGCGGCGGACAGGCCCGGCTCGGAGATCTGCAGCAGTGCCATGAGTGGACTCTCGCCTCGCTCCCTACTCGACCTTCTCGTAGGCCACGTCGATCTCGGCGGCGAGCTTGTCGAGGAACATGAGCTTGCGCACCTCGCCCGCCGCGGCGGCGTAGTCCTTGCTGTCGTCGATCAGTTGTGCGATGCCCTGCACCAGCAGGCGCTGCTCCCGGCGCACTTCGGCGAGCAGCGCGTCGAGCGCCTCGGGCTGATTCGCCCCGGCGAGCGTCTCCCGCAGCTCGAGCTGGCGCAGCAGGAAGTCCCCGGGCATCTGGGTGTTGGTCTCGAAACCGACGTCCACGCCGTTCAGCTCCAGGAGGTACTTCGCCCGCTGCACCGGGCTCTTCAGGGTGCGGTAGGCCTCGTTGACGCGCGTGGTCCACTGCATCGAGGCGCGCCGCTCGGCGTCGCCCGCGTGCGCGAAACGGTCCGGATGAACCCGCGACTGGATTTCGCGGTAGGCCCGGTCCAGCGCCGCCGCATCCACGGCGAACGCCGGTGCGAGGCCGAAGAGTTCGAAATGACTGCTCATGACTTGCAGCGACGCATCACGCGCCGCCGCACACGTATCCCGTGTGTCGGCCGGTCGCGCGAGCGTCGTGCAACCTGTGTTAGACGTTAAACGATTCGCCGCACCCGCACTCGCCCTTGACGTTGGGGTTGCTGAACTTGAACCCCTCGTTGAGGCCCTCGCGGGTGTAGTCGAGCTGCGTGCCGTCGACGAACGGCAGGCTCTTCGCATCCACCACCACTTTCACGCCGTGGCTCTCGAACTGGTGGTCCTCGGGGTTCA
>JAOUIL010000105.1 GCA_029883975.1 Betaproteobacteria bacterium
GCGCTCGCGATCTCGGTCGGGTTCGTCGCCGGCTACTGGCTGTCGGCCCTGCTGCTGGCGCTCATGCCGCACGACGTGATCAGCTTCCCGCTGGTCATCTACCCGACGACCTACCTGCTCTCCGGCGCGGTGGTGGCGGCCGCGGGCGTGGCGAGCGCGCTCATCGTGCGCAATCGGATCGATAATCTGGACCTCGTGGGGGTCCTGAAGACGCGCGAATGAAGACTCGCAACACGATCGCCCTGGGCGTGGCGCTCGCCGCCGTGACGGCGCTCGTCGTCTGGTCGCTGCAGCCGCGCCCGGTCGCGGTGGAGGTCGCCGCGGTGGTCTCCGGCGCGTTCGAGCAGACCATCGTCGACGACGGCAAGACGCGCGTGCGCGAGCGCTACGTGATCGCCGCGCCGCTCGCCGGCAGCGTGGAGCGCATCCGCCTGGAGCCCGGCGACACGGTGCGCCTGGGCGACGTGGTGGCACAGCTCACGCCCACCGCGCCCGCGTTCCTCGACGCGCGCACCGCGCGCGAGCTGCAGGAGCGCATCGGCGCCGTGCAGGCGCAGCTCGCCCGCGCGCGCGCCGAGAAGCTGAAGGTGCACGCGCAGCGCGACCAGGCGCGTGCCGATCTCGCGCGGCAGAAGAAGCTCGCCAGCGAGGGCTTCGTCTCGGCCACCGGCTACGAGCAGGCCGAGCTCGCGCTGCGCACCGTGGAGCGCGCGGTGGACGCCGCGGCCTACGCCGAGGAAGCGGCGCGCCACGAGCTGGAGCAGGCGAAGGCCGCGCTCACGCGCTATCGCAGCAGCGACCCCACCGCGAAGTGGGACGTGACCTCGCCGGTGAACGGCACGGTGCTCAAGGTCATCCAGAAGAGCGAGAGCCCGGTGGCGCTCGGCGCGCCGCTGCTCGAGGTGGCGGACGCGAGGAGCCTCGAGGCGGTGGTCGACGTGCTGTCGCAGGACGCGGTCGCCATCCGCCCGGGCATGAGCGCGCGCGTCGAGCTCGGCCAGGGCGTGGCGAGCGTGCCGGCGCTCGTGCGGCTGGTCGAGCCCGCGGCCTTCACCAAGGTGTCGGCGCTCGGCGTGGAGGAGCAGCGCGTCAACGTGATCCTCGATTTCGCCGGCCCGCTGGACAAGGTCTGGACGCTGGGCGACGCGTTCCGCGTCGAGGCGCACATCGTCACGCACCGCGAGGACAAGGCGGTCAAGGTGCCGGTCGGGGCGCTGTTCCGCGAGGGCGAGGGCTGGGCGGTGTTCGTGATCGAGGACGACCGCGCGGCCAAGCGCGCCGTCAAGGTGCCGCGGCGCAACGGCGTCGAAGCCATGGTGGAAGACGGGCTGAAGCCGGGCGAGCGCGTCGTGGTCTACCCTTCCGACGCGCTGCGCGACGGGGCGAAGATCGAGATCGTCGCCGGGGGCCGGTGAATCCGGCGCTCGCAGGGATCGACGCGGTGATCTTCGACCTCGACGGCGTGGTGACGCAGACCGCGAAAGTGCACGCCGCCGCCTGGCAGGAAGCCTTTGCGCCCCTGCCCTTCGATCCCGTCGGCGACTACCGGCGCTACGTCGACGGCAAGCCGCGCGAGGCCGGCGCGCGCGACTTCCTCGCCGCGCGCGGCGTCGCTGCCTCCGAGGAAGAAGTGCGCGCCATCGCTGCGCGCAAGGACGCGCTGTTCCGCGAGCGCATCCGGCAAGGCGTGGAAGTCTACGAATCGACGCTCGCGCTGATCCGCGCGCTGCGCGGCCGCGGCGTGCGCACCGCCGTGGTGACTGCGAGCCGCAATGCCGAAGCCGTGCTGCGCGCGGCGCACGCCGAGGACCTGTTCGACGCGCGCGTGGACGGCAACGACGCCGCACGCCTCGGCCTTGCCGGCAAGCCCGCGCCGGACACCTTCGTGCATGCCGCGCAGATGCTCGGGGTGCCGCCCGCGCGCGCCGCGGTGGTCGAGGACGCGCTCGCGGGCGTCGCGGCGGGCCGCGCGGGCGGCTTCGCCGCGGTAATCGGCGTCGACCGCGCGGGGCAGGCGGAGGCGCTGTGCGCGCACGGGGCGACGGTCGTGGTGCACGATCTCGCCGAACTGGAGAACCCGATATGACCCGAGCAACCCCCGAGGCGATCCGAACCGCGGCGGGCAGCCGCAGCCTGGCGCTGTTCCTCGACTACGACGGCACGCTCACGCCGATCGTCGAGCGCCCGGAGGACGCGGTGCTCGCCGAGCCGATGCGCGACGTGCTGCGGCGGGTGGCCGCGCGCTACACGGTGGCCGTGGTGAGCGGGCGCGACCTGGAGGACGTGCGCGCGCGCGTCGGCCTGGAGAACATCCACTACGCGGGCTGCCACGGCTTCGAGATCGCGGGCCCGCGCGGCAATCGCGTGCACGAGGCCGCCGCGGCGGCCGCGCCGCAGCTCGGCGCAGCGGCCGACATGGTGGCGCACGATACGCGCGGCATCCCCGGCGTGCAGCTCGAAAGGAAGCGCTTCACGCTCGCCGTGCACTATCGGCGCGCGCCCGAGGCGCGCGTGCGCGACGTGCACGAGGCGGTGCTGCGCGCGCAGGCGCGCCACCCGGCACTGCGCGTCACCGAGGGCAAGAAGGTCTACGAGCTGCAGCCCGACGTCGACTGGGACAAGGGGCGCGCGGTGCTGTGGCTGATCGAGACGCTGAAGCTCGAGGATGCGATGTCGGTGTACATCGGCGACGACGTCACCGACGAGGACGCGTTCCGCGCGCTTGCGCACCGCGGCCTGGGCATCGCGGTGCAGGACGCGCCCCGGCCGACCGCGGCGACCCTGACGCTGCGCGACCCCGAGGAGGTGCGCGCGCTGCTCGCGGGCCTCTGATGCCCTGGCGCCTGGAGTACCGGGAGTTCCGCCCCGCAGAGGAGCGCCTGCGCGAGGCGCTGTGCACGCTCGGCAATGGCTACTTCGCCACGCGCGGCGCGGCGCCCGAGGCCGCCGCCGGCGAGTTCCACTACCCCGGCACCTATCTGGCCGGGGGCTATGACCGGCAGACGACCGAGATTGCGGGGCGGCGCGTGGAAAACGAGGACCTGGTCAACCTGCCCAACTGGCTGGCGCTCGGCTTTCGCATCGACGGATCGGCATGGTTCGACCTGAAGGCGGTCGAGATCCTGGAGTACCGCCAGGCGCTCGACCTGGAGAGCGGCATGCTGGAGCGGCACGTGCGCTTCCGCGACGCCGCGGGCCGCCGTACCCTGCTCGCCGACCGGCGCCTCGTGCACATGGCCGAGCCGCACCTCGCTGCGCTCGAGACCGAGATCACCGCGGAGGACTGGCGCGGGCCGCTGGAAGTGCGCAGCGCGCTCGACGGGCGCGTCGAGAACGCAGGGGTTCCGCGCTACCGCGACCTCGCGCGCCGCCATCTCGAGCCGCTCGAGGCGAGCGCCGCGGGCGCCGACGCCTTGTTCCTGCGCATGCGCACCCTGCAGTCGCGCCTGGAGATCGCGATGGCCGCGCGCACGCGCCTCGACCATCCCGCGCAGGTGCGCGACGTGATCGAGCCGGGCTACGCCGGCCGCAGCCTGCACGCAGAGCTGGCCGAGGGCGAGACGCTGCGCATCGAGAAGGTGGTGGCGCTCTACACCTCGCGCGACCGCGCCATCTCCGAATGCGGCGCCGCGGCGCGCGCCGCCGTCGCGCGTGCGCCGGAGTTCGCCGCGCTCGCGGCGGGCCACAGCCTCGCCTGGCAGCAGCTGTGGCGGCGCTTCGACATGGCGCTGCAGGACGGCGGCGAGCGCACGCAGAGGATCCTGCGGCTGCACGTCTTCCACCTGCTGCAGACCGCCTCGCCCAACACGATCGGCCTGGACGCGGGCGTGCCCGCGCGCGGGCTGCACGGCGAGGCCTACCGCGGCCACATCTTCTGGGACGAGCTGTTCATCTTCCCGCTGCTCAACCTGCGGCTGCCGGAGGTGACGCGCGCGCTGCTGCTGTACCGCTACCGGCGCCTGCGCGAGGCGCGCGAGAACGCGCACGCCGCGGGGTACCGCGGCGCCATGTACCCCTGGCAGAGCGGCTCGAGCGGCCGGGAGGAAAGCCAGGTGCTGCACCTCAACCCGCGCTCCGGCCGCTGGATCCCCGACCACACCTACCTGCAGCGCCACGTGAACGCGGCCATCGCGCACAACATCTGGCAGTACTGGCAGGTGACGCGCGACCTGGAGTTCCTCTCGCACTACGGCGCCGAGATGTTCCTCGAGATCGCGCGCTTCTGGGGCAGCTTCGCCACCTACAACGAGACGCACGCCCGCTACGAGATCCTCGGCGTGGTCGGCCCGGACGAATTCCATACCGCCGACCCCGACGCGGGCCGCCCGGGGCTGGACAACCACGCCTACACCAACGTGATGGCCGCCTGGGTGCTGGCGCGCGCCGCCGACGTGCTCGCAGCGCTGCCGGAGGAGCGCCGCGCGGAGCTGCGCGAGACGCTCGCGCTCGGCGACGAGGAGCTCGCGCGCTGGGACGACGCGAGCCGCCGCATGCGCGTCGCGTTCCACGGCGAGGGCGTGATCAGCCAGTTCGAGGGCTACGAGAAGCTCGAGGAGCTCGACTGGCAAGGCTACCGCGAGAAGTACCGCGACCTGTCGCGCCTGGACCGCATCCTCGAGGCCGAGGGGGACGACGTCAACCGCTACCAGGCGTCCAAGCAGGCCGACGTGCTGATGCTGTTCTACCTCTTTTCGGCCGAGGAGCTCCAGGAGCTCTTCGGCCGGCTGGGCTACCCCTTCCCCGCCGACACCATCCCGAAGAACGTCGCCTACTACTCGGCGCGCACCACGCACGGCTCGACGCTGTCGCGCGTGGTGAACTCCTGGGTGCTGGCGCGCGCCGACCGCGAGGGCTCGTGGCGCTTCTTCCAGGAGGCGCTGGAGAGCGACGTCGCGGACATCCAGGGCGGCACGACCGCCGAGGGCATCCACCTCGGCGCGATGGCCGGCACCGTGGACCTCCTGCAGCGCGGCTACACGGGCATCGTCACGCAAGGCGACGTGCTGTGGCTCAATCCCTGCCTGCCCAAGGAGCTCGACTGCCTGCGCGTCTCCGTGCGCTACCGCGGCCTCACGCTCGACCTCGACGTGCGCCACGAGCGGCTGCGCGTGCACGCGCGCGCTTCCAACGCGGCGCCCATCGCGCTCGGCGTGGTGGACAAGGTGCACCGCCTCGCTGCGGGCGAGGCGCGCGAGTTCGCCCTATGAGGGCGGCGCGCCGCGCCGGTAGATGACGTAGTACACGAGCGCCACCAGCACGCTGCCGCCCACCAGGTTGCCGGCGATCACCGGCACGAGGTTGCGCCAGAGCCAGGCGAGCTCCACCGGCAGCCCCGCGTCCGCTTGCAGCAGCATGGCGAGCGGAAAGAAGTACATGTTGGCCACCGAGTGCTCGAAGCCCGCGGCGACGAACGCCGAGATCGGCAGCACGATGGCGAGCAGCTTGTCGGCGACGCTGCGGCCGGCGAGTGTCATCCACACCGCCATGCACACCAGCACGTTGCACAGCACGCCGCGAAAGAACGCCTCCGAGAAGGACAGCGACGACTTGGCCGCGGCGATCTTGAGATAGGTCCCGGCATAGGCGTCGGCGTGGCCGGACCAGAAGACCATCGCGGCGAGGCCCGTGGCGCCCACGAAGTTCGCCGCGCACACCACCGTCCAGTTGACCAGCACGTCGCGCGTCGAGAGGCACCCGTCGGCCCAGGCCATGGCGATCAGGTTGTTGCCGGTGAACAGCTCCGCGCCCGCCACCACCACCAGCAGCAGTCCGAGCGAGAACACCACCCCGCCCAGCACGCGCTGCAGCGCGTGCGGCAGCGCGGGATCGCTCACGACGATGACGTAGTACAGCGACCCCAGGCCGATGAACGCGCCGGCCAGTATGCCGAGCATCACCAGCTGCAGCAGCGGCATGCGCGCCTTGACCAGGCACACCTCCTGCACGCGCTGCGCGATCTCGCGCGGCGAGTAGGCGTCGGTGCCGGCCATCTAGAGCTTCGCGCGCTTCTCGCGCTCGCGCATGCGGCCCCAGCGCAGCGCCTCGGCGAGCTGCCCGAGCTCGGCGGCCAGCACGCGCAGCACGTCGTCCAGCGAGACGATGCCCTTCAGGCCGCCGTCGGTGCCCACCACCGGCAGGCGCCGCACCGCGCGCTCCGACATGCGCTGCACGGCCTCGAACAGGCCGTCGTCCTCGCGCGCCGTGGCGAGGTCGGTGGACATCGCGTCGCCGACGCGGATGCCCTCGGGGCGCGCGCCGGGCACGGCGACCACCGCGACCACGATGTCGCGGTCGGTGAGGATGCCGACCGGGCGCGCGACGCCGTCCTTCTTCTCCACCACGATCAGCGCGCCGACGTGCTGGTTGCGCATGGCGAGCGCCGCCTCGCGCAGGCTCGCGCCCGGCTCGGCGGTCACGACCTTCGGGCTGCAGAGATCGCGGACTTTCACGGGCTCAGCGCGTCCAGGTGACGCGCAGCAGGTTGTCCGCCTTGAGGTAGCGCGCGTCGAGCTCGCCCTTGTAGGCGCGCTTGAGCGCCTCGCCGATGCGGTGCGCGAGGTGCGCGCCGGTGGTGGTCACCAGCACGCCGCGGCCGTCGGCCTTGATGTCCATGATGCGCTCCAGCGGGTGGCCGCGCTTTTCGGCGGTCTCGCAGCGCCGCACGCGCCCGAGGACCTCCTCGCGGTGCGCGGCGAAGAACTCGCCGCCGAGCGAGACGTAGCCGGCGGGCAGGCGGTCGCGGACGCGCCTGCAGGCCGGGCAGCGCGCGCTGTGCGCGCCCGCCGGGGCCGCGCCCCAGCTCCAGCGCCCGCGGCGCCAGACCGCGCCGCAGTCCTTGCAGCGCGTGGGCTCGGGGAGTTTCCTTTTCGATCTGTAGGCGTCGTGCACCACTTCCTGCAGCAGCTGCTCCTGGCGGCGGCCGATGACGTGCTTGCGTGGGGGTTTCATGCATTCAATCTAAGGCGAGCGCGGGCGGTGCGCTTGACCTTGGTCAAATGCGCGGCACGGCGCCGGCCTTAGGCTCCCCTCATGCCGCTCAACCGCCGGGAAACCATCGAGATCGCCCGCCTGATCGAGGAGCGCCGCGAGGCGCTGGTGCAGGAGATCCGCCGCGAGGTGGCACGCTCGCGCAACGAGCAATACACGGAGGTCGCGGGCCCGGTGCACGACCGGGCGGACGAGGCGCTCGCCGACCTGGTCGCCGACCTGGACAACGCCGAGGTGACGCGCGACCTCGGCGAGCTGCGCGAGCTGGAAGGCGCGCGCGCGCGCATCGCCGACGGCAGCTACGGGGTGTGCGCGGACTGCGGCGGCGACATCCCGCTGGCGCGGCTGCGCGTGCAGCCCACCGCGCTGCGCTGCGTCGCCTGCCAGGAGCGGCACGAGAAGACCTACCGGGCCTAGCTCGCGCGGTCGACCTCGTCGGCCAGCCGGCGCAGGGCGACCGAGATCTCGACCTGCGGCGCGGGCAGGCGCGCGAGATCCGTGCGGCATCGCTCGCGCGCCTCGGCGAGGCCCGGCTGCGCGAGGCGCCGGCCCGCGCGCATGGCGGGCGCGAGCAGCGGCTCGCCCGGCTGGGGGTCACCCAGCACCGAGACGACGTCGCGCGCGAAGCGCCCGCCTGCCCCGGTCTGCCGCCACACCTGCTTGCGGCCGGGCCAGGTGGCCTTGCCAGTCGAGCGCTTGCGCCGCGGCACGCCCGCGTACTCCTCGAGCTTGTACACCGCGTCGAGGTAGGGCGCGTCCGCCGAGGTGGTGAGGCTCGTGCCGATGCCGAAGCTGTCGATCGGCGCGCCGGCGGCGACCAGCGCCGCGACGCGCTCTTCGTCGAGGTTGCCGCTG
>JAOUIL010000033.1 GCA_029883975.1 Betaproteobacteria bacterium
CCCGCGAAGTCGGTGTCGCCCAGGCTGCGCCCTTCGGCCACTCCCGCGACCGCGCGCGCGGCCCCGGAGAGCGCCAGTGCAAGATTCCCGGAGGCTCTCACCCCAGTCGCTCGCCCGGCGCGAGCGCGCAGCCGCGCAGGAATTCTGCCGCCGGCAATCGCTTGCCGCCGGCGCGCTGCAATTCGGTGACGCGCAGCGCGCCGTCCCCACAGGCGATCACGACACCACTGTCACCGGACTCGAGGACCTCCCCGGCAACGCCGCCGCCCTCCGCGGGAAACGCGCGCCAGACCTTGAGCGGCTGACCGTGCCATTGCGTCGCGGCTCCCGGAGCCGGGCGCAAGGCGCGCACCTGTCGCGCGACGTCCGTGGCGGCATGGTGCCAATCGATCTGCGCATCGCGACGATCGAGCTTGCGCGCATAGCTGACCCCGGTCTGCGGCTGGGGCATTTCCCGCGCGCGGCCCGCGGCCAGCGCATCGATCGCCTCCACGATCATGCGCGCGCCGAGCGCTGCCAGCTTGTCGTGCAGCGTGCCGGCATCGTCCTGCGCGTCGATGGCGATCGCCTGCTGCGCGAGCATCGGGCCGGTATCCAGCCCCGCGTCCATGCGCATGATCGTCACGCCAGTTTGCGCGTCGCCGGCGAGCAAGGCGCGCTGAATCGGCGCCGCGCCACGCCAGCGCGGCAGCAACGAGGCATGAATATTGAGCGCGCCGAAGCGCGCCGCATCGAGTACCGCCTGCGGCAGGATCAGGCCGTAGGCCGCGACGACCAGCAAGTCTGCCTTGACCGCGGCGATCCTGTCGCGCGCTTGCTGTTCCTTGAGCGATTCCGGCTGGTAAACCGGCAGGCCGCGCGCCGCGGCCAGGCGCTTCACGGCGCTAGGCACCGGGCGCAATCCGCGACCGGCGGGCCGGTCGGGCTGCGTCAGGACGAGCGCGATTTCGTGACGCGCGTCGAGCAGCGCGGCGAGCGCGCGCTCGGCGAATTCAGGCGTTCCGGCGAAGACGAGGCGCAGGAATTCGGCGTGCGCCCGGGTGAGGACGCCTAGGCGGTCCGGCGCAGCTGCTTGGCGAGCTTGGCGCGCACGCGCTGCTGCTTGAGCTGCGAGAGGTATTCGACGAACACCTTGCCCTTGAGGTGATCAATCTCGTGCTGGATGCACACCGAGAGCAGGCCTTGGGCCTCGAGCGTGAACGGGTGCCCATGCTGGTCATAGGCGCGCACCTTGACGCGCTCTGCCCGCTCTACGACATCGTAGACGCCCGGCACCGACAGGCAGCCTTCCTCGATGTCCGAAATCCCCGAGGCCTCGACGATCTCCGGGTTGACCAACACGACGAGCGAATCCTGCCGATCGGAGACGTCGATGACGATCACCTGCTTGGCAACGTCCACCTGCATGGCGGCGAGTCCCACCCCGGGCGCCGCGTACATGGTCTCGGCCATATCCCGCACCAGCTTCTTCAGGCCCTCATCGAAGACGGTGACGGGTGCCGCGACTTTATGGAGTCTGGCGTCGGGGTAGCGCAGAATGTTCAGGAGAGCCATCTTGAAGGCAAATAGTGTTGCAAATTGAACAGATTAGATACAGAATCTAAGGCGCCGGTTAAACAGTCGTCTGTTTGTGCTACATTTGGATGGCAAAGGGGCTTTTCAAGCCAGCCCGGGAACAAGGATAAGGTTCGGGGGCACCATGCACGACCAATTGCGTAAGTCTATCACAGCGCTCGCTTTTGTCCTGTCCGGCCTGGCCTTTGCCGTCGCGCTGGCGCAGATTCCCCAGACCCCGATTGCCTTCAAGGCGGACGCTCCCGACCGCTATGTCGTGGTGCGCGGCGACACGCTGTGGGGCATCTCCGAGCGCTTCACGGACTCTCCGTGGCGCTGGCCAGAGATCTGGAACTTCAATCGCGAGCAAGTCCGCAATCCCCACTGGATCTTCCCCGGAGACGTCATCGTGCTTGACCGCGCGAGCGGCCGATTGTTCATCGCCGGCGCGGACGGCAAACCGGCCGCCGGGACAGCGCCGGCGGACACGGGCGCCGCGACGGGCGCAGGTGAGACGCGTCCCGCCCTCGGAGACGGCGGCGTCGTCGGTACCGTCAGGCTATCCCCGCGCGTGCGCGCGGAGTCGAGCGCGCGCGATGCCATTCCGAGCATTCCGCCCAGCGCGATCGAGCCCTTCCTGTCGCGCCCGCTGGTCATCGAACCGGACGGTCTGGACAACGCGCCCACCATCATCGCCACCGAAGACAACCGCGTCATCATCGAAGCCGGCAATCAGGCCTATGTCCGCGGCATGGGGGAATCAAAAGAGGAGAACTGGTACATCTATCGCCGCGGCAAGGCGCTGGTCGATCCGGATACGAACGTCACGCTCGGCTACGAAGCCATCTATCTCGGTACCGCGCGCGTGACACGCGCCGGCAATCCCGCGACCGTGCGACTGACGACAGTCACCCAGGAAGTCGGCAAGGGCGACAAGCTGCTGCCGGCCGGCGTTCCGGAAGTGCCCAAGTACGCGCCGCACGCGCCTGCGGTCTTCATGCAGGGCCGCGTCATCGGTATCTACGGCGGCCTCGGCAAAGTCGGCGAAGCCGGGCCGCAGCAGATCATCACGCTCAACCGCGGCCGCGCCGACGGGGTGGAGGTCGGTCATGTGTTCGCGCTGTACCGTCCCGGCCCGCTGATCGCCGATGCTTCACAGAGCGCGGGCGGAAAGCCCGTGATGTTCAAGGTTCCCGATGAGCGCTATGGCCTGGCCTTCGTGTTCCGGATCTACGACAGGGTTTCGTACGCGCTGGTGATGCGTATCTCCAAGCCGGTCAACCCGCTGGATGTCATTCAGACGCCCTGAGCGGGGCACCGGCGGCGACCGGGAATTTGCCGTTACACTGCCGCCGGGATGAGCGACGACCGGGGGCTGGCGGGCTGGATTCACCTGACGCACACGCCGGGCCTCGGTACCGCTGCAATCCGATCGCTGCTCGGCCAGTTCGGCCTGCCGGAGAACATCCTGTCCGCTTCCCGGGCGCAGCTCGAGCGCTTCGTCGGCCCCGCGGCATCGGCGCTCTTGCATACCGAGAAGACACGATCCGCGGTCGAGAGCGCGCTGCACTGGGCCAGACAGCCGGGTCATGCCATCGTCACTCTGGCTGACGCCGAATACCCGAAGCTACTGCTGGAAACTGCGGACCCCCCGGTACTGCTCTATGCGGCCGGCCGGCTGGAGCTGCTCGGCAGGCCGTCGCTCGCCGTGGTGGGCAGCCGGAACGCGACCGCACAGGGCGTGCGCAACGCAGAAAGGTTTGCGCAAGCGTTCAGCAGCGCGGGACTGACCATCGTTTCCGGGCTGGCGCTGGGCGTCGATGCCGCGGCACATCGCGGCGCCTTGCAGGCGGAAGGCTCCACGATCGCGGTGCTCGGCACGGGCACTGACGTGGTCTACCCGCGCCAGAACGCCGAGCTTGCGGCGCGCATCGCGCAGGCCGGCCTCCTGTTGTCGGAGTTCGGTCTCGGCACGCCCGCCGCCGCGCATCACTTTCCGCGCCGCAATCGCCTGATCAGCGGACTGGCGCAGGGCTGCCTGGTCGTCGAAGCAGCCTTGGCGTCCGGATCGCTGATCACGGCGCGCGCGGCGGCCGAGCAAGGCCGGGACGTGTTCGCCATCCCGGGGTCCATCCACTCGCCCCTGTCCAAGGGCTGCCACGCGCTCATCAAGCAGGGCGCAAAGCTCGTCGAGTCCGCAGAGGATGTTCTCGGCGAGCTTGGGGCGTTCCACCGCACCGCCTTTGCCAGCACGCAGGCGAGCGGCGCGGAACCTCCCGCCGACGGGTTGCTGGCGCTGATGGGCTTCGATCCCGTGGACGTCGATTCCCTCTGCAGCCTGACCGGTCTGGCAGCCGCGCGCGTGAGCGCGGATCTGCTGCGACTCGAGCTCGACGGACGCGTTGCGGCGCTTCCGGGCGGCAACTATCAGCGCGTCAAATGACCTTCCTCCAGGAGAACAAGAACATGTTCGACATACTGGTGTACGTGTACGAGCATTGCCGGCAGGCCGACGTTTGCGGCGACCCCGAGCGTGTGGCGAAGCGCCTGTCCGCGGCAGGGTTCGAGGATGACGACATTTCGGCCGCACTGACCTGGCTTGCCGGCATCGCGCAGGTGCCCCGGCGCGGCATGGCGCCGCTGCCAGGCGAGGCCGAGGCGTTTCGCGCGTACGCGCCCAGGGAAATCGCCAAGCTGGACGTCGGCGCACGCGGCTTTCTGCTGTCGCTCGAGCAATCGGGCATCCTGTCGCCGCAGACCCGCGAGCTCGTGCTGGAGCGCGCGCTGGCCACCGCCGACGACGTTCTGAGCGCGGAGCAGCTCAAGCTCGTCGTTGTGATGGTACTGTGGAATCTGCGCGCGCCCGCGAGCGAGCTGGTCGCCGAGGAACTGCGCGCTTCGAGCGCGAGTCGCCTGCCGCACTGAGCGCGCGCGGCGCGCGCAGGGCGCATTTGCACGTTCGGTTGAAAGGCCGCGTTCTTTGCGGGTATCCTCTGCGGCCTTTCGCTCCGCATGCGCAAGAAACTCATCATCGCCGAGAAACCTTCCGTCGCCGCCGACATCGCGCGCGCGCTGGGTGGCTTCACGCGCAAGGGCGACTACTTCGAGAGCGACGACTACGTCCTGTCCTCCGCGGTCGGCCACCTGCTGGAGCTCGCGGTGCCGGAGGAGTACGACGTCAAGCGCGGCAAGTGGTCGTTCGCGCACCTGCCGGTCATCCCCCCGCGCTTCGAGCTGGCGCCCATCGAGCGCGGCGCGGAGCGCCTCAACCTGCTGCTGCGCCTGCTCAAGCGCAAGGACATCGACGGGCTGGTGAACGCCTGCGACGCCGGTCGCGAAGGCGAGCTGATCTTCCGCTACATCGTGCAGCACGCGCGCGCCAAGAAGCCGGTCGAGCGCCTGTGGCTGCAGTCGATGACGCCGGCGGCGATCCGCGACGGGTTCGAGCAGCTGCGCGCCGACAGGGAGCTGCTGCCGCTCGCCGACGCCGCCAAGAGCCGTTCCGAGGCGGACTGGCTGGTCGGCATCAACGGCACGCGCGCCATGACCGCCTTCAACTCGAAGGAGGGCGGCTTCTACCTGACGACGGTGGGCCGCGTGCAGACCCCGACGCTCACCATCCTGGTGGAGCGCGAGGAGCGTATTCGCGAGTTCAAGCCGCGCGACTACTGGGAAGTGCACGCGCGCTTCGGGGCCAGGGCCGGCGAGTATCCGGGCCGCTGGTTCGATCCTGAGTTCCGCAAGGCCGAGGACGCCGAACGCAAGCCGGAGCGCCTGTGGCGCGCCGCGGATGCCGAAGCGATCGTCGCCGCCTGCCAGGCGAAGCCGGGAACGGTCAGCGAGGAGACCAAGCCGACCACCCAGGCTTCGCCGCTGCTGTTCGACCTGACCAGCCTGCAACGCGAAGCCAACGGCCGCTTCGGCTTTTCGGCCCGCGGCACGCTGTCGCTGGCGCAGGCGCTCTATGAGCGCCACAAGGTGCTGACGTATCCCCGCACCGACTCGCGCGCCCTGCCCGAGGACTACATCGGCACGGTGAAGAAGGCGATGGACATGCTGGCGGGTGACCGCGAGTACGCGCCGTTCGCGAAGGCGGTCCTGAAGAACGGCTGGGTCAAGCCCAACCGGCGGATCTTCGACAACAGCAAGATCTCGGACCACTTCGCCATCATCCCGACGCTGCAGGCGCCCAAGAACCTGAACGAGGCCGAGCGCAAGCTGTACGACATGGTCGTGCGGCGCTTCCTCGCCGTATTCCATCCGTCGGCCGAGTTCCAGCAGACCACGCGCATCACCACGGTCGGCGAGCATCGCTTCAAGACCGAAGGCAAGGTGCTGCAGAGCCCAGGCTGGCTCGCCGTCTACGGGCGCGGATCCCAGGACGAGAGCGAGACGCTGCCGGCAGTCGCTGCGGGCGAGAAGGTGGAGACGCTGGAAGTGGCGGCAAGCGCGCTGCAGACCAAGCCGCCTGCCCGGTTCACCGAGGCGACGCTACTCTCGGCGATGGAGGGCGCGGGCAAGCTCGTGGAAGACGACGAACTGCGCGCGGCGATGGAAGCGAAGGGCCTGGGAACGCCTGCCACGCGCGCCGCGATCATAGAGGGACTGATCCGTGAGGAGTACGTGCACCGCAACGGCAGGGAACTGGTGCCGACGCCGAAGGCCTTCTCGCTGCTGTTCGCGCTGCGCCATTTCGGCGTCACCGAGATCACCTCGCCGGAGCTGACCGGCGACTGGGAGTTCAAGCTCAAGCAGATGGAGCACGGCAAGCTGCCGCGCGAGGAGTTCATGGAGCACATCGAGCAGGTCACCCGTGACCTGGTCGAGCGCATCCGCAACGGCGACATTCCCGATACCGCGTTTGCCACGGTGCCGGCACCCTGCCCGAAGTGCGGCGGCACGGTGCAGGAGAACTACCGCAAGTTCCAGTGCCAGAAATGCGATTTTTCCCTGTGGAAGGTCACCTCCGGGCGCGAATGGTCTCCCGAGGAAGTGGCCGAGCTGATCGCCAAGCGCAGCATCGGGCCGCTCACCGGGTTCCGCAGCCGCATGGGCAAGCCGTTCGCGGCCGTGATGCGCCTGAACGAGCAGTTTCGCGCCGAGTTCGATTTCGGGCAAAGCAGCGACGCCGGCGGCGAGGAGCCCCCCGATTTCAGCAAGCAGGAAAGCCTCGGCGCCTGCCCGAAGTGCGGCGCCCGCGTGTACGAGCACGGCATGGCCTACGTGTGCGAGAAGTCGCTGGGCGCCGCGCGCAGCTGCGATTTCCGCACCGGGAAGATCATCCTGCAGCAGCCGGTGGAGCCGACGCAGGTCCGCAAGCTCTTGGCCACCGGGCGCACCGACCTGCTGCCGCGCTTCATCTCGAAAAAGGGCCGGCCATTCAAGGCCTATCTGGTGAAGACCCCGGGAGGCGCGGTCGGCTTCGAGTTCCAGCCGCGCGCGCCCAAGCCCGGGGCGCCAGCCAAGGCGGCGGCCGCACCCGCGGCGCAGGTGACGCCGATCCGCAAGCCGGCAGGGCGCGGCGCCGCAGCGCCGGCGAAGGCTAAACGTCCAAGTTCCGCACGCCGAGCGCGTTCGACTCGATAAACGCGCGGCGCGGCTCGACCTCGTCGCCCATCAACTTGGTGAAGATCTCGTCGGCGGCGATGCCGTCGTCGATCTGCACCTTGAGCAGCCTGCGGGTCGCCGGATCCATGGTCGTTTCCCACAGCTGGCCGGGATTCATCTCCCCGAGCCCCTTGTAGCGCTGCAGCACCATCGACTTCTGCACTTCGGCGAGCAGCCAGTGCATGGCTTCGCCGAAGTCGCGCACCGGCTGCCTGCGCTCGCCGCGCTGCACGTAGGCGCCGACGCCCACCAGCCCGCGCAGCAGCTCCGCGGTCGTACGGATCTGAGCATAGTCGCCGGAGTGCACGAACTCCGTATCGATCGCCGTCACGCGCACGTTGCCGTGGCGCGTTCTCTCGATGCGTACCTGATAGCGCTCGGTCTTGGCGTCGAAGTGCGCGTTGATGCGAAAGCCGTTGGCGGGCATGGCCGCGGCCAGCGCATGCGCGGAGGCCTCCGCAAGGTCGCGGCGCGAGAGGTCGACCTGCACCCCGCGCAGCAGCGCGTTCAGCACGTCGCGATCGATCCAGCGCGAGACGCGCTCGATCACCGCCTCGGTCAGCAGGTACGACTTGGCCAGCTCGGCGAGCGCCTCGCCGCGGATCGGCTCGCGCTGCGCCGCGGGCAGCAGCGCGGCATCGACCAGCGCCTGGCGCAGCATGAACTCGTTCAGCTCGTGCTCATCCTTCAGGTAGCGCTCCTCCTTGCCGAGCTTCGACTTGTACAGCGGCGGCTGCGCGATGTAGATATGGCCGCGCTCCACCAGCTCCGGCATCTGCCGATAGAAGAACGTGAGCAGCAGCGTACGGATGTGCGAGCCGTCCACGTCGGCGTCCGTCATGATGATGATGCGATGGTAGCGGAGCTTCTCCGGGTTGTACTCCTCCTTGCCGATCCCGCAGCCGAGCGCCGTGATCAGCGTCGCGATCTCCGCCGAGGAGAGCAGCTTGTCGAATCGCGCGCGCTCCACGTTCAGGATCTTCCCCTTGAGCGGCAGGATCGCCTGGAACTTCCGGTCACGTCCCTGCTTGGCGGATCCGCCGGCCGAATCGCCTTCCACCAGGTACAGCTCGCACTGCGCCGGGTCCCGCTCCTGGCAGTCGGCCAGCTTTCCGGGCAGGCCCATGCCGTCGAGCACACCCTTGCGCCGTGTCATCTCCCGCGCCTTGCGCGCGGCCTCCCGCGCCCGCGCCGCCTCGACGATCTTCGAGGTGATGACGCGCGCGTCGGCCGGTCGCTCGTCCAGGAACTGGCGCAGCTTCTCCGCCACGATCTCCTCCACCGCGGGGCGCACCTCGGAGGACACCAGCTTTTCCTTGGTCTGCGAGGAAAACTTCGGCTCGGGCACCTTGCACGACAGCACGCAGGCCAGGCCTTCGCGCATGTCGTCGCCCGTCGTTTCGACCTTGGCCTTCTTCGCCAGCTCCGTTTCCTCGATGTACTTGTTCAGCACGCGCGTCATGGCCGCGCGCAGGCCCGTGAGGTGGGTGCCACCGTCCTTCTGCGGGATGTTGTTCGTGAAGCAGATGACGTTCTCCTGATAGGAGTCGTTCCACTGCATCGCCACGTCCACGCTGATGCCGTCCTTCTCGCCCTGGGCGTTGAACACGTTCGGGTGCAGGACCGTCTTCGCGCGGTTCATGTACTCCACGAACCCCTTGACGCCGCCGGCGAACGCGAAGTCCTCTTCCTTTCCCACGCGCTGATCGACCAGCACAATGCGCACGCCGTTGTTGAGGAACGAAAGCTCGCGCAGGCGGCGCGCCAGGATGTCGTAGTGGTAGTCGACGGTGCCGAAAACCTGGCGCGAGGCGAGGAAGTGCACTTCGGTGCCGCGCTTCTCCGTGACCCCGGTGACGCGCAGCGGCGCGGTGGCTACGCCGTCGGCGAACTCCATCTGGTGCACCTTGCCGTCGCGCCAGATGGTCAGGCGCAGCCAGCTGGAGAGCGCATTGACCACCGATACGCCGACCCCGTGCAGTCCGCCCGAAACCTTGTAGGTGTTGGAGTCGAACTTGCCGCCGGCATGCAGCTCGGTCATGACGATCTCGGCGGCCGAGCGGCGCATCTCGTCATCGTCCTTGACGCCGGTCGGGATGCCGCGCCCGTTGTCGAGCACCGACACGGAATTGTCGGTATGGATGGTGACGACGATCTCGTCGCAGAAGCCGGCAAGCGCTTCGTCGACCGCGTTGTCCACGACCTCGAACACCATGTGGTGCAGGCCCGTGCCGTCGGACGTGTCGCCGATGTACATGCCGGGCCGCTTGCGCACGGCCTCCAGGCCCTTCAGGATCTTGATGCTGTCGGAGTCGTAATCGCTCGCTTCCGGTTTGTGCTGCTCAGGTTCGCCCACTCTGAATTCCTCGTTAGATGCGCATCGGCATGACCACGTACTTGAACTCCGGTTCCGCAGGAAACTGCAGCAGCGCGCTGGAGGCCGCATCGCCGAACCGGCACTCCACTTCGGCGCCGCCGACGTTGTTCAGCACGTCGAGCAGGTAGTTGACGTTGAAGCCGATATCGAGCGCGTCTCCGCCGTACTGCACCTCGATTTCCTCCTGCGCCTCCTCCTGCTCGGCGTTCGAGGACACGATCTTCAGGCTGCCGTCGGTGAGCACCCAGCGCACGCCGCGAAACTTCTCGTTGGACAGGATCGCCGCGCGCTGCAACGACTGGCGCAGCACTTCGCGCTCCAGCTTGACCAGGTTCTTGTGCTGCGTGGGAATGACCCGTGTGTAGTCCGGGAACTTGCCATCCACCAGCTTGGAGATCAGCTCCACGCCGCCGAAGCTGAATGCCGCCTGCGTGGGCGAGAGCTCGAGCTTGACCTCGTCGTCGCTGTCGGCAAGAAGCTTCGAGAGCTCGAGGACGGTCTTCCGCGGCACGATGACTTCGAGGCGTGGCGAGCTCGCCGGAAGCGCCATGGCCGCGTACGCCAGCCTGTGGCCGTCGGTCGCTACGAGGCGCAGTTGCCGATCCTCGACCAGCACGAGCAGGCCGTTCAGGTAGTAGCGGATGTCCTGCTGTGCCATCGCGTACTGCACCAGCCCGAGCAGCTTGCGCAAGGCCTTCTGCGCGAGGGAAAAGCGCGCCACCTCCCCCGCCGGTCGCGCCAGCCTCGGAAAGTCTTCGGCGGGCAGCGTCTGCAGGGTGAATCGGCTCTTGCCCGCCTTGATCTGCAGGCGCTTCTCCTGCTGCGCCACGGTCACCTCGGCATCCTCCGGAAGCGCACGCAGGATGTCGACCAGCTTGCGCGCGCCAACCGTGACCGGCCTCGCCTCGCTGCCCGCTGCGAGATTGGAGCGCGCTGTGATCTGGATCTCGATATCAGTGGCGAGAAACGACAGGACGCTGTCCGCCCTGTCGATCAGCACGTTGGAAAGAATCGGCAGCGTGTGTCGGCGTTCGATGATGCCGCTGACCGCCGACAGCGGCCCGAGCAAGTCGTCGCGCTTGGCTTTGACGAGAGCCATTATTTATTCCTAGTAATCGTTAATAGAGGGGCCCTGGTTGTTCACGCGAGGCGATTCCTGCCGCACGAACAACGACTTGGCCGCATATCTGGGAGCGCATAAGCTGTGCACGGGATGTGCATGGCTGTGGATCGTTTGCGCCCGTCCTGAGCGGAGGCGGGATGCGCACAATCCGTACATCGGATATCCACAGGCAACTCACCCTTTCAGTACCTGCTCGAGCACGAGGTAGTCCCGGTTGAGCACCGTATCCTTCTTGCGCAGGGTGGAAATGGTGCGGCAGGCGTGCAGGACGGTCGTATGGTCGCGATTGCCGAACGCCTCGCCGATCTCCGGCAGGCTCATGGGCGTCAGATCCTTGGCGAGCGACATGGCCACCTGGCGCGGCCGGGCGACGTTGCGGCTGCGCTTCTTGGAATGCATGTCGGCGATTCTGATCTTGAAGTACTCGGCCACAGTCTTCTGGATTCCGTCGACGCTGATCTGCCGGTTGGCAACGTGCAGAATGTCGCGCAACGCTTCCTTGGCCATTTCCAAGGTCATGTCCCGGCCGGTGAAGCGCGCGAAGGCCAGCACCTTCTTCAGCGCCCCTTCCAGCTCGCGCACGTTGGAACGGATGTTCTTGGCGATGAAGAAGGCGATTTCTTCGGAAATCTGCGCGCCTTCGACCTCCGCCTTCTTCAGCACGATGGCCACGCGCATTTCCAGCTCGGGCGGCTCGATCGCCACGGTCAACCCCCAGCCGAAGCGGGAGATCAGCCGTTCCTCCATGCCCGCGATCTCCTTCGGGTAGGTGTCGCAGGAGATGACGATCTGCTTGTGCGCCTCGACCAGCGCATTGAAGGCGTAGAAGAACTCCTCCTGCGTGCGGCCCTTGTTGGAGAAGAACTGGATGTCGTCGATCAGCAGAAGGTCGAGCGAGTGGTAGTAGCGCTTGAACTCGTCAAAGGACTTCTGCTGGTACGCGCGCACGACATCCGTCACGTACTGCTCGGCGTGCGTATAGCGCAGCTTCGCGCCCGGCCGGCGCTCGGCGAGGTGGTTGCCGATCGCCTGCAGCAGGTGCGTCTTGCCCAGGCCCACGCCTCCATAGATGAACAGCGGGTTGTAGGAGATGCCGGGATTCTCGGCAACCTGGATCGCGGCCGCGCGCGCGAGTTGATTCGCTTTGCCGGTGACGAAACTGTCGAAAGTGAACAGGCGGTTCAGCCGCGCCCTGTCCAGGGCCACCGGCTGCACGGCGCTCACCCGCGGCTCCTCCGGGCGGGGCGGAACCGCTTCCAGGCGCGCGAGCACGAGGCGCAGAGACAGTTCGCGTCCAGCGGCTTCCGCCGCGAGGCGCTCGATCCTGGGAGCGAAGCGCTCGCGCACCAGCTCGAGCACGAAGCGGTTGGGCGCCGCGAGCACCAGGGTATTGGGCTCTCCGGGCACGCTCTCCATCACGAGCGGGCGGATCCAGGTGTTGAACTGCTGCGCGGGAAGCTCCTGCTCAAGACGTCGCAGGCAGGCGTCCCATAGGCTTTGCATGTGCTCTCGGCAGTCTCGCGTAGCGCTTCTTAGGGGGATCCCGCCAGGGCGGCGCTCCACGCGCCGGCGAGATTAAAATTTTACCCGTTCCGCGCAGTGTTATCCACAGGGCTGCGCTACTTTGCGCGCCGTTGCACGCATGATTGACAACGCGGACGGCCGCAGGCTCTAATACCGCCCTTTTTCCCGCGAGCAGCTCAATGAAGCGTACCTACCAACCCTCCAAGACGCGCCGCGCTCGGCGCCATGGATTCCTCGTCCGCAGCCGTTCGGCGTCCGGCCGCGCGGTGCTGCGTGCGCGCCGCGCGCGCGGCCGCAAGCGGCTTTCGGTCTAGTCCCGAGAGGGGCGTGCCGAATCGCGCCCAGCGCGCACGCTTCGGATTCGGCCCGGATCGCAGGCTCGCGCGCAGCGCCGATTTCGAGAGGCTGCTGAAGCAGGGGACGCGCCGCAGCGTCTCCGGCTACACGTTCTACATCGAGCGTCGCGGAACGGGGACGCCCAGGCTTGGCATCATGGTGTCGCGGCGGCACTCGGCAAAGGCGACGGAGCGCAATGGCATCAAGCGGTGCATTCGCGAGGCATTCAGGCTCGAACAGTCCCGACTCGAGGGCATGGACGTGCTGATCCGCCCACCCCTGGGTGTGCGTGCATCGGCCGCCATGCTGGCGCGCGTCAGGGAGCTTTTCGCCCGGATTGCGCCATGACGGCGGTCGTGCGCCTCGCCCTGCGCGGCTACCGCTATTTCCTGAGCCCGTGGCTCGGGCCCTCCTGCCGGTTCCATCCGACCTGCTCCCAGTATGCCGAGGAGGCGCTCGAAGAGCACGGCCTGCTGCGCGGCGGCTGGCTGGCGACGCGGCGGCTGTGCCGCTGCGGTCCCTGGCACCCCGGCGGGTTCGATCCGGTTCCCCGGCGCGCGGACCGCTAGGGCGAGAGGCGAAGCGATATGGACACCCAGAGACTGATCCTTTTCTTCATCTTCAGCTTCTCCCTGCTCTTGCTGTGGGACGCCTGGCAAAAGGAGCAGCAGCCCAAGCCGCCGGTCCAGCCTACTGCGCAGCAGGCGCAAGGCGTGCCCTCGCCCGCGGGCTCCCTGACCTCCACCGCTCCGACGCCCGCGGGCAAGCCCGCGGCGGGCGCTGTTCCCGGTGCGACGCCGGCGCCGACCGCCCCGGCCACGACGTCGGAGAGGGTGCAAGTAAGCACCGACCTGCTGGTCGCGGAGATCGATACGCTGGGGGCGACCCTGTCGCGCCTGGAGCTGCGCAAGCACAAGGACGCCGAAGACCCGAACAAGAACTTCGTGCTCTTCGGTCCGCAGCACTCCTACGCTGCGCAGAGCGGCCTGATCGGCGAGGGCATGCCCAACCACCGGTCCGTCTGGCGTCCGCTGCCCGGCGAGCGCGCGCTGGGCTCGGGCGCGCAGGAGCTGCAGGTACGTTTCGCCGCCGACGGTCCGGCGGGCGTGGTGATCGAGAAGATCTACACGTTCCGGCGGGACAGCTACCTGATCGGCGTGAGCTTCGAGTTGAAGAACGCTGGCGGCGCACCGGCCTCCGCGTACGCCTACTACCAGGTCGTGCGCGACGACAAGGCGCCAGCCGGGCAGAACGCGATGATGTACGTGTATACCGGTCCTGTGTACTACACGAAGGAACGGGCGTTTCACAAGCTGGAGTACTCGGACGTCGAGAAGGGCAAGATCGATCTGCCGAAGGACGCGCGCGACGGCTGGATCGGCATCATGCAGCACTATTTCGTCGCGGCCTGGCTGCCGCCGGAGCAGGCGCCGCGCGAGTACTTTGCGCGCAAGCTGCCGGACGGGCTTTATGCCTCTGGCGTCATCCTCGCCGCACCTCCGGCGGATGCGGGCGGCGCGTCCCGCGTCGCGGTGCGCTTGTTCGCCGGGCCGGAGGAGCAGCAGCGCCTGAAGCAGGCGGCGCCCGGACTGGATCTGGTCGTCGACTACGGCTGGCTGGCGATCATCGCCTGGCCGCTGTTCGCGGTGCTGGAGTTCTTCCACCGGTGGACCCAGAACTGGGGCGTGGCCATCATCCTGCTCACGATCCTGATCAAGCTCGTATTCTTCCCGCTGTCGGCGGCAAGCTACAAGTCCATGGCGAAGATGAAGCTGGTCACGCCGCGCCTGACCAAGATCCGCGAGATGTACGGCAACGATCGCGCGCGCATGAACCAGGCCATGATGGAGCTGTACAAGACCGAGAAGATCAATCCGCTAGGCGGGTGCTTCCCGATCCTCGTGCAGATCCCCGTGTTCATCGCGTTGTACTGGACCCTGCTGGCCGCGATCGAGCTGCGCCATGCGCCGTTCATTCTCTGGATCAAGGACCTCTCGGCGCAGGACCCGTACTTCGTGCTTCCCATCCTGATGACGGCGAGCATGGTGCTGCAGACGCGCATGAACCCGGTGCCGCCCGACCCGGTGCAGGCGAAGGTCATGCAGTTCATGCCGTACGTGTTCAGCGTGTTCTTCTTCTTCTTCCCGGCCGGGCTGGTGCTGTACTGGCTGGTCAACAACATCCTTTCCATCGCCCAGCAGTGGCAGATCCAGCGCATGTTCGATCGCGACAAATCTGCCCATGGCAAGCGCTGAGCCTGCCCACCCGGATACGATCGCGGCAGTAGCGACGCCGCCCGGGCTGGGCGGCATCGGCGTCGTGCGCGTCTCCGGCCCCGAGGCGCCGGCCATCGCGCGGCGCCTGCTGGGACGCGTGCCGCCGGCACGGCAGGCGACCTTGGCGACCGCGCGCGATGCTTGCGGCGGACCGATCGATCAGGGCATTGCGCTGTTCTTTCCCGCGCCGCACTCCTACACGGGCGAGCCGGTCCTCGAGTTCCAGGGCCACGGAGGGCCGGTGGTCACACAGGCTCTGCTGGGCGCTTGCCGGGAGGCGGGCGCACGGCTCGCGGAGCCTGGAGAATTCACGCGCCGCGCTTTCCTCAATGGGCGCATGGATCTCGCGCAGGCGGAGGCGGTCGCCGACCTGATCGAGGCCGCGAGCCGTGAGGCCGCCACTTCGGCGTTGCGCTCGCTGCGCGGCGAGTTCTCGTCCGCGATCCGCGCTCTGGTGTCCCAGCTGGTCGAGTTGCGCGCGCTGACCGAAGCCATGCTCGATTTTCCGGAGGAGGAAGTGGACACCCTGCATCGCGACGACGCGGCCAGGCGGCTGGCGAGCGTGCGGTCGGCCCTGGAGGACGTGCTGCACAGGAGCCGCCAGGGCAGCATGCTGCGCTCGGGCATCCGCGTGGTGATCGCGGGCCGGCCGAACGTCGGCAAGTCAAGCCTGCTCAACCGGCTGGCCGGCGAGGATCGCGCCATCGTGACGCCGATCCCCGGCACGACGCGCGACGCGCTGCGCGAGTCGATCCTCGTCGATGGTGTGCCGCTCGTGGTCGTCGATACCGCGGGCTTGCGGTCGTCGGCCGATCCGGTCGAGCGCCTCGGCATCGAGCGCACGCAGCGCGAGCTGCAGGAGGCCGATCTCGTCATGCTGGTGTTCGAGGCGGGCGAGGCGCACGCCCCGCTCGAAGAGCTCCCGGCGGGCGTGGCGCGGCTCGAGGTCTATAACAAGGCAGACCGCGTGCCGGGCTTTGCCGCGCCGGAAGGCGCCGTGGCGGTTTCCGCGAAGACCGGCGCAGGCATGGACGCGCTGCGCGCGGCGCTTCTCGCGGCGGCAGGCTGGCGTGCCGCGGGTGAATCGGTGTTCATTGCGCGCGAACGGCACCTGCAGGCACTGCAGCAGGCCGCCTCGCAGCTCGCCGCGGCAGCGGACGAAGTCCGCCGCTGGGAAATCTTCGCGGAGGAGCTCAGGCTCGCGCAGGAAGCCCTGTCGAGCATCACGGGCGAGGTCACGGCGGACGATCTGCTGGGAGAGATCTTCGGCCGCTTTTGCATCGGGAAGTAGCACTTGCGCGTGGAGGCGTGTCGCGTCCCATGGGCCGCGAGTCCATGACGAACATACTGATTCATCAAGCTTTTCGCGCGTGGCATCGGGCCACGGCACGCGGTAGAATGGATTCACTTTAGGTACTCTTGCGGCCCCTTCCGGGCCGTTTTGCTTTCAGGAGTTCACGCAGATGAACGCGCCCGGCACGGCAACCAAGGACGAGTCGCAGGCACCCGATTGGGTGCGACACGCAGGATTGCGTCAGTGGGTGACCGAAGTCGCCCGGCTCGCCAAGCCCGATCGCATCCACTGGTGCGACGGCACCGCGGCCGAATACGACGGCCTGTGCGCAGAGCTGGTGCGCGGCGGCACGTTCCTCAAGCTGAACGAGAAGCTGCGCCCGAATAGCTATCTCGCGCGCTCGCACCCCAGCGACGTGGCACGCATGGAAGACCGCACCTTCATCTGCAGCCAGACGAAGGACCAGGCTGGTCCGACCAACAACTGGGTCGACCCGCGCGAGATGCGCGCCACCCTGCAGCGGCTATTCGACGGCTGCATGCGCGGACGGACCATGTACGTCATGCCGTTCTCCATGGGGCCGATCGGCTCGCACATCGCGCAGATCGGCGTGGAGATCTCGGACTCGGCGTACGTCGCGGTCAACATGCGGCTCATGACGCGCATGGGGCGCGCCGTGGCGGAATGGCTCGGCGAGGACGGGGACTACGTGCCCTGCGTGCATTCGGTGGGCGTGCCGCTCGCGGCGGGCCAGAAGGACGTGCCCTGGCCGAGCAACGAGAAGGAAAAATGGATCGTTCACTTCCCCGAGACGCGCGAGATCTGGTCGTACGGCTCGGGCTACGGCGGCAACGCGCTGCTCGGCAAGAAATGTCTCGCGTTGCGCATCGCCTCCGTGATGGCGCGCGACGAAGGCTGGCTCGCCGAGCACATGCTGATCCTCGGTGTGGAGTCGCCCGCCGGCCAGAAGTCCTACGTCGCGGCCGCGTTTCCCAGCGCCTGCGGCAAGACAAACTTCGCCATGCTCATTCCTCCCGCCGCGTACCAGGGGTGGAAAGTGACGACGATCGGCGAGGACATCGCGTGGATCAAGCCCGGTCACGATGGCCGCTTCTACGCGATCAATCCGGAAGCGGGTTTCTTCGGCGTGGCCCCGGGCACCTCGCAGGCGACCAATCCGAACGCGATGAAGATGCTCTCGGCCAACGTCATTTTCACCAATGTCGCGCTCACGCCGGAAGGCGACGTGTGGTGGGAGGGGATGACCGAGACACCGCCGGCGCGTCTCATCGACTGGCAGGGCAAGGAGTGGACGCCCGGCTGCGGGCGGGTCGCCGCGCACCCCAATTCACGCTTCACAGTCGCGGCGGCGCAATGCCCGTCGATCGACCCGAAATGGGAGGACGCGGGAGGTGTGCCGATCTCGGCATTCCTGTTCGGCGGCCGCCGCTCGAGCACGGTGCCCCTGGTGGTCGAGGCGCCGTCCTGGCAGGACGGCGTGTACATGGGAGCCACGCTAGGCTCGGAGACGACCGCGGCGATTACTGGCAAGGTGGGTGTCGTGCGGCGCGACCCGATGGCGATGATCGCCTTCTGCGGCTACCACGTCGGCGACTACTTCGCGCACTGGCTGGAGATGGGCAAGACCGTGCACCATCCGCCGCGCATCTTCCGCGTCAACTGGTTCCGCAAGGACGCGAACGGCAAGTTCATCTGGCCGGGCTTCGGCGAGAACATGCGCGTGCTGGAATGGATCGTGGGGCGCTGCCATGGCCAGGTGCACGGCGTGGATACCGCGCTGGGCATCATTCCGCGCTACCAGGACTTGAACTGGAGCGGCATGCAGAAGTTCTCGCACGACCAGTACGAGGAGATCGCGCGCGTGGATGTCGGCGCCTGGCAGGAGGAAGTCACCGCGCACGACGAGCTGCTGGAGAAGATCGGCACGCACCTGCCGCCCGCGCTGGCGCAGTGCCGCGCCCAACTGCACGGCAAGCTCGGCGCCTGACGTGACCCGCGTCTTTCACCGCAACCCGCGCTCGGTCTACCCGGTGGCGGTGCGCGGCGAAGGCGCATATCTGATCGATCGCGAAGGCAAGCGCTATCTGGATGCCTCGGGTGGGGCGGCGGTTTCCTGCCTGGGACACTCCGACGAGGCCGTGGTGCGCGCTATTCGCGAGCAGCTCGCGCGACTGCCGTTCGCGCATACGTCTTTCTTCAGCAACGAGCCGATGGAGGCGCTTGCCGACGCGCTGGTCGCGCGTGCGCCCGCGCCGCTCGAGAAGGTGTACTTCGTCTCCGGGGGTTCCGAGGCCGTCGAGGCGGCGCTGAAGCTCGCGCGGCAATACTTCGTCGAGAAAGGCGAGCCCCAGCGCAGGCACGTCATCGGCCGGCGCCAGTCCTATCACGGCAATACGCTAGGTGCGCTCGCCGTGGGCGGCAACCAGTGGCGGCGCAGGCAGTTCGAGCCTCTGCTGATCGAAGCGACGCATGTGTCGCCCTGCTACGCCTATCGCGATCGGCTTGCCGGCGAGTCCGACGATGCCTACGGGGCGCGCCTGGCGGCCGAACTGGAGTCCGAGATCCGCCGCCTGGGAGAGGACTGCGTGATCGCCTTTATCGCCGAGACGGTCGCCGGCGCAACGCTGGGCGCGGTTCCCCCGGTTCCGGGATACTTCAAGCGCGTGCGCGAAGTATGCGACCGCTACGGCGTGCTGCTCATTCTCGATGAAGTCATGTGCGGCATGGGTCGCTGCGGCTCCCTGTGGACCTTTGCGCAGGAAGGCATCGTGCCCGACCTGGCGGTTATCGCCAAAGGCCTGGGCGCGGGCTACCAGCCGATTGGCGCCGTGATGGTGAGCGGCCGGATCTTCGAGGCGGTCGTCTCCGGGACCGGGTACTTTCAGCATGGCCATACCTACCTTGGCCACGCCGCAGCGTGCGCGGGCGCGCTGGCAGTGCAGCGGCGCTTGCATGACGACGGGTTGCTGGCGCGCGTGGCCCCGCTGGGAACCGCCCTCGAATCCAGGCTGCGCTCGGCGTTCGACGCGCATCCGCACGTCGGCGACATCCGCGGGCGCGGGCTGTTCTGGGGCCTGGAGCTTGTCGCCGATCGGGAGCGCAAAACGCCCTTCGATCCGCGCGCTCGCATCCATGCGCGAGTCAAGGCCGAGGCGCTCAAGGCAGGGTTGCTGTGCTATCCGATGGGAGGGACCATCGATGGCGAGCGCGGCGACCACGTGTTGCTCGCACCCCCGTTCATCCTCGAGGAGCGCCAGCTGGACGAGCTGGTGTCCAGGCTCGGACAGGCGCTCGACGCGGTACTGCGTTCGGCGGTTGCCGCCTGAGCACTGCTTCCGCTAAGCTAGCGGCGTCCATCCCAAGGAGACCGTCATGCGCACATTCGCTGCGCTGGCTGCGGGGCTACTCGCGGCCGGCGTCCTCGCCCCTTCGGCGCAGGCCCAGCAGAAGTACATCACCATCGGCACGGGCGGCGTCACGGGCGTCTACTACCCGGCGGGCGGCGCGATCTGCCGCCTGGTGAACAAGGATCGCGCGAAGCACGGGATCCGTTGCTCGGTGGAGTCCACCGGCGGCTCGGTGTTCAACATCAACACCATCAAGGCCGGCGAGCTCGACATGGGCGTGGCGCAGTCCGACGTCCAGTACAACGCCGTCAAGGGCAGGGCGCAGTTCAAGGAGCCGATGACCGAGCTGCGCGCGGTATTCGCGCTGCATCCGGAGCCGGTGACGGTGGTGGTGCGCAAGGAGTCCGGCGTCAGCAGGTTCGAAGACCTGAAGGGCAAGAAGTTCAACGTCGGCAACCCGGGCTCGGGCACGCGCGCCACGCTCGACGAGCTGATCGGCGCGATGGGCTGGAACCTGTCCGCCTTCGCGCTCGCCTCCGAGCTGAAGGCAGACGAACACGGCCCCGCGCTGTGCGACGGCAAGATCGACGGCTTCTTCTATCTCGTCGGCCACCCGTCGGCCAATATCCAGGACCCGACGACGGTCTGCGGCGCCAAGCTCGTGTCGGTCACGGGGCCTGCGGTGGACAAGCTGGTGAGCGCGAATCCCTACTATGCGCATGCCGCGATCCCCGGGGGCCTGTATCCGGGGAATCCGCAGGAGACCAAGACGTACGGCGTGCTTGCCACGTTCGTTTCCTCGTCCAAGGTGCCGGCGGACACCGTGTACCAGGTGGTCAAGGCGGTGTTCGACAACTTCGACGAGTTCAAGAAGCTGCATCCGGCCTTCCAGGTTCTCAAGCCAGAGAGCATGATCAAGGACGGCCTGTCGGCGCCATTGCATGACGGCGCCGCGCGCTACTACCGCGAGAAGGGCTGGCTGAAGTAGGCCTGCGGCAGGACTGAGCGCAACGGAGGGGCGAGACGCGAGTTTCGCCCCTTTTTGTTTTCCGGGGGAGGGGCCATGACCAAGAAGAGCCACGGGTCGAGTTCCAGTCCGCAGCAGATCGCCGCCGACGCGGATACCGGCGGACGCGCTGCGAAGGGCATCGTCGGCAGGCTGATCTTCGCAGTCGCGATCGGCTGGTCGCTGTTCCAGCTCTGGTACGCCTCGCCTCTGCCATTCACGTTCGGCTGGGGCGTGCTCAACGACACCGAGGCGCGCTCGCTGCACCTGGGCGTCGGTTTGCTGCTCGCCTTCCTCTGCTATCCCGCCATGCGCACGGCGGCGCAGCGCAACCGCGTTCCGTGGTTCGACTGGATTCTGGGTCTCGCCGCGAGTGCCGCGGGTGCGTATTTCCTGTTCTTCTATGCGCAACTGGCGACCCGCCCCGGGCAGCCCAACCTGCAGGACATCATCGTCGCCTCCATTGGCCTGGTGCTGCTCCTCGAGGCGACACGCCGCGCCGTGGGCATGCCGATGACGATTCTCGCGCTCGTGTTTCTCGCCTACGTCATCCTCGGCAAGTTCCTGCCCGAGGTCATCGCGCACAAGGGTGCGTCGTGGGAACGGATGCTGGTGCACCAGTGGCTGACCACCGAGGGTGTCTTCGGCGTGGCGCTCGGCGTGTCGGTGGGCTACATCTTCATCTTCGTGCTGTTCGGATCCCTGCTCGACAAGGCCGGCGCGGGCAACTACATGATGCAGGTTTCGTTCGCCATGCTCGGCCATCTGCGCGGCGGGCCGGCCAAGGTCGCCGTCGTTTCCTCCGGCCTGAACGGCCTGATCTCCGGATCGTCGGTGTCCAATGTGGTCTCCGGCGGCATCTTCACTATTCCGCTGATGACCAAGGCCGGCTACGGCGGCGTGAAGGCGGGCGCGATCGAGACCGCGTCCTCGGTGAATGGACAGATCATGCCGCCGGTCATGGGCGCGGCGGCATTCCTGATGGTGGAATACGTCGGCATACCCTACACCGACGTCATCAAGCATGCCTTCCTGCCCGCGCTCATTTCCTATATCGCGCTCTTCTACATCGTCCACCTCGAGGCACTGAAGCTCGGTCTCGAGCCGACGGCACGCGCGCGCGCGCGGCCGTTCCAGCAGAAGCTGACCGCTTGGGGCCTGGGCGTCTCGGGCACGATCGTCGTATGCAGCGTCATCTACTGGGCCGCGGAAGGGGCGAAGAACGTGCTCGGACCGGCCGTGGCGCCTTGGGCACTCGGTATTCTGCTGGCGGCACTCTACGTGTTTACGGTCAGAGTGGCCGCGCGCTGTCCGGACCTGCCGCAGGACATCGACGTCGACAATCCTATCCTGCCCGACACCTGGCCGACGGTGAAGGCGGGCGTGCACTTTCTCATCCCGATCGGTGTGCTCATCTGGTGCCTGATGATCGAGGAGCTGTCGCCGGCGCTGTCGGCGTTCTGGGCCACGGTGACCCTAATCGTGCTGATGGCAACGCAGCATCCATTGACGGCTTACTTCCGTAGACGGCACAGGCTGGCGGGCGCAACGAAGCGCGGCTTAAGGGAAGTCGTGGAAGGACTGAACGACGGCGCCCGCAACATGATTTCCATCGCCATCGCCACAGCCACGGCGGGAATTATCGTAGGCGGCATCACGCTCACCGGGCTCGGGTTTCGCATGACCGACTTCGTGGAGGTCGTTTCCCAGGGCAACGTGGTGGTCATGCTGTTGTTCACGGCCTTTGTCTGCCTGGTACTCGGGCTCGGCGTGCCGACGACCGCCAACTACATTCTCGTCGCCACGCTGATGGCGCCGGTGATCGTGGAGCTGGGCGCGCAGTCCGGCCTGGTGATCCCGCTGATCGCCGTGCACCTGTTCGTCTTCTACTACGGCATCATGGGCGACATCACGCCGCCGGTGGGCCTGGCGACCTTCGCCGCCGCCGCCATCTCGGGCGAGGACGCGATCAAGACCGGCGTGCAGGGCGCCGTCTACGCCTTGCGCACGGTCGTCCTGCCTTTCGTATTCGTGTTCAATCCGATGCTGCTGCTGATCGACGTGCGCAGCTGGTGGGAGGTACTTCTGGTGGCGTTTGCCGCGACGGTGGCGTCGCTCGCATTCTCTGCGGCCACCCTCGCCTGGTTTCACTCGCGCTGCCGCTGGTGGGAGATCGCGCTCCTGCTGGCGGGAACGTTCGCGCTGTTCCGGCCGGATTTTTTCATGGACAAGCTCTACGCGCCGTACACGGAAGTGGCGGCGAAGGAGATCTTTCGCGTCGCCGGTCAGCTGGGCGAGAAGGAGCGGCTGGTGCTGGTCATCAAGGGTACGAGCATCGAGGGCGAGGACGTGCGCAAGACGGTGGCGGTGCAGCTGGCGGAGCCGGGGGACGGTCGCAAGAGGCTTGCGGCCGCGGGCCTGACGATCACGGCGCTCGGGGAAGACGTGCGTGTCGCGGCGGTGCGATTCGGCAGCCGCGCAAAGAAGTCCGGGTTTGAGCAGGGCTTCGAAGTCGCGGCGGTCAAGGTGCCGACCGACCGGCCTTCCGAGCACTGGGTTTACGTTCCCGCGCTGGCGCTGATTGCGTTCGTCTACTTCCTGCAGCGCAGCCGGGTCCGGCGACGCGCGAGGCGCTAGTTCGCGCGCAACGAAACGCTGGCGAGCAAGGCGGCGCCTGCCGAAACCAGACCAGCGGAGATCAGGACGGCGCTTGAGTCTGCGCGCTCCAGGATCAGTCCGCCCAGAGTCAGGCCGAGGCCGACGCCGACCAGGAGGCAGGAGGTCGACCAGGTAAAGGCCTCCGTCGCGTACTGTGCCGGGGCCGTCTTGGCGACCAGCATCGACTGGATGATAAGTGCCGGCGCCATGACGATGCCCGCGACGATGCCGAGGATCGTGAACACCGCGGCGTTCGCGACATACGCGAGCGCAGCCAGTCCTGCGCCCATGAGGAAGAGCATCAGGGCGAACTGGCGCGTGAGCGGTGGCCGCCAGCTTCGGCTGCCGTAGGCGAGACCCCCCGCTGCGCTGCCGACACTCATCAGGCCGAGGATGACGCCCGCAAGCGCCGGGCTGCCCGACTCGGTCGCAAAGGCCGTGACGCCGATTTCGAGAAGCCCGAACGCGCCCGAGTAGGCGAGGATGACCAAGAGCAGCGGCGGAAAGCCGCGCACCGAAAGCGGCCCGAGGATGCCTGCAACCGTACGTTGCGCGACACGCCAGTGCGCAATGACGGGCGAGCGCAGGAAAAGCACGGTGCCGATGAGTCCGCAGGCCGCGGCAAAGAGTACGGCCGCCGCGGCGGACAGGTAGGCAGCAAAGAACGCGACGAGCACCGGACCGACGATGAAGATCACTTCGATGAGCACGGACTCGAGCGAGTAGGCCGTGGCCAGTTGTGCGTCGTCGGCCAGCCGCTGCCGCATGTACGTGCGCAGGCTCACGGTGATGGGCGGAAACGCCGCGCCACTGATCGCCGCCAGAAGGAAGGGTGCCCACGTAGGAGCGTCCAGGCGAAGGGCCGCAACGAGCGCAATCAGCGCGGTGGGGAATACGCCTGCACAGACGGCCAATAACCGGCGCGGCCCGGCGCGATCGATCAACCGGCCGAGCACGGGCGCCATGGCCGCAAGGCCTGCGAGATAGCTCGCCGCGACGGCGCCAGCGACACCAAATGAACCGCTGGATGCCTGGGTGGCGAGCAGGATCGCAAGCCCGAGGATGCCAATCGGCAGCCGGCCGATGACCGAGGCCACGATCGTTTGCCGAAGCTCGGGACGCTCGAGCAGGGCGGCGTATCGGGAAAGCGAAATCACTGGAAAGGCGCGACGAAGGGGCGCGATTGTCGCACGCGGAACGCCGATGCTGCGGCGCAGCAACACGCTAAGTCTCTCTTGTTCCACGTGGAACATGCGGGGGCTCCGGCCCCTCGCTAGTTTCACGTGGAACATTCACGTATCATGCGCCCTCTTCCGAATCGGCCCGCATGCAGTTTTCCAAAGTGTTCGACGTGATCGTGATCGGCGGGGGGCACGCCGGCACGGAGGCCGCGCTCGCGTCGGCGCGCATGGGTTGCCAGACCCTGCTTTTAACGCACAGCCTCGAAACCCTGGGCCAGATGTCGTGCAATCCGTCGATCGGTGGGATCGGCAAAGGCCACCTGGTGAAGGAAGTCGATGCGCTGGGTGGCGCCATGGCACTGGCTGCGGACGAAGCGGGCATCCAGTTCAGAACCCTCAACTTGTCCAAAGGCCCGGCCGTACGGGCAACACGCGCGCAGGCCGATCGCGTCCTCTATCGGCGCGCCATCCGTCGGCGGCTCGAGAGCCAGGAGAACCTGACCTTGTTCCAGCAGGCCGTGGACGACATCGTGCTGCAGGGAGATCGCGCGGCAGGGGTCGTGACCCAGCTGGGCGTCCGGTTCACTGGGCGGGCGGTGGTGCTGACGGCGGGAACCTTCCTCTCCGGCCGCGTGCACGTGGGACTGGAAAGCTACGAGGCGGGTCGGGCTGGAGATCCCGCTGCCGGGACGCTCGCGGCGCGGCTGAGGGAAATGCAGCTGCCCGCCGCGCGACTGAAGACCGGCACACCGCCACGCCTCGACGGTAGAACGATCGACTTCGCTGTCCTGGAAGTACAGCCCGGCGATTCCCCCGAGCCGGTGTTCTCCTATCTCGGAAACCGACAGATGCACCCGGACCAACGGCCCTGTTGGATCGCGCACACCAACGAGCGAGCGCACGATGCGATCCGGCGGGGTCTCGATCGGTCACCGATGTACACCGGCGTCATTCAGGGCGTGGGGCCGCGCTACTGCCCCTCGATCGAGGACAAGATCCACCGTTTTGCCGGCAAGGGGAGTCACCAGATCTTCCTGGAGCCGGAGGGCCTGGAAACCCACGAGATTTACCCGAACGGCATCTCCACCAGCCTGCCGTTCGACGTCCAATTGGAGCTGGTGCGCTCCATCCGTGGGCTGGAACAGGCCCACATCCTGCGTCCCGGCTACGCCATCGAGTACGACTACTTCGATCCCCGCGAGCTCAAGGCTTCGCTCGAAACCAAGTCGGTACGCGGCCTGTTCTTCGCCGGGCAGATCAACGGCACGACCGGCTACGAAGAGGCTGCTGCACAGGGGCTCCTGGCGGGAGTCAATGCAGGACGTCACGCGCGTGACCTAGAGCCCTGGACGCCGCGTCGGGATGAAGCCTACCTTGGCGTCCTGGTGGACGACCTGGTGACGCGAGGGGTTTCAGAGCCCTACAGGATGTTCACCAGCCGGGCGGAGTATCGGCTGATGCTGCGAGAGGACAACGCGGATCTGAGGCTCACGGAGCGGGGCCGGGAGCTCGGCGTCGTCGATGATGCGCGCTGGGAGGCCTTCTGCCGCAAGCGCGATGTAATCCGTCTTGAGCAGGAGCGTCTGAATAGCGTATGGGTGGGGCCTATGAATACCCCTCCGGAGATCGCGGACCGCATCCTTGGACAAGCTCTGGAGCGCGAGTACTCGCTTGCCTCGCTGTTGCGGCGCCCTAACGTAAGTTATCGCTCACTTTCCGATTTCCCAAATGCTGGTAAGCTCGTCGAGGATGACGCGGCGGCGGAGCAGATCGAGATTCAGGCGAAGTACCAGGGCTACGTCGAGCGACAGCGCGCCGAGGTCGAGCGCCGCGCGGCTGAAGTGGGGCAGCCGTTGCCACTCGACCTCGACTACGCCTCGGTCCGAGGCCTCTCGAGGGAAGTGCAACAGAAGCTCGCCCAGCATCGGCCCGAGACCATCGGCCAGGCCGCCCGGATCTCCGGCGTGACGCCTGCGGCGATTTCGCTGCTGCTGGTCCACCTGAAGCGAGGGACGGCGCCGCAGAAAAAGCGCGCATGACACCGCGGATAGCCCTGGCGCAGGGCATCCAGTCGCTTGGCCTGACAGTTGCGGCAGGCGATCAGGACAGGCTGCTCGCGTACGTCCAACTGCTCGCCAAGTGGAACAAGACCTACAACCTGACCGCCATTCGCGAACCGCTCCGCATGATCAGCCATCACCTCCTCGACTCGCTTGCCGTCGTGCCGCACCTGCACTCAGGCACGCTCGCCGACGTTGGCGCTGGAGCGGGGCTTCCGGGAATTCCCATCGCCATCGTCGACCCGCACAGGCGCGTCACGCTCAACGACGCCAGTCAGAAGAAGTCCGTGTTCCTGCGGCAGGCGCTGATCGAGCTCGGCATCGCGAATGCGGACGTCCATGCCGGGCGGGCGGAGGCATGGGCACCCCGGCAGAAGTTCGACTGCGTGATCTCGCGCGGCTTCGCCGAGCTGGCGCGCTTCATTGCCACCTGCCGTCACCTCGTTGCGCCGGGCGGGACGCTGATCGCGATGAAGGGGACGTTTCCCGAGGACGAGCTGGGGAGCGTGCCTCCCGGAGTCGATTGCTCGGACGTGCGCCGTCTGCGCGTGCCTCAGCTGGACGCCGAGCGGCATCTGGTCTTTTGCCGTTGCGCCGCATGAGCGACGCGCACGTCTACGCGGTCGTGAATCAAAAGGGCGGCGTCGGCAAGACGACGACGAGCGTCAACCTGGCCGCGGCGCTCGCGCTCGCGGGGCAGCGCACCCTGCTCATTGATCTCGATCCCCAGGGCAACGCCACCATGGGCTGCGGCGTGGACAAGCGTGCTGCCGCGCGCACCGTCTATCACGTCCTCCTGGGACTGGGCGAGATCGCCAACATCCGTGTGCGGGTCGAGCGCGGCGGCTTCGACCTGCTGCCGGCGAACCGCGAGCTCGCCGGCGCCGAAGTGGAGCTGGTCGATCTCGAGCGCCGTGAAAGCCGGCTGAAGTCGGCGCTCGCCAGCGTGCGTGCCGAGTACGATTTCGTGTTCATCGACTGCCCGCCGTCGCTTTCCCTGCTCACGCTGAACGGCCTGGTCGCGGCGCAGTACGTGCTGATCCCGATGCAGTGCGAGTACTACGCGCTGGAGGGCCTGTCCGACCTGGTCGGCACCATCAAGCGCATGCGCGCGCACCTCAATCCCGCGCTCGACATCGCCGGCCTGGTGCGCACGATGTACGACGCGCGCAATACGCTGGCGCAGCAGGTCTCGGCCCAGCTCGAGGAGCACTTCGGCGACAAGGTGTATCGCACGATCGTGCCGCGCAACGTGCGGCTGGCCGAGGCGCCCAGCTACGGAACGCCCGCGGTGGTCTGGGATGCCGAATCCAAGGGCGCGCAGGCATACACCGAGCTGGCGCGCGAAATGCTCGAGCGCGCGACCGCCGCGACGCCTGCCTGAATCCGACGAAAGCGATTCCCATGAACATTCGGCGAAAAGGACTTGGGCGCGGCCTGGAGGCACTGCTCGGCGGCGACGAGCCGCCGCGCGACGCGCTTACGACCCTGCCGGTGTCGCGCATCCGCCCGGGGCGCTACCAGCCGCGTACGCGCATGGGACAGGAGGCGCTGGCCGAGCTCGCGGCCTCCATCAAGTCCCAGGGACTGATGCAGCCGGTGCTGGTGCGTCCGGTCGATCGCGAGCGCTACGAGCTGATCGCCGGCGAGCGCCGGTGGCGCGCGGCGCAGATGGCCGGGCTGCACGAGATCCCGGCGCTCGTGCGCGAGGTGCCCGACGAATCCGCGCTCGCCATGTCGCTCATCGAGAACATCCAGCGCGAGAACCTCAATCCGATGGAGGAAGCCGCTGGCCTGCAACGGCTCGCGGACGAGTTCCGCATGACCCACGAGCAGGTGGCGGACGCGGTCGGCCGCTCGCGCAGCGCGACCACCAACCTGCTGAGATTGCTGCGGCTGGCCAAGCCGGTGCAGGCCATGGTCATGGAAGGGGTGCTGGAGATGGGCCACGCCCGCGCCCTGCTGACACTCGATGGCGCGCGTCAAATCGAGGGAGCGAACCGGATCGTGGCGCGCGGGCTATCGGTGCGCGAGGCTGAGGCACTCGCGTCGCGAATGCAGCGCGGACCGGCTGCCGCGCAGCGCCGCCCGAAGGTCGACCGCGACCTCGCGCGCCTGGAGGAGGAGGTCTCGAGCCGGCTGGGCACGACGATCGAGATCCGCGCCGGCCGCAAGGGGCGGGGGAAGATCGTCCTACACTACTCCGGACTCGACCACCTCGACCAGTTGCTCAAGAAACTGCGGTGAAACGGGCTCCATGTTGCAGCGCAACGCGTTGACCTTCCTTGCCCCAACCCGCTAGAATCTCGCGGCTTTGCAGGTCCCCGGGAGCATGAACGCCGGTCTCGGAGCTCTGCGCAAGCCGGTCCGCACCGTATTGCGGTGGCAATTGATCGCCACTGCGGCCTTGACGCTCGCCGGGGGGATTCTGGCCGGGGTCGACGGCGCTCTGTCGGCGGCCCTCGGGGGCGCAGTCAGCATTTGCGCCGGAGGCGTCTCCGCGGTGGTGGCATCAAAGGGCAGGGCGCGGTCCGCAGGGGGTGTCCTGATCAGTGCGCTGGCGGCCGAAGGCGTGAAGATCGGCCTCGTCGTGCTCCTGCTGGGACTGGTGCTGGCGACGTACCAGGACGTCGTCGCGGCCGCGTTTTTCGGATCGTTCCTCGTGACGGTCCTGATTTTCGGCGTTGCGATTTTTGTGCGCGAGTACGACTAGCGAATGGCTGCCGGCAAAGAGTTCAACGCCACGGATTACATCCAGCACCACCTGACCTTCCTCACCAAGCCGGTGGGCGAAGGCGGGTTCTGGTCGCTGAACGTGGACACGCTGATCACGTCCGCGCTGATCGGCGCGCTCGCCATGGGCGCCATCTGGTGGGTGGTGCGCGGCGCGACCTCCGGCGTGCCCGGCAGGCGGCAGGCGTTCGTCGAGCTGCTCATCGAGTTCATCGACGAGCAGGTGAAGGGCATCTTCCACCACGGCGACCGCAACAAGTTCGTCGCGCCCGCGGCGCTCACCGTGTTCGTCTGGGTGCTGGTGATGAACGCCATGGACTTTTTGCCCATCGACATCGTCGTTGCGCCGCTGGAGTGGATGGGACTGCACGCCTGGCGCCCGGTGCCCACCGCCGACGTCAACACGACCTTCGCGCTCGCGCTGTCGGTCTGGCTGCTGATGATCTGGTTCTCAATCGCCGCCAAGGGCCTCGGCGGCTGGCTGCACGAGCTGTACTGCGCGCCTTTCGGCAAGAACCCCCTGTTGTGGATCCCGAACCTGCTGCTCAACTTCATCGAGTACGTGTCCAAGCCGCTGTCGCACGCGCTGCGACTGTTCGGCAACATGTACGCTGGCGAGATCATCTTCCTGCTGCTCTGGCTGCTCGCCGCCACTGGCGTGTTCGGCTCCCTGGTCGCCGTGGTGTTCGGCCTGGGCTGGGCGATCTTCCACATCCTGATCGTGGCGCTGCAGGCCTACATCTTCATGATGCTGACGGTCGTCTACCTCGCGATGGCCCACGAGCACCACTGAGCTACCGACTTCGATTCGACTTCCCGCCTAGAAAGGAAAAGTGCAATGGAAAAACTACAGTTGCTGGCGATGATCCAGGCGTACACGGGCATCGGCATCGGCCTGATGATCGGCGTGGGCGCGGCCGGCGCCTGCATCGGCATCGGCATCATGTCGAGCAAGTTCCTGGAAGCCGCGGCGCGCCAGCCCGAGCTCACCAATTCGCTGCAGGCCAAGGTGTTCTTGCTGCTCGGCCTGATCGACGCGTCGTTCATCATCGGCGTGGGCCTCGCGATGATGTTCGCGTTCGCCAACCCGCTGCTCGCCGTCATCCAATAGTTGCCCTGGCGCGCTAGGGGTTCGCTATGAGCTTCAATCTCACGCTGATCGCCCAGGCGCTCACCTTCGCGCTGTTCATCTGGTTCACGGTGAAGGTGGTCTGGCCGTTCATGCTGCGCGCCATCGAGGCGCGCCAGAAGACCATCGCCGACGGCCTGGCGGCGGCCGAGCAGGGCCACAGGTCGCTCGAAGCCTCGAGGCGGCAGGCCGGCGAGGCAATCGAGCAGTCGCGCGAGCGGGCGGGCGAGATCCTGGCGCAGGCGGAAAAGCGCGCCGCGCAGATGCTCGACGAGGCCAAGCAGGCGGCGCGCGCGGAAGGCGAGCGGGAAAAGGCCGCGGCCAAGGCGGAAATCCAGCAGGAAGTGTCGCGCGCGCGAGAGCAACTGCGCGATCACGTGGCGGCGCTCGCCGTGGCGGGCGCGGAGAAGATCCTGCGCCGCGAGGTCGACGCCAAGGCGCACGCCGAGCTGCTCGACGGCATCAAGAAGCAGCTGTAATGGCGGAGCCCAGCACCATCGCACGGCCGTACGCGGAGGCGGCGTTCAAGCTCGCCGACGAGGGCGGCAAGCTCGCCGAGTGGTCGGCGATGCTCGCGAATCTGGCTGCGGTCGCGGCAGACGAGCGCGTGCGC
>JAOUIL010000034.1 GCA_029883975.1 Betaproteobacteria bacterium
TCCTGCGTGAGGTTCAACGCGGGCGCCTGCAGGCGCGTGCGCAGCTCCTTCTCCTCGCCGTCCTGCGTGAAGCTGATGCAGTCCATCGGGCAGATGTCGACGCAGGCGTCGCACTCGATGCACAGCTTCGAGGTGAACACCGTCTGCACGTCGCAGTTGAGGCAGCGCTGCGCCTCCTTCCACGCGGTCTGCGGATCGAAGCCCAGCTCGACCTCGGCCTTGACGTTCTTCAGCGTCACCTTGATGTCGCGCCAGGGCACCTTGTAGCGCGCGTCCGGGTGGATCTCGCTGTCGTAGCTCCACTCGTGGATGCCCATCTTCTGCGACATGAGGTTCACCGTGGGCGCCGGGCGCTCGCGCACGTCCTCGCCGTTCAGCAGCTTGTCGATGGAGATGGCCGCGTCGTGCCCGTGCGCCACCGCCCAGATGATGTTCTTCGGCCCGAACGCCGAGTCGCCGCCGAAGAAGACGTGCTTCGCGCTCGACTGGAACGTGACCTTGTCGAGCACCGGCAGGCCCCACTGGTCGAACTCGATGCCGGCGTCCTTCTCGATCCAGGGGAAGGCGTTCTCCTGGCCCACCGCGACCAGCACGTCGTCGCACTCGTAGGTCTGCTCGGGCTCGCCGGTCGGGACAAGGCTGCGGCGACCCTTCTCGTCGTACACGGCCTTCACCTTCTCGAAGGTCATGCCCTTGAGCCTGCCGCCCTCGTGCAGGAAGGCCTTGGGCACGAGGAAATTGAGGATCGGGATGCCCTCGTGCTGCGCGTCCTCCTTCTCCCAGGGCGAGGCCTTCATCTCCTCGAACCCGGAGCGCACGATCACCTTCACGTCCTCGCCGCCGATGCGCTTCGACGTGCGGCAACAGTCCATCGCGGTGTTGCCGCCGCCCAGCACGATCACGCGCTTGCCGATCGTCGTCGTGTGCCCGAAGGACACCGAGGACAGCCAGTCGATGCCGATGTGGATGTTCTTCGCCGCTTCCTTGCGGCCCGGGATGTCGAGGTCGCGCCCGCGCGGCGCGCCCGAGCCGACGAAGATGGCGTCCCAGCCCTCGGCCATGAGCTTCTTCATGGACTCGATCTTCGTCCCGCCCCGGAATTCGACGCCCAGGTCGAGGATGAAGCCGACCTCCTCGTCGATCACCTCGAGCGGCAGGCGAAAGCGCGGGATCTGCGACCAGATCATGCCGCCCGCCCTCGGGTCCTGGTCGAACACCGTGACCGAGTAGCCCAAGGGGGCGAGGTCGCGCGCGACCGTCAACGACGCGGGGCCGGCGCCCACGCAGGCGATCTTCCTGCCGTTCTTCTTCGCCGCCTTCTTCGGCATGCGCGCCTTCACGTCCTCGCCCTTGTGGTCGGCGGCGACGCGCTTCAGCCGGCAGATGGCGACCGGCTCGGGGCGCGGCTGGTTCTCTTCCTCCACGCGGCCGCGCCGGCAGGCGGGCTCGCAGGGCCGGTCGCAGGTGCGGCCGAGGATCCCGGGGAACACGTTCGACTGCCAGTTGACCAGGTAGGCATCGGAATACCTGCCTTGCGCGATCAACCGGATGTATTCGGGAACGGGCGTGTGGGCGGGGCACGCCCACTGACAATCGACGACTTTATGGAAGTAGTCGGGATTCCTGATGTCTGTGGGCTGCAACTCCTCGTCTCCTTGACACCGCCGTTCTGGGGCCCGCGAGGGGGACGGCTGGCGCAAGGCCAAAGTCTACTCCCGGATAAGGAACCCGGAAAGGCTTTGTTTTCAAAAACCTGCAAGGGAATAGGGGGGTATCGCCGTACCCCTCGGCGAGCGGTTAAGCTATCCGTCCATGGCCAGCCAGCTCGAGTCCCTGAAGAAGCATTCCCTGGTCGTGGCCGACACCGGCGACGTGGACGCGGTGGCGCGCTGGAAGCCCCAGGACGCAACCACCAACCCCTCGCTGCTGCTCGCTTCCGCCCAGGAGCCGCGCTACCGGCCGCTGGTGGACGAGGCCCTCGAGCGCGGCCAGGGCCAGCCGGCCCCCACGCTGGAATGGCTGTTCGTGGTCTTCGGGCGCGAGATCCTGAAGCACGTGCAAGGTCGCGTCTCGACCGAGGTGGACGCGCGCCAGTCCTTCGACACCGAGGGCTCGATCGCCAAGGCGCGCCGCTTCGCCGAGCTGTACGAGTCGGTGGGCGTGCCGCGTGCGCGCGTGCTGATCAAGCTGGCGAGCACCTGGGAGGGCATCCGCGCCGCCGAGCGCCTCGAACGCGAGGGCATCCACTGCAACATGACGCTGCTCTTTTCCTTCGCGCAGGCCGTGGCCTGCGCGGACGCGGGCGCGACGCTCATCTCGCCCTTCGTGGGGCGCATCTACGACTGGCACAAGGCGGCGCGCAAGGTCGATGACATCGCTCTGGATGACGACCCTGGGGTTGCGTCTGTCGCTCGAATCTATCGCTACTACAAGAAGTTCGGCTATCCGACGCAGGTGATGGGCGCGAGCTTCAGGAAGACCGGCCAGATCCTCGCGCTCGCCGGCTGCGACCTGCTCACCATCGCGCCCGACCTGCTGGAGAAGCTCGCGCAGGCCGAAGGCGAGGTCGAGCGGCGGCTCGCCCCCGCCGAGGCCGCGCAGCACGCGCTCGAGCGCGTGGCGCTCGACGAGAAGGCGTACCGCTGGGCGCACAACGAGGACGCCATGGCGGTCGAGAAGCTCGCCGACGGCATCCGCCGGTTCGACGCCGACGCGCGCAAGCTCGAGCAGTTCGTCGCTTCCCTCACCCGGGAGCGGCGCGCCGCCGCCTGAGTCCTTGGCCACCCGCATCGTCACCGCGCTGGAGGAGCGCTCGGGCGGGCGCGTCGCGCGCGTCACGCTCGACAACCCCGCGAAGCTGAACTGCCTCGACGCGGCGGCGATCCTCGCGCTCACCGACAGCTTGCGCGCGCTCTACGCCGACGAGCTGCTGCGCGCGGTGGTGCTCAGCGGCGCGGGCCCCAAGGCCTTCTGCGGCGGGGTGAACGTCGAGGACCTCGGCGCCACCACGCAGGCCACCGCGCGCGAGGGCATCACGCGCCTGTACCACTGCATCCGCGCGGTGAGCGAATGCCCGGTGCCGGTGATCGCGCGCCTGAACGGCTACTGCATCGGCGGCGCGCTGGAGCTCGCCGCGGCCTGCGACCTGCGCGTCGCCGCGGACCACGCGCGCTTCGGCATGCCCGAGGTGCGCCTCGGCATCCCCTCGGTGATCCAGGCGGCGCTGCTGCCGCGCCTGATGGGCGCGGGCCGCGCGCGCTGGCTGCTGCTCACCGGCGAGCTGATCGACGCGGCGGAGGCGCTGCGCTGGGGGCTGGTCGAGCGCGTCGTGCCGATGAATCTTCTCGACGCCGAGGTCGATACGGCGCTCGACGCGATCCTCGCGGGCGGCGCGCTCGCCATCCAGGCGCAAAAGCGCCTCAACCAGGACTACGAGGAGCTGCCGCTCGCGCAGTCGATCGCGGCGAGCATCGACGAGTTCGAGGCCGCCTACGCCACCGGCGAGCCGGCGCGGCTGATCGGCGAGTATCTCAGCCGGCGGCGGAAGTAGCCTCCCCTAGTCCTCGATCTCCGCTTCGCGGACGGTGCTCGCCCCGTCGTTGAAGATCACCTTGACCAGCGTCCCGGGCACGGCGACGTTGGCCGCGTTGGTGCCCGCGGGCGTCACCAGGCTGAAGAACTGGGCTTTCGAGATCGGCTGGTCGTTGATGTCCCGATAGGGTTGAGCATCGGTCGCGCTGCCCACCGCGAGCGCAAAACCGAGCAGCGTCATCGTCGTCTCCGGCACTTCGACCTCTACCGGCGCCTGGATGAAGTGCCGGTCGCTGTTGCTGCATCCCGTGTCGATCCGGCCGGCGCGCACAACGAGGGGCGAGGCCGGGCTCTTGCGCTCGCCGCGCACCTGCACGCAATCCGGCCCGGCCGGGGGAATGGCACCGTCGGTGTCCGCGTCGACCTCGATCCTGACGACGTAGTTGCCGTTGGCGATCAGCAGGTCGAAGCTCTGGCCGACGATATTGGCTACGGCCCCCTGCAGCCGGATCACCGAGCGCTTGAACTCGATCTTGGTCGCGACGAGCGCGCTGCCGCTCCAGGTCCCCTCGGCCTCGACCTTGACGTTGTTCGCCAGGTCCTCCGCGATCCCACCTTCAAAGCGTGTCGCGCCGCTCGTCGTGACCGGCGTTCCGGCGACGAAGAAACTTCCCGGATGGGCGGTGAAGCCGGAGATGAGGCCCTCGGCCTCGAAGCGCTGACCGTTGCCCGGCTGGAACGCGCCGTCCTCGGCGTCCTCGACCTCGATGCGCGAGGCCTGGAAGACGCCGCCGAGGATGCAGACCGCAGTACAGTGGACTTCCACTAGGCTCCCGTTCTGCAGGACGGCGCTCGCCGGCACGATGACCGCTCCCGCGGATGTGACGGCTTGCGAACCGATGTTGAAGGTCTGTCCGACCAGGTTGCTGACCACGCCGCGGATCTCATCGACCGTGGCGTCGGCCATCTGCGCCTGGTTCGCTTCGACGCGCGTCGCTCGAATCCGGCCGCTCGTGTCGCGCAGGCCGTGCACCTCGACGAGCTGCGACACCGCGATCGCGCCGAAATTCGCCAGGTTGGAGTACACCGTCTGGTCGTCCACCAGCACGTCCTGTCCCAGGACGACAAAGCGCTGCGGATTCTCGGCGGGGAATACGGAGGCAACTGCGCCGCGCACCTCGATCTGCGCTTCCACGCGCTCGGCGGTGCCGTTGATGCCGTCGTCGTTCACCCGGCCGTTGACGCGCACGACCATGCCGTCGCGCAGCGCTGCAGCGGTCTTGGGCGTGTCGTCGACGACGATGTTGGCCAGCGTGTCCTCGAAGCGCACGCCGTTCACGACGACGCTGCCCTTCGTCATGACGCCGGTGGACACGATGCCCGTGCCGCCGGTGCCGCCATCGATCGCCGCGTCGCCGCCGCCGCCGCAGCCCGCCAGGGTCAGGGCAGCGCACGCCGCCCACGCGAGAAGTCCCGGAATTCGCTTGCTCATGTCACTTGTCCTCAGAGTCCTGCTGCAGGGTTTCTTCGAAGTAGTAGATGCCGAGCCCGACGCGCACGCGGCCCGCGCCATGCACGGCCGGATTGCGGTCGCGGTCGTGCTGCGACAGCCACTGGTCCATGGCCTCGATCAACTGCTGCGCGCGCTCCGCGCTCAGCGCGCGGAACGCGGCGGCCGATTGCCGGGGCACGTTGTCGTACATGACCTTGCGCTGGAAGCGCGGATCGCTCGCGCCCGCGCGCAGGTTGTGGTCGATCGTGGCGATGAGATCGGCCGCGTCGGCGCCGAGGATGTCGAGCTTGTCGAGCTCGCTCCCGCTCGGCACGTAGGCGCGCTCGCGCAGGCGTATGCGCCCGTCTTCCTGGCGCTGCACCGCGCCCACGCGCAGCAGCTCGTCGAGAACGGCCCGCGAGGGCACGTCGCCGCTGTGGCGCCGCACGAGCGCGGCGAAGCTCGCGCCGGGCCCTTCGGCCGCCAGCGCCGCCGGCTCACCCTGGTTGTCGGCGAACTCGCGATCGCGCACCCAGCCCGCGATCACGCGCGCCGCGCGGTTGTACCGCTCGCGCTGCTCGCCGCCCTCGCCGGTCCGGGCCCGCGCCGCGAGGATTCTCTGCACTTCCTTCCGGGAGAGCCCAGTGAGCACCGCGACCCGGGAGACCGTTTGCTTCTTCCCGGGGATACCGAAATCCCGCATCCCGACCTCGACGAACACCGCCCGGGCAACATCCGAAAACGCCTTATAGGAGAAGCCGTTACGGAGGAGGACCCGAACCAGTGGGCCCAGCAGCCGCCGAAGCGCCGCGGCCAGCACGGAGGAGAGCTGCTTCGGCTTTGTCATGATTTGGGAAATTAGTCCCAAATTGTGACGCTGTCAATAGGACGGATATCGGACCTGTACTGCCGGGCCGAAGGAACTCAAGCGGATTCCCCGGACGCCGGGGCTATTTGGAGCGCAATCGGAAGTAGAGCCAAAGCGCGCAGTACAGCGCCGCCGGCACGGCAACGGCGAGCGCGAGCGGCTGCCAGGCCCTGGCCGCCTCGCCCTCGCTGAAGGCGATGATGGTGAACGCGTTCAGCAGGCACACCACCACCCACACCGCGCTGCCCAGCAGCCAGAAGCGCTTCCAGAGCGCCATCAGGCGATCGGCAGGCGGCGCAGCTGCTGCAGGTCCTGTTCGGCCTTGTCCAGCGCCGCCCTGGCCGCCTGCTGGAGCTTCGCGCGCGCCCCCTCCTCGAGCAGCGGCGCGCCCGGCAGCACAGCGCGCAGCCGCGCCTGCGAGTCGCGATGTCCCTTCAGCAGACCTTCGAGCGCCTCGGCGGCGGTGCGCGCCTCGAAGGAGTCCTGCTCGGCGCGCTTCTTCAGCTTCACCGCCGTGTCGATCCACCCCGGGCCGCGCGCCGCGGCGCGGTCGAGGTGCGCGGCGAGCCCGAGGCGGCTCGCGCGCGCGGCGATGAGCGCGCGCGAGGCGCCGGCGTGGTTGCGCAGGATCGCGCGCACATCGCTGACGTAGATCTCGGCCGCCTCGGCGAGCGCCCGGTTGCGCGAGGCGTCCTCCGCGCGCAGCGCGGCGAGGCGCGCGTCCAGGTCCTCGCCGTGCAGCCGCAGCGTCTCGACCGCCTGCGGGTCGCCGAGCGCGAACGCGGCAGCCTCGCGCAGGTAGCTCGTCGCCTGCGCGGCGCTCGCGGCGGCGCTCGATTCGAGGTCCCGGGTCTTCTTCACGCCCCAGAGGACGGTGCCCGCCACGGCGAGCACGACGACGGCGGCCGCGCCGATCAGCGCCTTGCGGTTCATCGGGCGCACCAGTCGCGGATCACCGCCTCATAGAGCGCCACCGCCTGGCGCACGCGCTCCTGGCTGCAATACTCGTCGGTCTGGTGCGCCATCGCCGCTTCGCCGGGCCCCAGCACGACGGTCGGCGCGCCCGCGTAGACCTTCAGCAGGTTCGCCGCGTCCGTCATATACGGCGCCGTGCGCGCCTCCGCAACGATGCCGAGCTGCTCGCGCACTATGCCGTAGACGCGCTGCACCCAATCCGAGCGCGGCTCGGTCCACACCGGCTCCAGGTCGGAGAAGACGTCGAGCTCCGCGTCCGGCCCGAGCAGATCCTGGAAGCGCGCGCGCAGGGCCCCATGGTCCATGCCCGCGACCGTGCGCACGTCCACGCCGATGGCGGCCGCGTCCGGCACGAGGTTGACGCCGCTGCCGCCCTCGAAGGTGCCGACGTTCAGCGTCGGCGCGCCCATCACCGCGTGCGCAGCGACGCCGAAGTCGAAGTCCGCGAGCCGCGACGTGGCGCGCGCCGCCTTGTAGATCGCGTTCTCGCCCAGCTCCGGCATCGAGCCGTGCGCCGACACGCCGCGAAAGCGCGCGTGGAACTTGAGCGAGCCCTTGTGCCCGACGAGCGGGTAGTTCGAGGTCGGCTCGCCCACCAGGATCGCGCCCGCGCGGCCCATCAGCGCCGGCAGGCCCGCGAGGTGGCGCGAGCCCACGCAGCCGTTCTCCTCGCCCGCGGTGAGCACCAGCACGATGCCCGGCGTGCCGGCGAGCTTGCCGGCGAAGGCGCGCGCCGCGAGCAGCATGGCGGCGACGCCCGCCTTCATGTCGGACGCGCCGCGGCCGTAGAGCCGGTCGCCGTCGGTCTCGCCCGCGAACGGGTCGCGCGTCCACGCGCGGCTGCCGAGCGGCACCACGTCGAGGTGGCCGGTGAGGCACAGCGGGTCCCGGCCCGCGGCGCCGCCGGTGCGCGCGACGACGCTGGTGCGCCCGTCGTCGAACTCCTGATAGCACGCCTCGTAGCCCCAGCCCTGCAGCAGCTCGCCCGCGTAGCGCGCGCAGTCGCGCTCGCGGCCCGGCGGATTCACCGTGTCGAAGCGGAGAAGGTCGCGCGTCAGCGCGATGGCGTCGGCGGCAGTCACGGAAAGCCCATGCTATAGCAATCCGCGGCTTCCCGAGACCTCGAAGGCTCCGTTACCCATCCCCGATCCGAGGGATTGTGCACGACCGGGCGTGCGCGCATCATGGCGCGCGCAGCCAGGCGAGCGCGCTCGGCTCGTCGGCGAACACCCGCCCGTTCAGCCCGCGGTTGACCGCCACGTCCTCGGCGAACTGGCTGACCCTCATGGCCTGCTCGCCGCCGAGGATGACGAACGCGATCCGGTGCACGGCGCCGCCCAGGAGCGCGGGCAGCTGCTTGCTGATGTCGAACACGTCGACGTGCGAGGCCGGCCCGCTGAGCCCGTTGACGCCGAGCACCCTCGTGACGCCGCGCGCGCGGCATTCGTCGGCGACCATTCCCCACAGCCTGAGCATCTCCGGCACCACCTCGCCCGGCACACGCCTGCCGCTCACCTCGAAGCGCAGGTAGTCGCCGTTCACCTGCATCGAGAAACGGTAGGGCATGGAGGAGGACCTGCTTTGCGCTAGAGTGTGCCACGACTTCATTGCCGCACGAGGACACGCATGCTGCCGCCCGTGAGCACTGCCGCAGATATCACCTATCGTGAGTCCGGCCGCGAGGACGCGCCCGCGCTCGTGCTGCTGCACGGCATCGGCTCGACCTCCGCGGGCTGGCGCCTGCAATACGAGCCGCTCGGCCGCCATTGCCGGGTGATCGCCTGGGATGCGCCCGGCTACGGCGGCTCGAAGCCGCTCGCCGGCGATGCGCCGAGCGCGGCGGCTTACGCGCTCGCGCTCGCGCGCCTGCTCGATGCGCTCGGCGTGCCGCAGGCCGTGATCGCCACCAATTCCTGGGGCACGCCCACGGGCGTGGTGTTCGCGCGCCTCTACCCGCAGCGCGTGCGCGGCCTCGTGCTCGGCGGGCCGGCCGCGGGCTGGGGCGCGCTGCCGAAAGAGGAGCGCGACAAGCGCGTCGCCACGCGCCTGGAGCGCGTGCGCGCGCTCGGCATGAAGAAGATGCGCGAGGAGGACGCGGCCGAGCTGGTCGCGCCCGGCACGCGCGCCGAGGTCATCCAGTGGATCCAGGGCGCCGAGGGCCTGCACGTCGAGGGCTACGCGCAGGCCGCGCGCATGCTCGCCGAGGTGGACGTTCCGCGCGAGGCGGCGGGGGTCAGGTGCCCGGCGACGGTGGTGTGCGGCGAGCTGGACCGGCGCACGCCGCCGGAGACCAACGCCCGGCGGATCGCCGCCGCGCTGCGCGGCGCTTCGCTGCGAATGGTCCCGGACTGCGGCCACCTGCCGCACCTCGAGCACCCCGAGATATTCAACGCGGCCGTGCTGGAGATGCTGGCGCAGGCCGGCCAGCCGGCCTGAGGCCGCTCAGAAGCGATAGACGACGCCGACGGACAGCAGGCTGATGCTGTCGGCGGCCTCGTACTGCTCCCATTCGACCTGCATGCCGAGGTTGCGGTTGAACTGGAAGGACGCGCCGAAGCCGTACGACACGTCCACGTCGTCGATGGTCTGCACGAACGGGAAGCCGCCGGTCACGTCGCTCGCCTCGGCTTCCCAGAAGAACAGGCCCAGCTTGCCGAACAGCGAGAAGCTCGGGTTCAGCGGAATGGTGCCGACCGCCGCGAAGTTGAATCCCGAGGTTTCCAGCGTGCCGTTGGTGACCGGCGTGCCGAAGTACGTGCCGCTGTAGGTCAGCTCGCCGAGATCGACGAAGGCCATCTCCACGGCGATGTTCCGGTTGAAGGCGAAGCCGCCGAACAGCTTGATGCCGCTGTCCGAGCCGTCGACCGAGCCCGAGCTGATGAGCGCGGGCACCGCGTTGCCGGTGTCGGCGTCGGTCTTGCCGAAGCTCGCGCCCATGTAGAAGCCCTGCGCCGACGCCTGGGAAAACGCCACGGCGGCGCCGAGCCCCAGGGCCGCGGCCAGCAATCTGCTCGATTTCATCGTGCTTGCTCCTTTCCCGCTCAGAACCTGTAGACCAGGCCCACGGACAGCAGGCTGATGCTGTCGATCGCCTCGTACTGCTCCCACTCCGCCTGCACGGCGACATTCCTGTTGATGTGGAACGCCGCGCCGAAGCCGTACGAGATGTCCACGTCGTAGGTCGTCTGCCAGTAGCCGAAGCTGCCGGTCACGTCCCGCATGTCCGCGTCCCACGCGAACAGGCCGACCTTGCCGAACAGCGAGAAGCTCGGATTCAGCGGAACGGTGCCGACGACCGACATATTCAACCCGGAGGTCTCCAGTGTGCCGTACATGACCGGCGTGCCGAGGAACGTGCCGCTGTAGTTCGCCTCGCCGAGATCGACCCACGCCATCTCGAATGCGAGGTTCTTGCTGAAGGCGAAGCCGCCGAACAGCTTGATGCCGCTGCTCGAGCCGTCGAAAGCGCCGGACGTGATCAGCAGAGGCACCGCGTTGCCCTCGTCGGCGTCGGTGGCGCCCACGCTCACGCCCATGTAGAAGCCCTGCCCTGGCGACTGGGCAAGCGCCGTTGCGGCGCCCAGGCCGAGGACGGCGGCAGCAAGCCACGCACCCGCTTTCATCGTTCCCGCTCCTTGCCGCTGCACATGACGCTTTGTACGCCACGGCCGCCGACGGGGTTTGCGCTAGGTCAAGCCGGGGCGTATGCGGCGAACACCTTGTTCGAGTTGAAGACGTGCGTCTCGACGAACTCGCTCCACTCGAGGCGCGCGCCGAGCTCCTGCATCGCGCCGGCGAGCGCGAACCAGTTGAGCACCTCCTGCTGGCCCGCGTCCTCGACCGCCTTGAGCGGCGTAGACCGCCAGGCCTCGTAGTCGCCCACGCGCAGCGCCTCGTACAGCCGCCGGTCGGCCGGCGTGTCGGGACGCAGGCGCCAGGTCGCGTCGCACAGGAAGGCGTGCGACCAGCTGGAAGAGGCGACGAGCGCCACGCGCCAGGGGCTTTCCTTCAGCACGCGCGCGGTGGCCGCGCCGACCTGCATGAAGCGCCGGGGCGACGGCGAGGGCGGGTCGAGCTCGAGCGGCGCGTCCATGCGCGTGAGAAACCCCTTGGCCGACACCACGCGCCGCCCGTAGCAATTGAGCGGAAAGCAGATCGTCGGATGGTCGTAGCCCTCGCGGTGGTAGTCGAGATAGAGGATCGCGTTGGCGAAGGCGTGCGCGAGGCTGCCGTGGTGCAGCGGCTTGTACGCGTAGGCGACGTCGATGTCGCGCTCGAGCAGCCCCGCGACGAGGTGCCTCGCGATGTCGGGCCGGCCGCGCAGGCGATAGTGCTTGGAGGCGTCCTCGCCCCAGACGTTGGCCTTGCCCTTCATCAACGAGGAGCCCTGCGCATGGCTCCAGGGGTAGAGGTCGAGATCGTCGTAGGCGAGCACGGCGAACGGCGGGATCAGGTCTTCCTTGAAGTTCTCGTACTGGTCGTCGCCCCAGAGGAGGACGGCGTCCGGCCGGAACGCATCGAGCGCCGCGCGCACGCGGTCGAAGCCGGCGACGAGTGCCTGCCGGTGCGCGGCCGCGGCGCGTGCGCCGGCATCGTCCGACCACTCGGCGCGCATCGCCGCCGTCCAGCGGGCGACGTCCTTTTGCTGCGCGGGAATCGACGGGTCCTGCAGCGTCCACTTGAGGATGCCCGCCATGTCCGCGTCCGGCAGGCAGAGCGGCGGGTAGTGGGAGAGGCCTAGACCGAGGATTTCCGCCATGTGCGCTTCGCCTCCGTTTCCTGGAAGAGTCTATCTCGGACATCAGGATAACCGCACGCATCCCACGGCACGCCCAAATATAATGAGCCCACATCTTTATGGCATTCCGGTACGGCGAGCGCGAGCTGAAGCGCGACTGCAAAGGCCCCGACGTCGAGGAGCTGCAGGTCCGCCTCGCGGGCTTTCGCGGCACCGTGCCCGACAGCGACTTCGGCCCGGGCACCGAGCGCCAGGTGATGTCGTTCCAGCAGGACTTCATGCGTATTGCGCCCACCGGCGTCGCCGATCGCGCGACCCTGCGCGCGATCGACGCCTTCGCACGGAGCCTTCCGATCGACTTCAAGGCACTCAAGTGCCGCTGCGGCAAGTGCAAGGGCTTCGGCCGCGGCCGATTCAAGGGCGCCTACGTCCCCGGCAAGCCGAAGGTGGAGGCGTTCCACCTCTACGAGTACCCGGGCGTGCACCGCATGCTGCTGTGGGCCGTGCGCGCGGCGTTCTTCTACTTGCCGCAGCACCGGTTCGTCATCTCCTCGGGCTACCGCTGCGCCGAAGACAACAAGCAGCACGGCCGCTCCAGCACCAACCATCACGGCAAGGCCATCGACCTGGACGTGCCGCTCGGCCGCGGCGAGAGCAAGCGCGACGACATGCTGAAGTGCGACGCCATCCGAGGCGTGCTGGTCGAGAGGGCGCACGCGCAAGTCGGCTGGGACGCGGCCAACCGCAAGGCACTCGAGCCCTCGCACATCGCGCCCACCTGGGTGCACTACGACGTGCGCTGCTACGAGCCGAAGTACCTGCAGGACCGGATGTTCTGCCGGACGCTAAGGCAGCTCGACGACCGACGGCCGATCCGCTTCTGAGGTCGCCCCGCCGGGGCTCGTGACGGACTTCTGCGCCAGATCAAGGTCCGCAGGGCGGATTCCGCCCATGATGCGGGACATGCCTGACATGCTTCGGACGCGCTGGCTCGCCGCCCTCGCCGGCTTCCTCGGCGCAATGCTTGCCGCGGCGCCGTCGCTCGCCGAGGACGCGCCGCGCTACGGGTTTGCGGCGGGGGCGTTCGCTTCCTCCTTCATCGGCGGCGATTCGGGGCCCGTGACGCCCCTGTCGGAAACGCTCTATTCCGACACCTTCGGCACGGGCTTCGGTCTGCGCCTGGAGGCCTATCGCGACTTCGACAGCGGCTGGCGCGGGCAGGTCGGCCTGGTGTATGCGAGCTGGGGCGGAGAGAACTTCGTCGGCGGAGAATTTCCCGCGGGCGCGCAGTTCGGCGACTTCAGCCTCACGGGGATCTACATCGGCGGCCGCTACCCCATCGGACAGGGCGAAGGCTTCAGGCCCTATGTCCTTGGCAACCTCGGGCTGGTCTACCTGTCCGAGCTGTCGGTCGTCTCCGGCGGTTCCACGATCCCCTACTGGTCGGGCCGCTGGCGCGACTACATCGAGGTCGGAGCGGGCGTGGCGAAGCGCACGAGCGGCGGCACGTGGACGCTCGACGTGCGGCTGCAGACCTTCGGCGCGCCGGAGCCCGCGACCTGGCCGATCGGCGCGGCGACCGCGGGCACGTCGCTCCTGTTCGGCGTCGGATACGAATGGGAACGCCGGCGCTAAGCGCAAGCCATGCACCGCGAAAATTACCCAGGAGGCATCCAATGACGGATTCAGCGGACGTTTCGGCGGTTGCACGCCATCTATTCGAGACGCAGGGCGCCAAGGCCATCGCGGAGGCAGCGCAGAAGGCGGCGTCCTTCGAGAAGGCCGGCGAGCCGCAGCAGGCGAAGCACTGGCGACGGGTGGAGGCCGCGCTGCGCGAGATGCGCGGCCCGCGCGAGAGCTAGGCGCGCTTACCTCGCCCGCAGCCGGCGGCTGAGGTCGCCCTTGAACGACTCGTAGCTCGGCCGCAGCTCGTCGCGATAGAAGTTCGCCAGATCGAGCGTCAGGAACACGCCGGTCGTCGAGCCGTACTGCGTGATGCCGACCGAATAGATGTTGTCGAAGGTCAGCAGCACCCCGACGCCCGAGTTGTCGCTGCCCACGCGGTCGGCGTAGCTCGCGATCAGCGAGACGCCGGACAGCCGGTCGAGCAGCGGCAGATCGATCCAGCGGTCGCGCGGGTTCCAGCGGTTGGCGCCGACGATCTCCACGTACAGGACCGGCTTCATCTTCTCGCCGTCGACGGCCGCGCTCGCGTACTCGACGCCGACCGCCGGGTGCAGCAGGAACCATTGCGTGCGCGGCGGCTCGCGGAAGCCCTGCGGGTACTGGTCGCTCTGCTTCCAGCGCCCGTCGAGCAGGTCGGTGAGCACGAAGTCGAACGGCAGCATCGGCTTCGAGCCGTACAGGTAGGTGTCCCACAGCGCGTTCTTGGCGGCGACCTGCGCGGCGATGGCCTCCACCGTGGGCTTGCCGATCGCCTCGCCCAGGTCCTGCGCGATCGCCAGCTGCAGCATGAGCTGCCGGCCGTCGGCGAGCGCCTGGCGGCACAGCGCGCTCGCCGGCCGGCTGCAGTCCGCGTCGAGCGGCGGGTCGAGGTCCACGAGCGGCGCGATCAAGGCGCCCTTGGCATCCTTGACGTCTCCGAGCACGATCGCGCGCGCAGGCCACTGCCAGGCCACCTTGCCGTAGACGCCCACGTCGGCCATCTGCTTTGCTGCCAGCTCCTTGCCGAGATCGCGGCTCGCGATGCGTGCGCGGCCGGACAGCTGCTCGTAGGCCTTCGGCATCTGCGCGGGCTGCTCGCCGCCGGCGGAAGCCGCGCTGCGCGCCAGCCGATCGAAGGCATCGGCGAGCTGGTGCCAGGCGCGCACGAACACCGACGCATCGCGCGCGGCGGCAGCCGCGCCCACCCCCAGCGCGCGCACCCCGGCGGCGGCCTGGCCGCCCAGGCAGTCCTGCGCATAGTCCCTCAGGTACTGGCTGAGGGTCGTGGCGTCCGGCAGCGTGGCCCGCTTGCACTCCTCGGCCGTGAGCGCGTGCGCCGCCCCGAGCCAGGCGGCAGCGAGCAGCGCCGCGAGGACGCACCTAGCTGAAGAGACGAATCGCATCGCGAAAGCTCCTTACGGCCTCGATCAGATCCCGGATGCTGCCCTTGCTCGTGACGTCGAGCAGCTCGAACTGGGATTTGAGCGCCTTGAACTTGCCCTCCGGCGTCGATGCGATGAACGCGTCCACGGCGGCGCCGCGCTGCGCGTCGGTGAAGCGCGCGTCGAACGCCAGCTCGAAGAAGGGGATGTGCACCGCCGGATCGCGGAAGTAGTGCGTGATGGCGTGGATGTTCTTCGACGAGATGCGCGCGGGCTCGAGGTCCCGGAACCAGCCGCGCCCCTCGATGCGCGGGTCGAGCCACGCCGGGTCCTTGCGCGCGTCGAACTTCTGGAACCGGCCCACGGGATCGAGCTGGTGGTTGACGTTGAGGAAGGTGAAGCAGCAGCCCTCGCCCGCGGTCAACGACGGCCGCACGATGCCCTTGTAATGGTTCTTGCGGTCGCGCGACAGCGCGTAGCTGGTGTTGGCCACCATGCACAGGTGCTCGAACTGGAAGTCTCCCTTCAGGGTCTGCCGGCCCATCGGCGTGTCGACGCCCTCGTGGTACAGCGCCTGGATCACCTTGTGCGCCATCGCAGTGCCCATGGAGTGCGCGATCACCGAGATCGGCCCGCTGGCCGCGTGGCGCTTGACCAGGTCGACGATCTGCGCGCCGACGTAGGTCACCAGGCGGTCCTGGATGCTCGGCAGCCCGGCGAACAGCAGCAGGTCCATCAGGTGCGTGTAGCGCCAGTCGTTGTCGCCCTTCGCCGCGCTCGCCTTGTCGATCGCCTCGGTGAACCACGCCACCTGGTCCAGGAGCAGCGGCGAGAGCGCGAGCGCGTCCTTCAGCTTCTTCGACTGCTCCTCCCAGGTGGCGAAGATCTTGTTGATCTCGTCGTCGTAGTGGATGGAGTGCAGCTTGACCCGCTGGTCGAAGGCGCCCTTGCTCTTCGTCGCAGGATACTGGTCCCAGGTGGCCTGCAGCAGCGCGCGCAACGAGGGCCCGCCGTCGTCCTTGTCGTCGACCCAGTCGTCGGAGTGCTTGCCGATTCCGTGGATGCACAGGACGTGGTGCACAGCCATGGCGCCTCCCTTGCCGCGATGGGAGTCTAGCGTAGCGCAGGAGCCGGCCGGGCGTCTTATCCGGCGGTGCGATTCGGCGGGGCCGGGAGGACCGGCGCGGCGGGCTAGCCCGACCCCCCCTTTGCGCTGCCGAAGTAGTATCCGATGACGAGCGTCACGACCGGCAGCAGCACGGAACTGAGCATTCCCAGCATGAACTTGGCCGGTTCCGCGATCCTGTCCCACGACGATAGCCATGTGCCGAGCGCCGCCCATATCAACAGCAACGCGATGGCGGCGACAAACGCATTGACGATCCGCTTGGCGATGACGGAGCGGTCGTCAGCCTGCTGCTGCCTGATCCTGGCCTCGCTTTCCTCGAGCGCCTGCCGCGCCTGCTGCTGCGCTTTCTCGGCGGCGGCAAATGCGGCGTCGATATCGGCGGTCGCCATGCGGTCCGGGATGTTGAGACGCTACTTCTTGCTCGCCGCGGTCGAGACTCGAATCGACAGCTTCTGCGCGCTGTCCAGCAAGTCGAGGATCGTCTTCTCGTACAGTGCGCGCTGTGCATCGCCCTGCGGCAGCTTGTCCATCTCTTCCCGCAGGCGCTTCGCCTTGTCGTAGAGCGCCTGCGCCTCGGACGCCAGAATCCCGAGGGAGGCGTTGGCAGTTTCGGAGGGTGGCCCGGACATGTGAAGATTATCTTACTCAAACGGACCCGCGGCAACCTGCAAGCTGTTCCCCAGCCGCTGCGCGTTGCTCTGTGTCCGGCGCCCGTAACCCGGCGGCGCGCTGCATGTGCTGCGGCCAGCCCTTGCGGCGGTCTTCGGCAAGATTGGAGGCAAGGATCGGGTAGCCGCTACGGCCCTTGAGGCGCCAAACCAGGTGCGGGATCTCTGCGTTGGCATAACGGTCGCGGGCGATCCGCGCTTCGGCATGTCTGCCGAGGCGGTCGTTGCCTTCATCCAGAAACGGCGTCCCTGCCGGCGCATCGCATGGGGTTGAAGAGCCGGCGGATGTTGTTCTCCGTTTCGCCGATCCACTAAGACACCGGCCGGGCAAGCTCCAATCAATCCAGGTCAGGCCCCGGACGGGCGTGACGAGGGTGGCGGCATTCGTCTTGCCGGTGCCTGACGCATGCGCAAATACGGCTTTGAGGTCACGAGCGACCGCAACGGGACCCAGGGGAGGCTCCTGTTCTTGCGACCACGTCGCCCATCCGGCTCGGGCTGCGCGAAAATCTTCGTCAGGAACGCAAGCGAACGTCACCACGCCGCGCGCCGCCCCAGCACAAAGTCCCCGCCGACGGTATGCTGCGCACCGCAAGGACGACCGGACGGTGGCACTGACGAATCTCGGGCGGTACCGCATCCTCGGCGAGCTCGGCCGGGGCGCGATGGGCGTCGTGTACCGCGCCGTCGATCCGCTCATCGAGCGCGAGGTCGCGCTCAAGACGCTGCACAACGAGCTGCCGGCGGACGTGATCGACGAGGTGCGCGCGCGCTTCCTGCGCGAGGCGCGCTCCGCGGGGCGCCTCAACCATCCCAACATCGTGACGATCTTCGACGTCGGCCAGGAGGGCAGCGCCGCCTATATCGCGATGGAGCTGCTCGAAGGGCCGTCGCTGCACCAGATGCTGCGCGAGCGCCAGACGATCCCCTTCCACAGCGCCGCCGACATCGTCGCGCAGGTGGCCGACGCGCTGCACCACGCGCACCAGTTCTCCATCGTGCATCGCGACGTCAAGCCGGCCAACGTGGTCGTGTCGCGCACTGGGCGCGCGAAGCTCACCGATTTCGGGGTGGCCTACGTGCCCGCCTCGGACGTCACCCAGCACGGCTCGGCGCTCGGCTCGCCGCGCTACATGGCGCCCGAGCAGGTGCTCGGCCAGCCGATCGACGCGCGCGCCGACATCTTCTCGCTCGGCGTGGTGCTGTACGAACTGCTCACGCGACGCACGCCGTTCGAGCGGCCGGGCGACGCCACCGTGTACGCGCTCATGCAGAGGATCGCCGGCGAGCCGCACCCGCCGCTGCGCCAGCAGGACCCCGCGATCCCGGCCGGGTTCGACCGCATCATGGACCGCGCGCTCGCCAAGCGGCCGCAGGACCGCTACCAGAGCGCGGCCGAGCTCGCGAGCGACCTGCGCAATTACCACAGCCTCGCTGGCGGCACCGAGTTCGAGAAGACCGTGCCGCAGGCGACGTTGCCGTCCCGCGCGGCGGAAGAAGCGCGCGAGATGCGCGACCAGCTGATCGGCGACCTGACCGAGTTCGCGAAGAATTTCGAGACGCAGGAGCGCGAGCGGCTGCGCGAGGAGACCGAGGCGCGCCTGAAGAAGGAGCAGGCGCTGTTCGAGTGGGGCACGGCCGAGGAGCGCAAGCGCGAGGCCTTCGTGCGCGGCGAACGCGTGCCGCAGGACGGCGACCTGACCACGACGCGCCGCATGGCGGCCGTCGAGATCATGCGACAGCAGGCCGCCTACCGGAAGGCGCAGGCCGAAGCGAAGCCGAAGGCGATGGCGGCGCTCGATGCCGCGATGCGCGCGGCGCTGCAGTACCTGACCGAGTTCGGCAAGGAGATGAACCAGCACGCGCCGCAGGCGGGCGCCTCCTACGAGTTCATCTACGTCGGCAAGCTGGCTCCGGTGACGCTCGGCCAGGCGACGGTCGAGAGCCGCATGCTCAAGCTGCCCGAGGGCAAGGAGTTGTGCGCGCAGATCCGCCTGCGCTACTGGGTGAAGCCGGCCGAGCCCGCGAAGTTCATGCTGCTCGGCGAGGACGTCGGCCGCTGCGAGCAGTACCTCAGGTTGATGGGCGTGGAGTTCCAGCAGCGCGCGCGCGAAGGCGGCCGCGAGCGCCCGGTGCAGTTCTCCGTCGCCGGGCCGTTGCCGAGCGACGTCAACGTCACCGCCGACTACGAGGCGGCGACGGCGACGGTCGAGCTGATCAACGTGCGCCGCTTCGGCCGCGTGACCGTGCGCCTCGCGACGGAGGCCTTCAAGGACGCGATCGACGACCTCGCGCGCTACGTGCTCGGCGTGGACGACGAATTCAGGAAGCTGGTTCCCGGCGCCTAGCCCCTCAGAGCTCCACCGCCGGGAGGAAGGTCCCCGGCGATCCGGAGGACTGCAGCATGACGAAGGCGCGATTGTCTTCGCCCAGCAGCACCAGGTCGTTGAGGCCGTCGCCGTTCAGGTCCGCTGCCGTGATCCGGCTCATCGCGACCGGCATCGGGTAGGACGCGGCGAGTCCGAACTGCCCGTTCCCGGCCGCCATCAGGACGTTGGCGCGCGACTGCACGGTCGTCGGCGAGCCCGTCGGATAGAAGCCGGTCGCCGCGACGTCCGGAAGACCGTCGCCATTCAGGTTCCCGACCGCGAAGCCGTCGAGGCCCTGGACGCCGGCGAGCGACGTGTCCACTGGAGCCTGGAACACTTCCACGCTCGTCTGCAGCAGCACCGTGAGGTGGGATTGGTAGGGCGTCAGGGACGGCGTGAATGCCTGCACCACGTCCGGCAGGCCGTTGCCGTCCACATCGGCGATCGCGACGAGTTTCGCGTTCACGCCGGTCTGCGGCGCCATCACGACCGCGGGCCCGAAACCGCCGCCGGGCAATCCATAGACGAGCATCGCGCTGCCGGTCGGGAAGTCGCTCGTGCTCGCGTAGAACGCGAGATCGAGGAGACCGTCTCCGTCCAGGTCGCCCGCCGCCACGTACGTCGCCCGCCCCGGCAGCGCGATCTCGACGGGCGGATCGAAGCTGCCGCGTTCGCCGAGTCGCTGGTAGGCGACCAGCGCGCCGTTGCCTCCCGCGAGGGTCGAGGCCAGCACCAGGTCCGGCGCTCCATCCCCGTTGACGTCGGCGAGCAGGAGGTCGTAGCACCAGGACGTCTGCGCAATCGCCTGCGGCGGCAGGAAGTGGCCGCGCCGGCTCCGATCCTGCAGCAGCAGATAGACGATCGAATCTTGCGGTGCCCCCTGGGGGTCCACGTCGAGGACGGCGATATCCGGCGCGCCGTCGCCATCCACGTCGGCGATCCTGACCAGCCACGGATAGTTCCCCACGTCGATGTTCTCGGGCGCGGCGAAGGCGAAGCCGGGCGTCTGCAGGTGCACGCTCAGCACGCCGTCCTTGACGCTGTAGGACTGCGAGTAGCTCGAAACAGTGACGACGTCCTGCAGGCCGTCGCCGTCGAGATCCGCGGCTGCAATGCTGGTTTCGATCCAGACCGGGCCGATGCCGTCTTCGCCGCCGCCGCCGCCGCAGCCGGCAAGCATCGTCGCGAGCAGCGCGGCGCACGCGATTCGCACGGTGCCCAAGCGCACCCCAGGCCATGCGCAGGATGCCGTGCGCGTGTCCATGCGATAAACATACGCGCGTGCACGAGCGCATTGTTGACTAACGTCAACCAACGGCCGGCATGCGCATGCCGGTTGCGTAGCGCGGCAGAGCCAAGCAACGTGCGCGGCGTCGACGACGGATTCGGGAAGCTGCCGCCGCGGGCCCGGGGCCGGCTAGTCGGCCCCCAACTTCGCGACCACGTACGCGACCGCGGCGAGCCCCAGCAGCGCGAGCGACAGCGGGATCCCGTCAAGCGTCCTGTAGGCCTCCGGCCAGTCGCGCGCCAGCAGCGCCCACGAGCGCCCGTCCAGCCATCGCAGCGCGGTGGCAACGCTCAGCTTCGGCCAGCTCGAGCTCTGCAGGTACGTGATGCCCTGCCAGAGGAAAGTGACGGCCGCCCCAGCGAGGCTGGCGAGGGCGGTGGTGCCGGCGAGCAGCGACCTGATTCTCATGGCGCTGAAATATCTACACCCGGGTTCGGGGACGGAACTCTAACTGCGCCAAATCCTGATAGTGCGTCGTTGTGCCTTCATGCCGGCGGGCAAGGCTTCACCTTGCGCGGCTTGGCGAGGAACGCGGAGATCTGCCCGGCGATCCCCTTGAATTCCTCGTCCTTGCCGTAATCGGCGACGAATTTCTCGAGCAAGGCCCGGCCCTCGTTCCGTTCCTGCTCGAGACGCCGGCACTCGCGCGCGGCGGCCTCGCGCGCTTCCTGCTCGGCGCGCTGGCGGGCAAGGGCTGCTGCCGCCAGAGCCTCCAGACGCTCGCGCTCCTCCTGGGCCTTGCGCGCGGCCTCTTCCTCCAGCCGGCGGCGCTCGGCGGCGAGCCGCGCCTCCTCGGCCTCCTTCTGCTTGCGGGCGGCCTCTTCGCGGGCGAGCTGCTCTGCGCGCTCACGCTCGAGGCGCTCGCGCTCGGCGCGCTCCGCGGCTTCCCTCCGCGCCCTGGCCTGCCGCTCTTCCTCCTCGATCCTGGCGCGGCGCTCGGCCTCGGTGATCTCGCGGCACAGCAGGTTGCCGCCATCGTCCAGGATGGGCCTGGTGCAGTCCTGCTCGCTCACCTTGCGCGCCTGATCCAGCGGCGGCGCGAGGGTTCCATCCCGCGGGTTGGTAGTGCAGCCAGCCGCGAGCACGAGGAGGAGGACGACGGCAATGTTCTTGTACATGGCTCTCCCTTCAGATTCGGCAGGCGCGCAGCGCCAGAGCTGCGCGATTCGATGTGGAGGTATCCTGCCGACCATTCGCGAGGGGATTGTAGCTCCCCGCAGCGATTGCGATTTTCGGCCCCGGCCGAGCCGCAAGGAAGGCACTGCGACGCAGTTCCGGCGGAGAGGCCACGGACCTGCGGCGGGCTTCAAAAGGATTGGCGTCCCCACGGGGATTCGAACCCCGGTACTCACCGTGAAAGGGTGATGTCCTAGGCCTCTAGACGATGGGGACTTTGGACGAACTACAAGTCTGGTCTGGTGGAGGTAACCGGGATCGAACCGGTGACCTCTTGCATGCCATGCAAGCGCTCTCCCAGCTGAGCTATACCCCCAGCACAGGGCGCGCATTATAGCCCAGCCCCGCTAGGGATTGCAGGGTCCGAGGCGCCGCCCGCGCGTCCTGGTCGCTACGCCGCCAGAGAGCTTCAGCTCGCTGGACATGTTGTTTCGGGAGATCTGCGCCCGCCCCGCCCCGCGCATGTTCGAGGCCGGGCACTCGAGCTCCCAGGAGGTGGTGTCGGGCCCGAGCTTCAGCGTGCCCACCCGGCAGTCCGAGGGCACGGTGGCGCTCCGGCCCCAGTACATCGGGTCGCGCGCCTGTTCCCGCGTGAGGCAGGCGCGATAGCCCGACTGCTGCGGACGCGGCAGCCCGGGCATGGTGATCTCGGAGACGAACTCCCACTCGCCCTCCTCCATGCGCTGCGCGTGCGCGGACGCAGCGAACAACGAGAGCAGCAGGACGAGGACCCTCACGCCAGCGCCCTTGCCAGGCGCGCGAGCACCGTTTCGCGCCCGAGCAGCTCGAGCACGGCGTCGATCGAGGGCGTCTGCTCGCGGCCGGTAAGCACGCGCCGCAGCGGCATGGCGAGCTGCGGCATCTTGAGGTTGTGCGACTTTGCGGCGCCGGACACAGCGGCGCCGAGCGCCTTGCGCTCCCAGGCTAGCGTCTCCAGGTCCTTCCTCAGCGCCGCGAGCGCCGGCTTCGCCTCCGCGGGCACGGACTGGGCGCCGGGCTCGGTGTAGAACATCCTCGCCTGCTCCGCCAGCGCGGCGACCGTGGGCGCGCGGTCCTTGAGCAGCGCGACGACCTCGCGCGCGGGCTCCCGGCCAAGGAGCGGCGCGGCGAGCCCCGCGAGGCGCGCATCGTCCGCGCGCTTCAGGTACTCGTGGTTCAGCCACGCGAGCTTGTCCGGGTCGAACCGGGCCGGCGAGTGGCTGGCATGCGCGAAGTCGAACCACTGCTCGAGCTCGCGCATCGAGAAGATCTCGTCGTCGCCGTGCGACCAGCCCAGGCGCGCGAGGTAGTTGGCGAGCGCCTCGGGCAGGAACCCCTCGTCGCGGTACTGGGTGACGCTCACCGCGCCGTGGCGCTTGGACAGGCGCTCGCCGTCCGCGCCGAGGATCATCGGCAGGTGCGCGAACTCGGGCAGCGCCCCGCCCAGCGCGCGAAAGATGTGGATCTGGCGCGGCGTGTTGTTGACGTGGTCGTCGCCACGGATGACGTGCGTGATAGCCATGTCGAGGTCGTCCACCACCACGCCGAAGTTGTAGGTCGGCACGCCGTCGGCGCGCAGGATGACGAGGTCGTCGAGCTCCGCGTTCGGGAACTCGATGACTCCCTTCACGAGGTCCTTCCAGCCGACCGTGCCCTCCTGCGGCGTCCTGAAGCGGACGGGCGCCGGGCCTTCGCCGCGGTAGTTCTGTCCGATGGCGCGGTCGTAGCGCGGCTTCTCGCCGCGCGCGGTCTGCTGCGCGCGCAGCGCGTCGAGTGCCTCCCTGGGCATGTAGTCGCGATAGGCGTGGCCGGCGGCAATGAGCTGCTCCGCGACTTCGCGGTACCGAGGCAGGCGCTCCATCTGGAAGAACGGCCCCTCGTCCCAGTCCAGGCCGAGCCACGTCATGCCATCGAGGATCGCCTGCACCGACTCCTTGGTCGAGCGCTCGAGGTCGGTGTCCTCGATCCGGAGCACGAACTTGCCACCGTGGCGCCGCGCGTAGGCGCGCGAGAAGAGCGCCGTGCGCGCGCCGCCGATGTGCAGGAACCCCGTGGGGCTCGGGGCGAAACGGGTGCGGACCGTCATGAGTGCTAGGATTTTCCCATGGCCGCGACTTTCCAGCCGGACCGCATGCCGGGGTACGTACTGCCGAAGTACGAGTACCGCAAGCCGCCGGAGCTCTCCGGGGGCGATTCACCCCTCTACCCGGCGATCGTGGTCGGCGCGGGGCTGGGCGGACTCACGGCGGCGCTCGAGCTCGGGCGGCGCGGCGTGCATACGCTGCTGCTCGACGACGACGACACGGTGGGCGCGCAGGGCCTCTCGTCGCGCGGCATCTGCCACGCCAAGCGCACGCTCGAGATCTACGACCGCTTCGGCGTCGCCGAGCGCGTGCGCGCCAAGGGCGTCACCTGGAACGAGGGCGACGTGTTCGTGCGCGACGAGCGCATCTTCCGCTTCGACCTGCAGCCCGAGCGCGACCAGAAGTTTCCCGCGTTCGTGAATCTCCAGCAGTTCTACGTGGAGCAGTACCTGGTCGAGGCGCTGCAGCGCGTCCCGGCGGTGGACCTGCGCTGGAAGAATCGCGTCGTGGACGTGCGCCAGGCGGCGGACCACGTTGCCCTCGAGGTGGAGACGCCGGACGGCCGCTATAGCTTGCGCGCACGCTACGTGGTCGGCGCGGACGGCGCGCACAGCGTGCTGCGCGACAAGCTCGGCGCGAAGGACGCCGAATCGGCGCTGTTCGAGAACCACTGGTGCATCGCCGACGTGAGGATGCCCGGCGCGCCAGGCGCGGTGCGTAAAGCCTATCTGGACGCGCCGCAGAACGACGGCGGCGCCATCTGGTACCACCAGATGGCCGACGGCGTGTGGCGCACCGACTGGCTCATCAGCCACTACGATGACCCGGACGTGGAAGCGAGGCCAGAGCAGGCGAAGGAGCGGCTGAGAAAGCTCCTCGGGCCCGACACGCCCTTCGAGCTCGTCTGGGTGGGGCCGTGGCGCTTCCGCCGGCGCTATCTCGAGAAGATGACCCACGGGCGCGTGTTCTTCCTCGGCGACGCCTCGGCGCAGCACTCGCCGTTCGGCGCGCGCGGCGGCAACCGCGCGGTGCAGGACGCGAACAACCTCGGCTGGAAGCTCGCGCTCGTGCTGCAGGAGCGCGCGCGCCCGGCGCTGCTCGAGACCTACGAGCTCGAGCGCCACTTCGCCGCGCGCGAGAACGTCGAGATCGCTTCGCGCAGCGCCGTGTTCATCGCGCCCGAGACCGACGGCCAGCGCCGCGTGCGCGACGCCTGGCTCGAGCTTGCGCGCAAGCACGCCTGGGCGCGGCCGATGGTGAACGTCGGGCGCCTTTCGGTGGCGAGCGTGTACGGCTTCAGTCCGCTCAACCTGGAAGAAGGCGCGCTCGACGCGCCCGCGGCGCAGCCCGGCGCGGCGGCGCCGGACGGCAGGCTCAAGGGCGGGCACTTCGTGGACTTCTTGGGCGAGGGCTTCGTCGTCGCCTACTTCGGCGCCGAGGGGCCGGCCGTGGAGCATGCAGCGGTCATCGAGATGCCGCGCGCGGGCCACGACGCCATATTCGCGCGCTACGGTGTCGCTGACCGCGCGACCTACGTCTTCCGCCCCGACGGCCACGTGCTCGCGCGCTGCCCGGGGATCGACCCCGCCTTCGCGCACAAGGCCATCGCGCGCGTGTTGCACTACCTCCCGCCGAAGGAACTGAAGGAGGCGGTGTCGGTTCAGCCTGCGGCGGATCGCCTGTTCGACACACTGAGTTCGCAGCTCGACGCCATGCCCCCGGAGCACCGCGCCGCCGCGCTCGCGCCGGTGATCGCGCGCATCGTGGCGCGCAGCGGCAATCTGGAGGGCGTCAGCGGGCTGTAAATGGAGTCAGACTTCATTTTTCTTGTAGAATCCGGCCCTCTTCCGGCAGGGTCGTTAGCTCAGCGGTAGAGCACTGCTCTCACACAGCAGGGGCCACTGGTTCGATCCCAGTACGACCCACCACCGAATTTCCTCAGAGTACCCGAAGGCTGCGCTTCCCCGCGTCGATCTCCACCGTTGCGCCATTTGGCACCAGCGCCGTGATGTCCCCCTCGAACCCCGCGAGCATGGTGACGTTGCCGAACACCGCCCCCTGCACGAGGATCGGGTTCACGCTGTTGAAGACGAGCGCCAGCGGCACGACGCCGCGCGAGGCCATCTCGTGCAGCATCCAGGCGCTCGCCACGCCGCCCTTGGACGTGTCGAGGACGAGGATCTTCCCCACGTAGGACTGGCCGGTGAGCTTGTGCGAGGGCCGCGAAAAGATGCCCTTGATGCGGTCGAGGTCGTAGCGCGCGGAGAACCCGTCGTGCGCGACGAGCGCTGTGCCCTTCACCTTGCCGCCCAAGGCATGGCGCGCGGTGAAGATCATCGCAGCAGCCTGCCCTTCTCCGCCGCTTCCACGCAGCGCTCCATCGAGGCGAGCAGCGGCACGTAGCCGTAGCCGCCGAGAATGTTGACCAGCTTCACGCTGTTGGTCGCCAGGCGCTTCCAGCCGTTCGCCTCGGCGATCTCGCGCGCATAGGACTGGTAGAAGCACATGCCGGACAGCACGTGCCCGCCCGCGGACTCGATGCGCGCCGTGAGGCCGAGCCGGTCCGCGTCCGGCTTCACCTGCGGGCTGGTGACCGCGAGCAGCGGCTTCGCGAGGCGCCGTCCGTCACAGAGCGCTGCAAGTTCGCGCAGCTCGTAGAGCGAGAGCTGCGGCGCAGAGAACACCACGACGTCCACGTCCTCCTCGTTCGCATAGGCGGCCTGCAGCGCGCGCACGTCGGCTTCGCCGATGCGATGCGCGACCGGCAGCTTGTCGCCGCCCGTGTCCTCCAGCCGCGTGGCCTCCGGTGTCACGCCGACGAGGTGGAACATGGCACTCGAGCCGAAGCTCGCCATCGCCGCGCCGAAGTGCTTGAGCGCGTCCGAGCCCGGCACGCCGGCAAGACCCTCGATCACCGGCACCGACCAGTAGTTGCCCGCCAGCCGTCCAACGAGGCCGCCGAGCGCGCCCCAGTCGTTCAGCGTCCTCGGCGACCAGTCCACGCGAAAGCGCAGCGTTGCGCGCCGCTGCGCGTCGAGGTGAAAGCCGTAGCGCGGCGTGCGGCCGGTGATGCCCGCGGCGATCGCCGACGGTCCCCCTTCGAAGTTCGAGCGCGCGCCGCACACCGAGTTGGAGTAGATGACCACGCCCGTGTCGCCGAAGGCCACGCTCTCGCCGCGCGCCGGCGCCTGGATGGTCTGGTAGTTGATGCAGGTGTCGGTAAGCAGCACGCCGAGGCGCGCGAAGGCCTGCACCGCGCGCCGCTCGAGCTCCACCGCCCAGGCGGGCTGGCGCAGCACGGAGGCCTTGGCGAAGTCGGTGCCGCGCGGGTCGGTGATGGTCGGCACGCGCAGGCGCAGGGGCCGGCCGTCCAGCGCGGCGAGCGACTCGAGCCAGCGCACGCCCGCTTCGCCCAGGCTCTCCGTATCGGCCATGACGTGCGCCTGGGTCACCGCGACGAATTCCGCCGCGCCGAAGAACTCGCCGACCTTGATCTGGTGCTCGAGGGCGACCTTCGCCGCAGCGCCGTACTCACCGGCGCGCATGGCGCGCTCAACTTCGTCGAGCTTCATTCGGGTGCCCGCGTCGGGTTATTCACTGTGACAAATTCCTCCAGGATTGCCGCCAAGACCAACCACCACCTATGTAGCGCCATGGGGCGCGAGGGTCAACGGCAGGCTCGCTCGCGGCTCTCGGGTGACTTTGTTCACGCTGTATCTCTCGAATTTGCGACATTCATGGTCGATTCACAACCCGGCGGAGTACGCGTCAAGGAATGTGAGATATGCAGCGGCGGCGGGTCACCCCTCCCCATAGCATGGGTCGATGAACGGTCGCGGGCCCGGCGGCATTCCGCCTTCGGGCAAACCTGTGATGGACATGGGCGTGCTCGTTGTCCCGCTGCTGATCTCCATTCCTGTCTGGGCGGCCATCGGGGTCGCTATCGTTCTCGTGTACCTCGACCGCCGCCTCAGCGAGGTGGAAAGCGCCGTCCTCGTTCTGGCGGCCGCGGCCGAGCTGGCCCTTCTGCGACACGCCTGGCGGCGCCACTATTTCTCCCCGCGCCGCGGCGCTTCTCCAGTGCGCCCCGTCGCCGGCCAGGGACGCGCCTGGCTGCCGTCGATGCGCCGGCCGGCCCTGATGGTCGGCGCGGCTGCCGCTTACCTGCACTACTACTTCTGGGACGTGCAGCTGCAGATCGCGGCGCTGCCGTCGCTCACGGTATTCGTCCGGGCGCCGGCGATCGGCTGAGCCGCTGCGCTCAGCGACAATCGGCCGCGAAGCGCCGTCGCGCATACGTTCCGCCGCCATCGGACAGCGATTCGAGGAACGCGACGAGGTCGCGCACCTCACCTTCACCTAGTTTGAGCGCGACGAGGATCGCCTCGCCATCAGCGTGCAGGCGGTCGGGGCTGAGGGTCGAATAGTGGTTCACCACGTCGCGCAGCGTGGCGAGGCTGCCGTTGTGCATGTAGGGCGCGGTGGGTGCAAGGTTCCTGAGCGACGGGGTGCGGAACTCGCCGAAATTCCGGTGCTCGAGACGCACGTGCCGCGTGCCGATGGCCGCCGCGCGCTCCGGGGCGTCGTTGTAGGGACCGAGCAGGTTGTACGGGCTCGCGCGCAGCTTCTGGATGCCTGAGTGCCGCCCGGGGTCCACGCGCCCCTTCTCGATGAAGAACGGGATGCCCGTGTCGTGGAACTCGCCGTTGGTGAACGCCGGGCCGAGGTGGCAGGCGTTGCATTTTCCCTTGCCGATGAAGATGACGAGACCGCGCTTTGCGTCCTCCGGATACGAAGCGATGCCTGCCTCATCGCCCTTCAGGAGCGCATCGCGAAATTCGTCGAACGGCGCGCGGCCGCTGACGCGCGTCTCCTGGAAGGCGGCGAGCGCCTTGGCCACGCCCACGAGGACCGCTTCATCGTTTGCCGGGACTTCGCCGAACACCTTGCGATAGCGGCAGGCCAGGTCGGCGTCGCCGCGCACGAGCGCCGCCACCTGCCGCGCGCCCATGCCGAGCTCGCGCGGATCGATGATCGGGCGGATGCTTTGCGCCCACAGGCTGTCGTTAGCGCCGTCCCAGCCGAACCAGCGCTGCAGGCGCACGTTGGCGATGCTCTGGGTGTTGCGGTCGGTGAGCGCGAGCCCTTGCGCGCGCGCGAGGCCGTCGGTCCAGCTGCGCTCGGGAATGTGGCAGCGGGAACAGGACTGCTCGCCGTCGGCCGACAGGCGCCGCTCGAAGAACAGGCGCTCGCCCAGCTCGATGGCATCGGGGTTGCCGGAGGCGCGGTTCGACGGGTCGCGCGCGAACGCGGGCGGCCAGGGGCCATGGGCAGCGATGGCGCGCATCTCCGCTTTGGTGAAGGCATGGGCCGCCGGCACAAGCGCCGCGAGCAGGAGCAAGAGCGGCGCGCGCCTCACTCTACGCGCACGCTGTGCTCGAAGCGCTCGGTGCCGCCCGCGCCGCGCACCTCGAACAGGAACTCCCAGCGCCCCGGCATGTGGAACAGCAGCCCGTCGGCGCGGTAGCGCCCGTCGCCGAGCGGCGCGATCGACGGGCGATAGTTCATGCCATGCCGGTGATCCGGCATCCAGGCATCCACGCGCACGTCCTTGGGCGGTGGACAGACCGCGACCGCGAGCGCGAAATGTCTGCCCACTCCGAGCCCGGGTTCCGCACGGTAGAGGATCGTATGCGTGGCGGACTGCAGCTTCTCGGCGGGCCCGCCCGGCATCTCGCAGGCGAGAGCCGCGGGCGCGGCGAGCGCGAGCAGCGCCGCCAGCCTCATTTCGCGGGCGCGAACAGCCGCTCGCCGTTCTTCCACGCAATCTGCTCGGCGACCGCGCGCGGCAGGTCGGCGAGCCACTCGCGCGACCAGCGCGCGTGCTCGGCCACGTAGTGCCAGCGCTCGGGCGTGAACGAGTCGGTGCCGACGAGATAGCGGTCCGGGAAGGCGAGGAAAGCCTTGCGCCAGTCGGCGTCCACCTTGCCGCCCGAGGCGTGGTCCGTGCGGAACGCGAGGTCGCACCAGAGGTTCTTGTGCTTCGCGAGCATTGCCGTCACCTGCTCGGGATTCGCGAATCCCGCGTGCGCCCACAGGATGCGCGCCTGCGGCCACTGCTGGAAGAGGCGCTCCACCGCGTCCGCGTCCGAGTGCGCGTGCAGGTAGAGATTGTGCTGCCTGGCCAGCTCCACCATGCGCCGCGGCACCGGCAGGTCCGCGTCCGCGCCGTAGAGATGGAACTCGCCGATTCCGGAGTACCGAAACTTCGCCAGCCGCTCCTCCAGGTACGCGGGCACGCTTGCGTCGCGCACCCAGGTGCCGATCTCGCCGCGCGAGCGGTAGGGCCTGAGCTCCGTGATCACGATGTCGGGCGCCAGCGCCTTCATCTTCTGCTGCCCGTCGTCGCCGGAGGACGAGATTAGCGCGTGCTTGATGCCCGCTTTCTTCAGGATCGCGACCGCGTCGGCGGGCGGAAGGTTCTCCCAGGCGTCGTGGCTATAGTGCAGGTGAGCGTCGAAGATGGGGAGGTCGGTGGACCAGGCGAGCGGGGTCCAGAGAAGAGCTGCACATGCCGTGGATCTGACCCACATGATCTGGCTCCAATGCCGGTAATGCCACCGCGAACCCGAAGCTTGGCGTCCGGACAAATTCTACCTAGATCACTGCTACCTCTCTCTCCCCGCCTACATCCCCACCCCCGACCCGCGCGTCGCCGGCAGGGTGAAGTGGAACGTCGCTCCCTGCCCGCGCGCCGATTCCACCCACATGCGCCCGCCATGCAGCACCACGATCATGCGCGCCGCGGGCAGCTCGCGCGCGCCGTCCAGGGGGTTGAAGACCGCGAAGTGGTCCTCGGGATCGATGCCGACGCCGTTGTCGCGCACCGCGAACAGCCACTCACGC
>JAOUIL010000004.1 GCA_029883975.1 Betaproteobacteria bacterium
TGGCACACGAACTTCATCGGCAGGGCCTCGGCCGGCACGATCTCCTCGCGCACGAAGTTGGTCACCGGGTACTCGGCCGTCGGAATGAGATAGAGGTCGCGGTCCTCGAGCTTGAACAGGTCACCCTTGAACTTGGCCAGGCTCGACACCCCGTCGGCGCAGGCGCCGGTCACCATGTAGGGCGTGTACACCTCCGTGTAGCCGTGCTCCTGCGTATGCACGTCGAGCATGAACTGCGCGAGCGCGCGGTGCAGGCGCGCCAGGCCGCCTTTCATCACGGCGAAGCGCGCGCCGGCGAGCCTGGCGCCGGTCTCGAAATCCAGGCCGAGCGGCGTGCCGACGTCCACGTGATCCTTGGGCGCGAAGTCGAACGTGCGCGGCGTGCCCCAGCGGCGCACCTCGACGTTCTGCTCCGCGGAGCTCCCGTGCGGGACGCTCTCGTGCGGGAGATTCGGGATGAGCGAGACGAACTCGCGCAGCTGCGCCTGCAGCGTCTCGTTCTCGACTTCCATCTGCCTGAGGCGCTCGCCGAGGCCCGCCGCCTCGGCCATCAGCACCGCCGCCGCGGTCTCGTCCTTCTTCGCCTTCGCCTGCCCGACTTGCTTGGAGAGCGCGTTGCGCTCGGCCTGCAGTTGCTCGGTCGCGGTTTGTACGCGCTTGCGTGACTCCTCGAGCGCCCCGAATTCGGAGAGATCGAGCCGGAAGCCACGGGCGGCGAGCCGCCGCGCGACGCCATCGGCGTCGCTTCGGAGAAGGTAAACATCGATCATCAGTGGATGTGCAGCATGAGGTACCCGCTCAAAGTGCCTTTCGTGGAGCAAAACCCGCGCGACTCGGTGGCGCACAGCTCCCGCCGCCAGCGCGGGTCATCGAGGAACCTCGTGTTGAGCCGCAACTCGGCGCCGGCACCGACCTTTGACCCGCTGCACCCGGACACCGAGCCGGTCACCCTGCTGCCCGTCAGCGTGGTGGAGCCCTTCCAGCCGCCACAGTTGCCGATCAGCGTAGAGCCGACGATCGCGGTTTCGCCGGAAACGTTGCGATTGCTGGCATAGTCTCCCCCCGCCGCAACGCTGCTCTTTATCTTTACGGAGTCGCACGTGCCATTGCCCTCGGCAAAAAAGCCGCGCGGCGAGTTGACGATCACGGACCGGTCGAAGACGGCATTCCTGGCCGAGACGTGGCAGTTGACCCCAAGGCCACCGAGGTGCTCGGAGCCGGGCGGCTTGAGCCCGTCGATCAGTACGCACCCGGCGCAGGACACATCGTTCGAGTTGTAGAACGCCAGTCCGGCATTCGGTTCGACCTTCCCCGAGCAATCCTCGTTCCAGCCGCCATCCGGCCGGAAAACGGAATCCTCCACCTTGACGCCGGAGGACTGATACACGAGAAGCAGGTATCGCCCGCCCTTTCCGTAGAAGGCGCTCCTGCGGACAATCACGTTCTTCACGCCATTGGCCGCCATCGTGTTCACCGTGTTGCCGCAGGGCGGGCCGCCGACGAAGCTCATGTCCTCGTAGGTGCCGTTCGAGGCGAGCTGCTTCTCTCCGGAATTGCGCACCACGATTCCGCGGAAGGTGAGGTTCTCGCCAGGTCTGAACGATCCTGTAAAGGTCACCATGCCGGGGTTCTGCGCCGAGATCAGCGAGCCTGCGGGGAAAGTGCTCGGCGTTACGCTCTGCGTGTACGTACCGTCGCAAAGGGGCTTGGACACGTCCGCAAACGAGGATGAGCAGCCAGCGCCGGGCACTGGAGCCGGTGCCGCGACGGGCACGGGTGGAACAGGCTCTTGCTCCTCCACCAGCGCGCAGCCGAACATCACCAGCGCCGGAGCCAGCAGCGCCAGCAGCAGACGTCCGTGTTGCCGAACATCGATCATTTGTCCCTCGCACGTGCCTCGACGTTGCGCCGCCGCAGCTCCTCGAGCTTCTCCCGGATCCTCTGCTCGAGCCCGCGCTCCGTCGGCCGGTACCACTCGACCGCCGGCATGCCCTCGGGAAAGTAGTTCTCGCCCGCCGCGAAGGCGTCCGCCTCGTCGTGCGCGTAGCGGTAGTCCCTGCCGTAGCCCAGGCCCTTCATCAGCTTGGTGGGCGCATTGCGGATGTGCAGCGGCACTGGCCGCGTGGCGTCCTCCGAGACGAAATCGCGCGCCGCATTATAGGCGTTGTACACCGCGTTCGACTTCGCGGCGACGGCGAGGTACAGCACCGCTTGCGCGAGCGCGAGCTCGCCTTCGGGAGAGCCGAGGCGCTCGTAGGTCTGCGCCGCCTCGAGCGCCAGCGTCAGCGCGCGCGGGTCGGCGAGCCCCACGTCCTCCACCGCCATGCGAATGAGGCGCCGCGCGAGATACAGCGGATCGGCGCCGCCGTCGAGCATACGCACCAGCCAGTAAAGGGACGCGTCGGGATCGGAGCCGCGCACCGCCTTGTGCAGCGCCGAGATCTGGTCGTAGAACTGCTCGCCGCCCTTGTCGAAACGCCGCAGGTTCTTCGCCAGCGTGGACTCCAGGAACGCGGCGTCGACGACGTCTTGCGGTCTCGCGTTCTGCAGGATCTCGACCGCGTTCAGCAGCCGGCGCGCATCGCCGTCGGCGAAGCCGATGAGCCGCGTGCGCGCGCCCTCGTCCGCCTCCAGGCCGGTGCGCCCAAGGAGCATGCCCAGGTCCTCCGGCGACAGCGGCTCCAGCACGTAGACGGTGGCGCGCGACAGCAGCGCCGAGTTCACTTCGAACGAGGGATTCTCGGTGGTGGCGCCGATGAAGGTGAACAGGCCCTTCTCCACGTAGGGCAGGAACGCGTCCTGCTGCGCCTTGTTGAAGCGGTGCACCTCGTCGACGAACAGGATCGTGCGCCGCCCGCGCGAGGCGAGCGCGTGCTCGGCCTGGCTCACCGCATCGCGGATGTCCTTCACGCCCGAGAGCACCGCGGAGAGCGCGATGAACTCCGCGTCGAAGGCATGCGCCATCAGGCGCGCGAGCGTGGTCTTGCCCGTGCCCGGCGGCCCCCACAGGATCATCGAGTGCGGCTTGCCCGACTGGAAGGCGAGCCGCAGGGGCTTCCCCGGCCCGAGCAGGTGCTTCTGGCCGAGCACCTCGTCGATGGATCGCGGGCGCAGCCGCTCGGCCAGCGGCGCCAAGGGCGACGCTCCTTCGGGCGCGACCGGCGCCGGCGCGCCGAACAGCTCACTCGCCGAGGACATCGGCGCCCTTGGGCGGACTGAAACGGAAGTCCCCCGGGTCGAGGCGCGGGTTGCGCACGAAGCGGCTGAACTGCAGCAGCGTCGTCTGCCCGAAATGGTCCTGGAGCTCCATCGCCTCGACGCCGTCGCGGCCCATCCCCAGGCGGATGCGCTCGAAGCCCGAGTCGCGGTCGCGCGGCCGGGCCTCCAGCCACTCCAGGCCGGCCACCGGGCCGACGTTCGACAGCTCGAAGGCGCGCTCCACGTCCTTGTCCCCGGCGAGCAGCGCCGCCGGCGTCGAGCCGAGCGCCTTGCCCATCGAGCGCACGGTCACCTGGTTGAGATCCGGGTCGTGGATCCACACGCGCGTGCCGTCGCCGACGATCAGCTGCTCGTAGGGCACGCGGATCTGCCAGCGGAAGCGCCCCGGGCGCTGGAAGGCGAAGGTGCCGCTCGAGGCCTGCACCAGCCGCTTCTCCCCGTCGTAGACCTTCTGCTCGAACTCGGTGCGCGCGCTTTGCGTCTCGCGCACGAACGCACGGAAGCGCTCCAGCGCATCCGCCCACGCGAGCGCGGGGACGGACAGCAGCAGCGCCAGCAGCAGCGCGCGCACGCTACTCCGCCCTCGCCGGCACCAGGACTTCGCGATTGCCGTTGGACTGCATCGGCGACACGAGCCCGGCGCGCTCCATGTCCTCGATCAGGCGCGCGGCGCGGTTGTAGCCGATGCGCAGGTGGCGCTGCACGAGCGAGATCGACGGCCGGCGCGTGCGCAGCACGATCTCCACCGCCTGGTCGTAGAGCGCGTCCTTCTCGCCGCCCTCGCCGCCCGCGCCGTTGCCGCCGGGCTCCTCGCCCACGCCGGGATCGAGCACGTCCTCGAGGTACTCCGGCGAAGCGAGCGACTTCAGGTGATCGACCACCCGGTGCACTTCGTGGTCGCCGACGAAGGCGCCATGCACGCGCTGCGCAAGCCCGGTCCCGGCCGGCAGGTAAAGCATGTCGCCCGCGCCGAGCAGCGCCTCCGCGCCCTGCTGGTCGAGGATGGTGCGCGAGTCGACGCGGCTCGCCACCTGGAAGGCGATGCGCGTCGGGATGTTGGCCTTGATCAGGCCGGTGATCACGTCCACCGACGGGCGCTGCGTGGCCACGATCAGGTGGATGCCCGAGGCGCGCGCCTTCTGCGCGAGGCGCGCCACCAGCTCCTCGACCTTCTTGCCCACCACCATCATCAGGTCGGCGAGCTCGTCGATCACCACCACGATGTAGGGCAGCGGCGCGAGCGGCTGCGGGGCGCCCGAGTCGATGGTCGCCGGGTCCTCGAGCGGCTTGCCGTGCTTCTCGGCCTCGAGCACCTTGTGGTTGAAGCCCGAGAGGTTGCGCACGCCGACCCACGACATCAGCTTGTAGCGCCGCTCCATCTCCGCCACGCACCAGGAAAGCGCGTTCGCGGCCTGCTTCATGTCGGTGACCACCGGCGCGAGCAGGTGCGGGATGTCCTGGTACACCGAGAGCTCGAGCATCTTCGGGTCGACGAGAATCAGGCGCACGTGGCGCGGCTCGGCCTTGTAGAGCAGCGACAGGATCATGGCATTCAGCGCGACCGACTTGCCCGAACCGGTGGTGCCGGCCACCAGCAGGTGCGGCATCTTCTGCAGGTCGACGACCACCGGGTTGCCGGCGATGTCCTTGCCCAGCGCCAGCGCGAGCGGCGAGTGCATCTCGGCGTACACCTCCGAGCCGAGGATCTCCGCTAGGCGCACCGTCTGCCGGTTCGGGTTGGGGATTTCCAGGCCCATGCACGACTTGCCGGGAATGGTCTCCACCACGCGGATCGACACGACCGACAGGGCGCGCGCCAGGTCCTTCACCAGATTGACGATCTGGCTGCCCTTGACGCCCACCGCGGGCTCGACCTCGTAGCGCGTGATCACCGGCCCCGGATAGGCGGCCAGCACCTTCACCGCGACGCCGAAGTCGGAGAGCTTCTTTTCGATGAGGCGCGAGGTGAATTCCAGCGTCTCCAGGGCGATGGACTCGGACTCGTGCCCGCCCTCGTCCAGCAGCTTGACGGGCGGCAGCGGCGTATCGGGCAGGTGATCGAAGAGCGGCGCCTGCTTCTCCTTCTGCACGCGCTCGGACTTGCGGATCTCGGGCGGCGGCGGGGCGATGACCAGCGGCGGATGCTCTTCCTCCCTGCGGCGCTCCGCCTCGACGACGTGCTCGCGCTCCTCGCGGGCGATCTCCCCCGCGCGCCGGTCCGCGCGCCCTTCCCAGGCGCGACGCGCCAGCGCCGCGCCGCTCTCCAGCAGCGCGCCGGTCGCCTCGGCCACCGCCAGCCAGGACACGCCCGTGAACAGGCTGAAGCCCACCGCCGCCAGCGTCAGCAGCACGAGCGTCGCGCCCGTGAAGCCGAGCAGCCGCGCGGCGAGCCCGCCGATGGCTGCGCCGAGCATGCCGCCGGGCGCAAGCGGCAGCGCGACGGCGAGCGAATGCAGGCGCAGCGCCTCGAGCGCGGCGCTGGCCAGCAGCAGCAGCGCGAAGCCGCCGAGGGCGATGGCGAGCGGCCGGCGGTCGATGAGCACGCTGCGCTCGAGCCGCCGGTAGCCCCAGGCGACGCCCACCAGGCAAAGCGCCACCCACCAGTACGCCGAGATGCCGAACAGATACAGCAGCAGATCCGCGATCCACGCGCCGGCGCGGCCGCCCGCGTTCTGGATGGCGGCATCCCGCGCGCTGTGCGACCAGCCGGGGTCGCCGCGATCGAAGGTCAGGAAGATCAGCGCCAGGTAGCCGGCGAGCCCCGCGAGCACCAGCCAGCGGGCCTCGCGCAACAGGCCGGCGAGCTTGGCGGGAAGGGGCGCTGCTGTGGGTTTCGGCGCGGCTGCCATCGCGGCCCGGGGGTCCGCGAATCTTACCGCAGCGACGCCGCCCTCACTCGGGCGGCGCGATGGTGTCGCGCAGCACGATGCTCGAGCCGCGCATCTCGATGTAGCCGCCGGTCTGCAGGTCCTTCATGACGCGGCTGACCATCTCGCGCGAAGCGCCGATCATCTTGGCGATGTCCTGCTTGGGCAGGCGCTTGGTGACCATCTTCTGGCCGTCCACGGTCTCGGCCATGTCGAGCAGCAGCCGCGCGACGCGCCCATAGACGTCCAGCAGCGCCAGGCTGCCGATCTTGCGATCGGCCTCGCGCAGCCGGCGCACCAGGCCGCGCATGACGCCGATCGCCATGTCGGCGTTGTCCACCATGCACTTCTTGAAGTCGCGGCGCGTCAGCACCAGCAGCTCGCAGGGCTCGATGGCCACCACGCTCGCCGAGCGCGGCGCGTCGTCGATCAGGCCCATCTCGCCGAAGAACTCGCCGCCGGAGAGGATGGCGAGGATCACTTCCTTGCCCTCGGCGTCGCTCATCATCACCTTGAAGCGGCCCGAAAGGATGATGTACAGGGAGTCGGTCGGGTCGCCGGCGGCGATGATGATCGAGCCGCGCGACGCGCTGCGCCGCGTGACCAGCGTGGCGAGCGTGCGCAACTGCTCGTCGGGGAAGCTCGCGAAGAGCGGCACCGTGCGCAGGATCGCGGGGGAGACTGTGGTCGCCATGGTCCGTGTGTTCTCGGCTATGGTAGCAAAACTGCCGGAAGACGTACGCCGGACGGCGCTTTCCCCGGCATCTGACCATTCCGCCTCCCCTTGTTAACTATAATGCCAGCCCCAATCCAGCCCGGCAGCGGCATGACCACGCGCCACCACCGCCTCATCATCCTCGGCTCCGGCCCGGCCGGCTACACCGCGGCCGTCTACGCCGCGCGCGCCAACCTCAAGCCCGTGCTCATCACGGGGCTGGCGCAGGGCGGCCAGCTGATGAGCACCACCGACGTCGACAACTGGCCGGCCGATGCCGGCGGCGTGCAGGGCCCGGAGCTGATGGAGCGCTTCCAGAAGCACGCCGAACGCTTCGAGACCGAGCTGGTGCTCGACCAGGTCAGCGGCGTTGAGCTGGACAAGCGCCCGTTCGTGCTGCACGGCGACGCCGGCACCTACACCTGCGACGCGCTCATCGTCGCCACGGGCGCCTCGGCGAAATACCTCGGTCTGCCCTCGGAAGCGCGCTACATGGGCAAAGGCGTGTCGGCCTGCGCCACCTGCGACGGCTTCTTCTTCAGGAACCAGGACGTGGCGGTCATCGGCGGCGGCAACACTGCGGTGGAGGAGGCGCTGTACCTCGCCAACCTGTGCCGCAAGGTGACGCTCGTGCACCGGCGCGACAAGTTCCGGGCCGAGAAGATCATGGTGGACAAGCTGATGAAGCGCGTCGCGGAAGGCAAGATCGAGCTCGAGCTGGGCATGACGCTCGAGGAAGTGCTGGGCGATGCCAACGGCGTCACCGGCGTGCGCCTGCGCAGCGTACAGGGCGATGCCACCAAGGAACTTGGCGTGACGGGACTGTTCATCGCCATCGGCCACACGCCCAACACGCAGATCTTCGCCGGCCAGCTGGCGATGGAGAACGGCTACATCGTCACGCGCGCCGGGCGCGACGGCGGCCATACGGCGACCAGCGTGCCCGGGGTGTTCGCCGCGGGCGACGTGCAGGACCACGTCTACCGCCAGGCGGTGACCAGCGCGGCCACCGGCTGCATGGCGGCGCTCGACGCCGAGAAGTACCTCGACCGGCAGAGCGCCTGAGGCCGGCCGGTGGCCGACGGCGACGACCTCGACGCGCTCCGGCAGGCGCTCGCCGGCGTCCAGCCGCTGGCGCAGCCGCGCCGCCAGGCCCTGCGCGCTTCTCCGCCGCCGCCGGTACCCGCGCAGACGCGGCGCGACGAGCGCGCGGCGCTCGCCGAGAGCCTGCACGGGCCGGTCAGCGAGGAGGACGCGCTCGAATCGGGCGTCGAGCTGACCTACCTGCGCGAGGGCGTATCCCGGCTCGCCCTGCGCCGCCTGCGGCGCGGACACTGGGTGGTGCAGGACGCGCTCGACCTGCACGGCATGAACCGCGTCGAGGCCGCGGAGCAGGTGGCGCGCTTCCTGCGCGCCGCCGCGCACCGCGGCCTGCGCTGCGTGCGCATCGTGCACGGCAAGGGCCTGGGATCGCGCAACCGCGAGCCGGTGCTCAAGGGCAAGCTGCGCGCCTGGCTCGCGCCGCGCGATGAGGTCTTGGCGTTCTGCCAGGCGCCGCCCGCGGAAGGCGGCAGCGGAGCGCTGCTCGTGCTGCTGAAGGGCCGCTAGATCGCGGCTTCGTTGGTCTCGCCGGTGCGGATGCGCACCACGTGCTCGACGGAGGTGACGAAGATCTTGCCGTCGCCGATCTTGCCGGTGCGCGCGGACTTGACGATCGCCTCAATCGCCGCCTCGACCTGCTTGTCCGGCACCACCACCTCGATCTTCACCTTGGGCAGGAAGTCCACGACGTACTCGGCGCCGCGGTAGAGCTCGGTGTGGCCCTTCTGGCGGCCGAAGCCCTTCACCTCGGTCACGGTCAGGCCGGTGACCCCGACCTCGGACAGCGCCTCGCGCACCTCGTCCAGCTTGAACGGCTTCACGACGGCTTCGATCTTCTTCATGCCAGGTCCTCCCGGGATGCGGCCCTCATTATAGCGACAGGTCGCCCGCGTCGCGGTAGCGCGAGGTGATCGGGTAGCGCCAGTCCTTGCCGAAGCCGCGCAGCGTGATGCGCACCCCGGGCGGCGCCTGGCGGCGCTTGTACTCGCTCTTGCGGATCAATTCGACCACGCGGCGCACGTCCGCCGGCGCGTAGCCCTGGGCGACGATCTCGCGCGGCGCGCGGCTCTGCTCCAGATAGGCCTCGACAATGCCGTCCAGCACGTCGTAGGGCGGCAGGCTGTCCTGGTCGGTCTGGTCCGCGCGCAGCTCCGCCGACGGCGCGCGCGCGATGATGTTCTCCGGGATGATGTCGGACAGCGTGTTGCGGTAGCGCGCCAGCCGCCAGACCAGCGTCTTGTACAGGTCCTTGATCACCGCGAAGCCGCCCGCCATGTCGCCGTACAGCGTGGCGTAGCCCACCGCCATCTCCGACTTGTTGCCGGTGGTCAGCACGATCGAGCCGAACTTGTTCGACAGCGCCATCAGCAGCGTGCCGCGCACGCGCGCCTGCAGGTTCTCCTCGGCGACGTCCGCTGCGCGGCCGGCGAACTGCGGCGCCAGCGCCGCGACGAACGCCTCGAACACGGGCTGGATGGGGATGATGTCGTAGCGCACCCCCACGCGCCGCGCCATCTCGGCGGCGTCGTCCAGGCTCATCTGCCGCGTGTACTGCGAAGGCATCATCACCGCGCGCACGCGCTCCGGCCCGAGCGCGTCGCAGGCCACGGCGAGCGTCAGCGCCGAGTCCACGCCGCCCGAAAGGCCGATCAGCGCTGCCGGAAAGCCGTTCTTCGTCAGGTAGTCGCGCGTGCCGAGGCACAGCGCCCGGTAGACTTCCGCCTCCAGCGGCAGCTCGGGCGCCACCGCGCCCGGCAGCGGCTGCGCGCCGTCGAACGCGAAGATCTCCAGCGCCTCCTCGAAAAACGGCGCCTGCCGCACCAGCGCGCCGCGCGCATCCAGCACGAAGGAGGCGCCGTCGAACACCAGCTCGTCCTGCCCGCCGACCAGGTTCACCGCCACCATCGGCATCGCCGCGTCGCGGATCCATTCGCGGAACACGCCCAGCCGCGTCGCCTGCTTGCGCTTGTGGTAGGGCGAGGCGTTGATGGTGAGCGCCACCTGCGCGCCTGCCGCGCGCAGCGCCGCCGGCACGCGCCCGAACCACACGTCCTCGCAGATGGCGAGCCCGAAGCGCACCCCGCGCAGCTCGAACACGCAGGCCTCCTGCCCGGCGTCGAAATAGCGCTTCTCGTCGAACACGTCGTAGTTGGGCAGCTCGCGCTTGCGCGCGACGGCGGCGATGCGCCCGTCGCGCAGCAGTGCCGCCGCGTTGTAGCGCCTGCCGTCGGCCGCGAGCTCCGGGTAGCCCACGACCAGCGCAGTGCCCGCGGTGCGCGGCGCGAGGCTCTCCAGCTCGCGTCGGCAAGCGCGCAGGAAGCTCTCGCGCAGCACCAGGTCCTCCGGCGGATAGCCGCACAGCGAGAACTCCGGCGTGAGCACCAGGTGCGCGCCGGCGGCGCGCGCGCGCTCGGTGAATTCGAGGATGCGCGCGGCGTTGCCGGGGAGGTCGCCTACGGTGCAGTTCATCTGCGCCGCGGCGATCAGGATGCGGTCGGACATCGCGGCAATTCTATAATGCGGCCATGGCGACGAACGATTCCCTGCGCGTCGCCGAGTCGCTCGCCGGCGTGCCCGCGGCCGACTGGAACGCCCTCGCCGGCGCCAATCCCTTCGTGCGGCACGCGTTCCTCGACGCGCTGCTGGACACCGGCTGCGCCAGCGCGCGCACCGGCTGGCAGCCGCAGTTCCTGCTGCTGGAGCGCGCCGGGCGGCTCGCCGGCGCGATGCCGCTGTTCGTCAAGACGCACTCGCGCGGCGAGTACGTGTTCGACTGGGCCTGGGCCGACGCCTACGAGCGGCACGGCCTCGCCTACTACCCGAAGCTGATCGGCGCCGTGCCGTTCACGCCAGTGCGCGGCCCGCGCCTGCTGGCCGCGGATGAGAGCGCGTGCGAGACTTTGGCGCGCGCCGCGCTCGCCGCGGCGCGCGAGTTCTCCTCGCTGCACGTACTGTTCGCGCCCGACGCGCAGGCGCGCGCGCTCGAGGCACAGGGCATGATGCTGCGCCGCACGGTGCAGTTCCACTGGCAGAACGCCGGCTACGCCGACTTCGAGGCGTTCCTGGCGCGCATGTCGCACCAGCGGCGCAAGAACATCCGCCAGGAGCGCCGGCGCGTGCGCGCGGCGGGCGTGCACTTGCGCTGGCTGCGCGGCGCCGAGGTCGAGGAGCGCGACTGGCAGTTCTTCCACCGTTGCTACGCGAGCACTTACGCCGCGCACGGCCAGCGCCCATACCTCAGCCTGGAGTTCTTCCTGCGCATCGGCGCGACGATGCCGGAGCACCTGCTGCTGGTGGTCGCCGAGCGCGGCGGCGCGCCGATCGCGGCGGCGCTCGACATGATCGGGGGCGACACGCTCTACGGCCGCTACTGGGGAGCGCTGGAGCACGTGCCCCTGCTGCACTTCGAGGCCTGCTACTACCAGGCGATCGAGTACGCCATCGCGCAGGGACTGGCGCGCTTCGAGGGCGGCGCGCAGGGCGAGCACAAGCTGTTCCGCGGGCTGCTGCCGGTGGAGACGCTGTCGGCGCACTGGCTGGCGCACCCGCGCTTCGCGCAGGCGGTCGAGGACTACCTGACGCGCGAGGCGCAGGGCATCGCGCGCTACGTGAACGAGCTAAACGAGCACACGCCCTTCAAAGTATGATGACCGCGAGGGAGGGAACGACATGAGGCTCAAGGACAAGGTGGCGCTCGTCACGGGCGCGGGATCGGGTTTCGGCGCGGGCATCGCGCGGCGCTTCGCCGAGGAAGGCGCGCGGCTGATCGTCAACGACATCAACGCCGAGGGCGGCACGCGCATCGCCAAGGAGGTGGGTGGCGAGTTCGTGCAGGCAGACGTCTCGAAGGGCGCCGACTGGGCGAAGCTGGTCGGCGCGGCCACCGGCAGGTTCGGCCGGCTCGACGTCGTCGTCAACAACGCCGGCTGGACCCATCGGCGCAAGCCGTACCTGGAGGTCAGCGAAGCCGAGTTCGACAAGGTGTACGCCATCAACGTGAAGAGCATCTACCTGTCCGCGCTGCACGCGCTGCCGGCGATGAAGAAGCAGGGCGGCGGCTGCTTCGTCAACATCGCCTCCACCGCCGGGCTGCGTCCCCGCCCCGGCCTGACCGTGTACAACAGCTCCAAGGGCGCGGTCATCCTGATGTCCAAGTCCATGGCCGCGGAATTCGGCCCGGACAAGGTGCGGGTGAACTGCGTGAATCCCGTGTTCAGCCCCGAGACGGCGTTGTCGGCCGATTTCGCCGGCGGCGCGGTGACCGAGGAAGCCAAGAAGGCGTTTCTCGCCACGATTCCGCTGGGACGCTTCTCCACGCCGCTCGACGTGGCCAATGCCTGCCTGTACCTCGCCTCGGACGAGGCGGCGATGATCTCGGGGAGCTGTATCGAGGTCGACGGCGCGCGCTGCGTGTGAGAACCACGATGCGCTGCTGCGCAGGAAAGACGTGCGCGGCAGCGCCCTACTTTCAGAAAGGGCTCTAGGCCCTCTTCAGACCGCCCAGCAGGGCCGCGACCTGCGGCCGGCGGCGCTTGGACTGCTGGGAAGATTCCTCGGCTTTTGGCGCAGCCGCGGCAGGCGCCGCGCTGGGTTCGTAGGGCTTGGAGAAGATGGGATCGCCCTGCGGACGCTGCGGCCTGGGCGCCGCCGGCCGCGGCGCCGTAGCACGCGGCGCCTCGCCGCGGCGCGACGCAGGACGCGACTCCCTGCCCATCAGCGTCGCCGCCGTGCCGCCGTCGGGCTGGAACCCCGGCACCAGCACGCGATCGATCTTCTTCTTGATCAGGCGCTCGATCGCGGCGAGCGCCTCCATGTCCGGGGGCGCCACCAGCGAGATCGCCTCGCCCGTCAAGCCGGCGCGGCCGGTGCGACCGATGCGGTGCACGTAGTCCTCGGGCGAGTGCGGGATGTCGAAGTTGATCACCTGCGGCAGCCCTTCGATGTCCAGGCCGCGCGAGGCGACGTCGGTCGCCACCAGCACGGTGGACTTGCCGGCCTTGAAGTTCTCCAGCGCCACCAGGCGCTCGGCCTGCGACTTGTCGCCGTGGATGGCGTCGGCGTGGATGCGATCCTTGCGCAGCTGGTGCGCCAGGCGATTCGCGCCGATGCGCGTGCCGCAGAACACCAGCACCTGCTGCAGATTGCGCGTCTGGACCAGGTAAGAGAGCAGCTCGCGCTTCTTCTCGCGTGCTACCGGGTGCACCACGTGCGTGACGAGGTCGGCCACCGCGTTGCGCGCCGCGATCTGCACCTCCGCCGGATTGCGCAGCAGCGACTTCACCAGGGTGCGGATCTCGTCGGGAAATGTGGCGGAGAACAGCAGGTTCTGCCGCTCCTTGGGCAGCAGCGCGATGATGCGCCGGATGTCAGGCAGGAAGCCCATGTCCAGCATGCGGTCGGCTTCGTCGAGCGTCAGGATGCCGACCTGGTTGAGCATCACCGTCTTGCTCTGCACATGGTCGAGCAGCCGCCCCGGCGTCGCCACCAGGACCTCGACGCCGCGGCGCAGCTCGCGGATCTGCGCGTCCATGTCGGCGCCGCCGTAGACCACGGCGCTTCTCAGCGGCAGGTGCTTGCCGTACTCCTTGAAGCTCTGCTCGACCTGGATCGCCAGCTCGCGCGTCGGCGTCAGCACCAGCACGCGCACCGGGTGCCGCGCGGGAGAGGCGCTGGTGCTGGCCTGCGGCGCGAGGCGCTGCAGGATCGGCAACGCGAAGGCCGCGGTCTTGCCGGTTCCCGTCTGCGCGCCCGCCATGAGGTCGCGCCCCGCGAGCACCAGCGGGATCGCCTGCTCCTGCACGGGCGTGGGTTGCTCGTAACCGAGTTCGCGGACCGCCTGGGCGAGCGGCGGGATGAGGCCGAGCTGATCGAAGGAAGAACTTGCCAAGGACGCGAATTATACTCCGTTCTCCCGCATGATTCTGCTGCGCAATCTCGCCGTTTCCCGGGGGCCGCACGAGCTCTTCTCGGGCGTGTCGCTGACCATCGAGCGCGGCTGGCGCGTGGGCCTGGTGGGTGCCAACGGCAGCGGCAAGTCGAGCCTGCTCGCGCTGCTCGCCGGCGAGCTCGCGTCCGACGCGGGCGACTGCGAGATCCAGCCCGGCACGCGGCTGGCGCGCGTCGAGCAGGAAGCGCCGGCGCTCGAGCGCATCGTCCTCGATTACCTCCTCGACGCGGACCGCGAGCTGCGCGCGGCGCAAGGCGAGATCGCGGCGGCCGAGGCGAGCGGCGACGGCGAGGCGATCGCGCACGCGCACGAGCGTCATGCACATGCCGGCGGCTACACGGCGGCGGCGCGCGCGCAGGCGCTGCTCGCGGGCCTGGGTTTCGCGCCGGGAGACGCCGCGCGCGCGGTGCGCGAGTTCTCCGGCGGCTATCGCATGCGCCTGAACCTGGCGCGCGCGCTGATCGCGCCCTCCGACCTGCTGCTGCTAGACGAGCCCACCAACCACCTCGACCTCGACACCATCCTCTGGCTCGAGGGCTGGCTGCGGGCGTACGAGGGCACGATCATCGTCGTGTCACATGACCGGGATTTCCTCGACCGGGTGTGCGATCGCACGCTCGCCATCCTACCGGGGGGCGTGGTACGCCTGTACGACGGCGGCTACTCGCGCTTCGAGCAGGCGCGCGCCGTCGAGCTCGAGCAGCAGTACGCCGCGGCCGCGCGGCAGGACCGCGAGATCCGCCGCATCACCGCCTTCGTGGAGCGCTTCCGCGCCAAGGCCACCAAGGCGCGCCAGGCGCAGAGCCGGCTGAAGCGGCTGGAGCGCATGGCGCGCGTCGCGCCGGTGGTTGCGGCGGACGCCTACCACTTTCAGTTCGAGGAGCCCGAGCGCCAGCCCGAGCGCATCGTGGCACTGCACGACGTCGCCGCGGGCTACGACGGCCGCCCGGTCCTGTCCGGGGTGGAGCTCGCCCTCACCAGCGCCGACCGCGTCGCGGTGATCGGCGCCAACGGCAACGGCAAGACCACGCTGATCAAGCTGCTGGCCGGCGAGCTCGCCCCGCTCGCGGGCGAGCGCATCGAGGCGCGCGACCTGGTCATCGGCTACTTCGCGCAGCATCAGGTCGAGCTGCTGCGCGCCGACGAAACCCCGCTCGCCATGATGACGCGCCTTTATCGTGGCGAGCGCGAGCAGGCGCTGCGCGACTTCCTCGGGCGCTTCGGCTTCGCCGGCGAGCGCGCCGAGCGGCCGATCGGGCCGCTGTCGGGCGGCGAGAAATCGCGCCTCGCGCTGGCGGCGCTCATCAAGCGCCGGCCCAACCTGCTGCTGCTCGACGAGCCCACCAATCACCTCGACCTGGAGATGCGGCGCTCGCTCGCCATCGCGCTGCAGAGCTACTCCGGGGCGCTGGTGATCGTTTCGCACGACCGGAGCCTGCTGGCCGCCTGCGCCGACCGCATCCTGGTGGTGGCCGACGGCCGCGTGCGCGAGTTCGACGGCGACCTGGACGACTACCGGCAGCTGCGGCTGAAGGAAGGACGCGCCGTCCGCGAGGCGGCGCCGCGCTCCTCGCGCAAGGACGAGCGCCGCGCCGAGGCCGAGGCGCGCGCCGGCCTCAAGCAGCGGTTGCGGCCGCTGGAGAAGCAGCTCGCCGCGATCGAGGCGCAGCTCGCGACGCTGGCGAAGGAGATCGGGTCGATCCGCAGCGCGCTCGCCGATCCGGCGCTGTACGCGAACCCGGACAAGGACAAGGTGGCGGAACTGTCGAAGGCGGAGGCGCGGCTTGCCGAGGCGCTGGCGCACGCCGAGGAGGACTGGCTGCACGCCTCGGCGCGCCTCGAGGCGCTGCGCGCGGAGGACCCGGCTAGTTGATCGTGCGTCCGGCGCGCGGCTCTTCGGCCGGCGGCGCCTCGGCGCCGGGCAGCTTGAGCTCCAGGTCCCAGCCGCTTTTCTTCACCGCCGCCTGCAGCAGGCGGCAGAGCGAATGCAGGAGCACCGAATCGAGCGTCAGGGTGATGCCCTGCCCGCTCGCCGGGTGCAGGGCGAGCACCGGCCGGCCTTTGCGGTCGTGGCCCGTCTGGATGCGACCGAGGAGCAGCGGCTCCTCGCCGAGCGGCGTGCTGCGCGATCCCTTGTCGTAGGCCTTGCTGAAATCCGCCTTGCTCACTGCCTGCTCGTGCTCGATGCCGAGCAGCGCCTTGCGCGCCTCGGGATTGGCCTGCGTGCGGATGCGCGGGCTCGCCTCCTCGGCGAGCTTGACCAGCAGCGGCCAGAGCAGCTTCACGTAGCGGCGCGTGAGCCACAGCCGCAGCTCGACGCCGTCGCTCGCTGCGATCAGCATCAGCAGTCGGTCCTGCTCGGCACTGTAGTCGACCTTGAGCTGCTGCAGCTTCACCGGTGCATGATAGCAATCCATGAGCGAACTCCGCCCGGCGCGCACGGGCGCCGATCTCGACGCAGTGCGCGCGCTGTTCCGCGAATACCAGGCCTGGGTCGCGGAGCCCTGCTGCTTCGCGGGCTTCGAGCGCGAACTGGCTGAATTGCCGGGGGAATACGGACCTCCGGGGGGCCTGCTGCTGCTCGCGCACGAGGACGGAGCGCCGGCCGGTTGCGCCGCGTTGCGCCGGCTGGAAGACGGTGCGGCGGAAATGAAGCGGCTCTACGTGCGCCCGGCGTATCGCGGCCGCGGCCTTGGGCAACGGCTCGTCGAAGCGGTCATCGCCGCGGCGCGCGCCGGCGGCTGCGGCGTGCTGCGCCTCGATTCCCTGCCGAAGATGACCTCCGCGCTGGCGCTTTACGCCGCGCTCGGCTTTGCGCCGCGCGGACCTTACGCCCCTCAGCCGACGCCCGGCGCGCGGTTCTTCGAGCTGCGCCTTTAGCGAGCGCGCCCACGCGCGCCAGCAGCGCCGTCGTCGAGCGCTGGTGCTCGAAGGGGATGGCGTGCACGGCGCCACCGCGCGCCAGCACCCCGGCAGCGCCGACGATGCGCTCCACGGGCCAGTCGCCCCCCTTCACCAGCACCTCCGGGCGGCAAGCTTCGATCAGGCGCGCGGGGGTGTCCTCGTCGAACCACGTCACGGCGTCCACCGATTCGAGCGACGCGATCAGGGCCATGCGGTCCTCGAGCCCGTTCACCGGCCGGCCGGGCCCCTTGCCCAGGCGCCGCGCCGAAGCGTCGCCGTTCAGCGCGACGAGCAGCGACGCGCCCAGCGCGCGCGCGCGGGCGAGATAAGTGACGTGGCCGCGATGCAGCAGGTCGAACACGCCGTTGGTGAACACGAGCGGCCGCGGGGCATTCGCCGCCCAGCGCAGCGCGTCTTGCGGCCGGAGGATCTTGCGCTCGAACGCGGGCGCGCCGGTCGCTACTTGGGCGGCCGGCACAGCTCGTCGCTGGGCGTGCAGTACTCGAACACCTTGACCACCTTGCGCACGCCGCTGGTGGTGCGCGCGATCTCCACGGCGGCGGCGGCTTCCTGCTCGGTGACGACGCCAAGCAGGTAGACGACCGCCGCCTCGGTCACCACCTTGACGTGGAACAGGTTGAATTTGTTGGCGTCCGCGAAGCGCGTCTTCACGGCGGAGGTGATCAGCGCGTCGTTGGAGCGCGAGGTGGTCGACGATACGCCGGCGATCTGCACGTCGTTCACCACGCCGGCGACGTTGGGCACGCCGCGCGCCAAGGCCTCGACGTCGGCGCGCGTCTTCTCGTCGCCCACCTCGCCCGTCAGCAGCAGGTGGCGACTGAAGACGGTCACGTTGACGTGCACGCGGTCGCCGTAGCGGTCGTCGATGCGGTTCGACGCGCGCAGCTGGATGCCGCGGTCCTCCATCTGCGTGGCGGTGGTGCGCCGGTCCTCGGCCGTGGCCACGGCCACGCCGGCGCCGCCGATGATCGCCATCTCCACGCATCCCTGCAGCAGCGGCAGCGCCAACGCGGCGGCCGCAACTGCGCTTCTCCAGGAAGTCATGAGTTCGCTCCGAACAACTGCAAGTCGATGCCGTCGCACAGGCAGTGCAGCACGAGCAGGTGCACCTCCTGGATGCGCATGGTGCGCTCGTGCGGCACGCAGATGTGCACGTCGTCCGCGCCGAGCGCCTCGCCGGTCTTGCCGCCGCCGCGCCCGGTCAGCGCGACCGTGCGCAGCCGCAACTCGCGCGCGGCACGCACCGCGGCGACGACGCTGGGCGAATTGCCGGAGGTCGAGATGGCGAGCAGCACGTCCCCCGGGCGGCCGAGCGCGCGCAACTGCTTCTCGAACACCTGGTCGTAGCTGTAGTCGTTGGCGATCGAGGTCAGATTGGAAGTGTCGGCCGCCAGCGACAGAGCGGCGAGTGGCGGCCGCTCGCGCTCGAAGCGATTCACCAGCTCGGCGGCGAAGTGCTGCGCGTCGGCCGCCGAGCCGCCGTTGCCGCAGGCCAGCACCTTGCCACCCGCGCGCAGCGACGCGCTCATCGCTTCCACCGCGCGCGCGATCGGACCGGCGAGCGGCTGCGCGGCTGCGACCTTGAGCCTGGCGCTGTCGGCGAAGTGCGCGGCGATGCGTTCGGCGAGCGCGGCGTTCTGATCGGCGTGCCCCATGCCCGCAGGATTCTACACGCTGGGCGCGCCTATTCGCCGAAGGCGTCCCGGATCCAGTGGATGCGCGCGGGCGCAAGCGCGTCGAGCAGCAGTACGTCGAAGCGGCAGCTCGCGTCCGGCCGCCCGGCGAGGTAGAGCCGCGCGGCGGCGAGCAGGCGCGCGCGCTTGGCGGCGGTCACGCTCTCGGCCGCCCCGCCGTAGGCGGCGTCGTGTCGCAGCCGCACCTCGGCGAACACCAGCGTTCCACCCTCCTCGGCCACGAGGTCGATCTCGCCGTGCCTGCAGCGCCAGTTGCGCGCCAGGATGCGCAGCCCCGCGCGGCGCATCAGCTCCGCGCACAGGTCTTCGGCTCGCGCGCCCGCCGGGTTCATGGCACCCTTAACGCTGCTGCCCCGCAGTGCGTTGACCATGCCCCCCGGCACCCTGTATGTCGTCGCCACGCCGATCGGCAACCTTGCCGATGTCGGCGCGCGCGCGCTAGAGGTGCTGCGCCAGGCGGACGTCGTCGCCTGCGAGGACACGCGCACCACGCGCACCCTGCTCGCCCGGCATGGCATCGAGCGTCCGACGCTGGCGCTGCACGCGCACAACGAGCGTGCGGCCGGCGAGAAGCTGCTCGGCGAGCTGCGCGCGGGGCGCAGCGTCGCCCTGGTGACGGATGCCGGCACGCCGGGCGTGTCGGACCCGGGCGCGCTGCTCGTCGCGGCCGCGCATCGCGCCGGCGTGCGCGTGGTACCGGTTCCGGGCCCCAGTGCGGCGATCGCCGCCTGGTCCGCCGCGGGATTCACGGCGGACCGGTTCCTGTTCGTCGGCTTCCTGCCGGCCAAGGCCGCGGCGCGCCGCAAGGCGCTCGAGGCGCTCGAGCTGCCGTGGCCGATGATCTTCTACGAGGCGCCGCACCGCGTTCTCGAGTGCGTGCAGGACCTGAAGGCGCGCTACGGCGCCGAGCGCGAGCTGTTCATCGGGCGGGAGCTGACCAAGAAGTTCGAGGAGACCGTGCGCCTGCCGCTCGCGGGCGCCGAAGCCTGGCTGCAGGCGCACGCGCACCGGCAGCAGGGCGAGTTCGTGCTGGTGCTGGGCCCGGCCGAGAGCGCCGCGCCTTCGGTGGCGGAAGCCGAGCGCGTGCTCGGCGTGCTGCTCGAAGCGCTGCCGGCGGGCGAGGCGGCGCGGCTCGCGGCGCGCATCACCGGCGTGCCGCGCAACGCGCTCTATCGCAAGGCCCTGGCGCGCGCCGATCGGAACAGGGGTAACAGCCCCCCCGTTACCCCCCGTCGCGACCGCTAGAATCGGCCTATGGACCGGCTCACGATCGTGCGCCCCGACGACTGGCATCTGCACCTGCGCGACGGACCGCAGATGGCGGACGTGCTGCCCGATACCGCCCGACGCTTCGCGCGCGCCATCGTCATGCCGAACCTGCGCACGCCAGTGCGCACCACGCAGGAGGCGCTCGCCTATCGCGGCCGCATCCTGTCGGCGCTGCCGGAGGGCGCGTCGTTCGAGCCGCTGATGACGCTCTACCTCACCGACGACACGCCGCCCGAGGAAATCGCGCTGGCGCGACGCTCCGGCCAGGTGCACGCCGTGAAGCTCTATCCGGCGGGCGCGACGACGCACTCCGACGCGGGCGTGACGCGCATCTCGCGCTGCTTTCACACGCTGGAGAAGATGGAGGAGCAGGGCATGCCGCTGCTCGTGCACGGCGAAGTCACCGACCCGGAGGTGGACGTGTTCGACCGCGAGCCCGTGTTCATCGAGGAGGTGCTGGGGCCGCTCGTCGAGCGCTTTCCCGGGCTGAAGATCGTGCTGGAGCACATCACCACGCGCGAGGCGGTGCATTTCGTGGAAGTCACCGGGCCGAACGTGGCCTCCACCATTACGGCGCACCACCTGCTGCTCAATCGAAACGCGCTGTTCCAGGGCGGCATGCGGCCGCACCACTACTGCCTGCCGGTCCTGAAGCGCGAGGCGCACCGCGAGGCTCTGGTGGAAGCCGCGACCTCCGGCAACCCGAAGTTCTTCCTCGGCACCGACAGCGCGCCGCACGCGCGCCACACCAAGGAAACCGCCTGCGGCTGCGCGGGCATCTACACCGCGCACGCGGCGCTCGAGCTGTACGCGGTCGCGTTCGAGGAAGCGCATGCGCTCGACCGGCTCGAAGCCTTCGCCAGCCGCTTCGGCGCACAGTTCTACGGCCTGCCCGTCAACCGCGGCACGATCTCGCTCGAGCGCCGGGAGTGGAAGGTGCCCGAGACGCTGCCCTTCGGCGCGGAGCGTCTCGTGCCGCTGCGCGCCGGCGAGACCCTGCCCTGGAAGATCGCCTAGCCCACCCGATCTTCGCGCCGCTGCGGCCCTGGCTCGAGACGCTTGGCAGCGCCCCCTCGCACGAGGCGCTCAATGCGGCCGCCGAGCGCGCCGGGCTGCGCACGGCTAGCGGCCGGCCGGTGCGCTTCGTTCCTCCGGCAGCCAGCGACCCCTACTACGAGGTCCACCTCTTCGAGACCGGGCGGGTGCAGACGCGCCGCGGCAACCCGCACGACCTCTTCAACGCCCTGTGCTGGCTGGCGTTCCCGCGCACCAAAGCGCGCATCAACGCGCTGCACGCCGCGGAGATCCCGCGCGAGGGCGGGCGGCGCGGCCGGCTGCGCGACCTGCTCACTATCTTCGACGAGGGCGGCGCGCTCGTCGCCTGCGCGGATGCCGCGCTCATCGCGCTCGTGCGCGAGTTCCGCTGGAAGGCGCTGTTCTGGGAGCAACGGCAGCGCGTGCTGGAGGCGATGCGCTTCGTGGTCCTGGGTCACGCGACCCTCGAGCAAGCGCTCGCGCCGCGGCCCGGCATCACCTGCAAGGCGCTGTTCATCGATCCGGCGCGCGACGCCGACGCACAGGCCGCGGCCTGGCTCGAGAGCCTGCCCGCCGGCGCCTCGCCGCAGCTGCTAGCGCCGCTGCCCGTCTTCGGCTACCCGGGCTGGCTGCCCGACGGCGAGCGCGGCGAGTTCTACGATGACGCGCGCTTCTTCAGGCTGTCGGCCGGAAAGCAGGCGCGGCACGCGTAGAATGGCGACTGAGACGGCCAGGCAGCCGCTGTGGCGACACAGAGGAAAGTCCGGGCTCCGAAGGGCGGGATGCGGGGTAACACCCCGGCGCGTATAGATGAAGGCGACGAACAGGGCCACAGAGACGAGTCCTCGGGGTCAGAGCCGAGGGGTGAAACGGGCAACCTCCATCCGGAGCAACACCAAATAGGCAAGCGTTCGAGGCCGGCCCGGCCGAGCTTGCGGGTAGGTGGCTAGAGCTCCAGGGCGACCTGGGGCCCAGAGGAATGGCTGCCGTGGCGGGATCTCCCGCCGCACAGAACCCGGCTTATCGGCCGTCTCAGTTTTTTCCAGCGCCGTTGTGCGCCGCGGGCGCAGATTTCTTTTGCGTTCCGCGCGACCGCGGCGGGATAATGCATGCTGACAACGACGCCGGGGGAAGAACGGGCCTCAAGGCCCGCTGGGCTGCGCCGTGCACGACCGCCTCAACCAGAACGACGTCACCAACAAGATCGACGTGGAGGATCCGGACGCGGTGCGCGAGGCCGTGCTGGCGCTGTTCGCCGCGCGCTACCCGGGCGAGAGCCTGGCGCCCCTGCGGCAGGCCTTCGACGACGTGAAGGCGCTGTTCCTGGGCAACTTCCCCGGCTACCTGCCCTGCGACACGCCGTACCACGACATGCGCCACACGCTCGACATGACCCTCGCCATGGCGCGGCTGCTGGACGGGCACGAGCGCGCGTGCTCGCCGGCAGACCGCATCGGCCTGCGGCGCGCCATGCTCGGCATGGTCGTCGCGCTGCTGCACGACTCGGGCTACGTGAAGCGCGCCTCCGAAGCGCACGTCGAGAACGGCGCGGTGTTCACCAAGATCCACGTCAGCCGCAGCGCCGACTTCCTCCTGCGCTACCTGCCCCGGCTCGGCTTCGCCGAGGAGGCGGGCGCCGCCGCCAAGCTGGTGCACTTCACCGGCTACGAGATGGACATCGATGACATCCTGCTGCACGACCCCAAGGACCGCCTGCTTGGCTGCCTGGTGGGCACGGCGGACCTGCTCGGGCAGATGTCGGATCGCACCTACCTGGAGAAATGCCGCGAGTTCCTCTACCAGGAGTTCGTGTGGGGACGCGTCGCGCGCGAGACGCTCGCCGACGGCCGCGAGATCGTGCGCTACGCCTCGCCCGACGACCTGATGCTGAAGACGCCGGGCTTCTACGAGCATGTCGCGCGCACGCGCATGCAGACCAAGCTCGGCGGCGTCGACCGCTTCGCCGAGGCGCACTTCGACGGCCCCAACCTCTACCAGGGCGAGATCGACCGCAACATGGCGTTCCTGAAGTCTGCCATCGAGGAAGCCGACCTGCGGCGCCTGCGCCGTTTCTGCTACTCGCTCTCGCGCCGGGAAGCCCGCGCCGCCTGAACGCGCCCGGCGAGCGCGGCATTTGTCACGTTCGCATGCAAATCGGACGCTGAGCGCTTGCCAGCGCCGGGGGGGCCGTGGCACAAGTGCTCCCATGGCTGTCCCGCAAAGAATCCGCCCCGTCGCCACCCGCCCGGAGGTCGCGCCGGCGCTGTTTCGGCTGCTGGCGGAAGCGTCGCTCTCCAGGGCAGCGCTCGACGCCTGCGGCACGCCCATGGCGCTCGCCGATGCCGCGTCGGCGTCGCGGCCGCTCAGTTACGTCAACCAGGCATTCGAGGCGTTCTTCGGCTTTCGTGCCGCGGAATCGCTCGGCCGGCCGGCCGCGACGCTGCTGTTCCGCGAGCCGCAAGACGCCGAATCGCTGTTCCGGGAGCCGGCGGCCCGGCGCACGCTGCGCGCGCGGCGCAAGGACGGGTCCGAGGCGTACGTCGAAGTGTCGGTCGGCGTGATCCGCGCGAGCGACGGCAGCGTGACCCACTGGGTGCTGTCGTTCGCCGACCGCTCGGAGCTGGAGTTGCTGCGCGACCGGCTGGCCGCGCTGCGCTAGGCGCGCGCTTGCGCTACTCGTCCTTCGTCCCGAGGGACTGCCAGACGTCGGTGAGCACCATCGCCAGGCCGATGAGCGCCACGACGATCAACGCTCCGTCCTTCAGCTTGATCACCACCGGCGCGACGAAGGCGATGAGCAGCGCCACCGCCACGATGCCTGCCACGATCTTGAAGTTCATTTCGCTTGCCTCCGTGTTCTTTCAGCCGGCTGCCACCTGCGCCGTCAGCCAGCGCGCGGTGCGCAGCAGCCGCAGGTCGCCGCCGCGCGGGCCGACGAGCTGAACGCCCATCGGCAGGCCGTTCGCCCCGCGCATCAGCGGCAGCGTGATCGCCGGCATGCCGCACAGCGTCCACAGCGTGCAGAACGCCGGGTCGCCGGTGGACTCCAGCCCCTGCGGGGCGGTGCCCGCTGCCGCCGGCGTCATCACGGCATCGCAGCGCTCGAAGATCTCCTCGAAGCCCTCGTTGAGCAGCGGGATGCGCGCGCAGGCGCGTTGGTATTCCAGCGCCGTGACCTCGCGGCCGCGTGCCAGCTGCTGGCGCAAGGATTCGGATAACTGGTCCCTGCCTTGCTCCCACTCGCGGTCGAGGTGCGCGGCCATCTCCGCTTCCATGATCACACGATGCCAGTCGAGTGCCTGGCGCGCCGACTCGGGCATGTCCACCGCCACGACGCGCTCGCCGAGCGCCTGCGCCAGCTCCTCGAACGCGGACACGGTTTCCGCCGCGGCGCGATCCCAGACCGGCCCCTTGACGAACGCGAGCAGCGGCGGGAACGGCGGCTCTTCGCTGGCGGCCGCGGCGAACGGCATGCGCGCGCGCGCGCGTGTGTCCGGGTCGCGCGGATCGAGGCCCGTCAGCTGTTCGGCAATGAGCGCGATGTCCTCCAGCGTGCGCGCGAACATGCCCACGTGGTCGAGCGTGCGCGAGAGCTTCATGACCCCGCCGCGCGGCACGAGCCCGTGCGTGGGCTTGAAGCCGTAGACCCCGCAAAAGGCCGCCGGGCGGATTACCGAGCCGTTGGTCTGGCTGCCCAGCGCAAGCGGCACCATGCCGGCGGCGACCGCGGCCGCGGAGCCGCTCGAGGATCCCCCCGGGGTGTGCCGCGGATCGTGCGGATTGCGCGTCTTGCCCGGCCGATAGGTGGCGAACTCGGTGGTCACGGTCTTGCCCAGGATCACCGCGCCGGCGGCACGCAGCATCGCCACGGCGGTCGCGTCGTGCGCCGGCGTGCGCCCGGCATGCAGGACGCTGCCATCCTCGGTCGGCATATCCTCCGTGTCGAAGATGTCCTTGATGCCGATCGGCACGCCGTGCAGCGGGCCGGTCGGCTGTCCCTTGCTGCGCTCGAGATCACGCTCGTGCGCCTGCCGCAGCGCATGCTCGGGATCGAGGTAGGCCCAGGCCTGCACGTCGCCGTCCACCTCGCGCACGCGCGCGAGACAGGCCTCGGTCAGCTGCTCGGCGCTGATGGCGCCGTCGCGCACGGCGCGCGCCGCGTCGGTGGCCGACAGCCAGTTGAGCTGCGAGGCGTCCATGCCGGCGCTAGCGCCCGTAGATCAGGTCCGGCAACCAGAACATGATCCCGGGGACCAGGTACACCACGATCATGGTGACGAACACCATGCCGAGGAACGGGAAGCACCCCTTGAAGATCGTCCACAGCTGCACCTGCGGCGGCGCGATGCCCTTCAGGTAGTAGGCCGACATCGCCATCGGCGGCGTGAGGAACGAGGTCTGCAGGTTGAGCGCGACGAGGATGCCGAACATCATCGGGTCGATGTGGAAGTGCGGCAGCAGCGGCAGGAAGATCGGCACGAAGATGATGATGATCTCGCTCCACGCCAGCGGCCAGCCGAGCAGGAAGATGATGACCTGCGCCATGATGAGGAACGCGACCGGGTTCAGATCGAGCCCGAGCACGAACTCCTTGATGATGCCCTCGCCGCCCAGATACGAGAACACGGAGGAGAAGGTCCACGAGCCGACGAACAGGAAGCAGACCATCGCCGAGGTGCGCGCGGTCAGGTACACCGCCTCCTGCAGGCGCGCCCAAGACAGCGCCCGGTAAGCCACGGCGAGGACCATCGCGCCGAGCGCGCCGACCGCGGCGGCCTCGGTCGGCGTCGCCAGGCCGAACAGGATCGAGCCGAGCACCGCCATGATGAGCACCGCGAGCGGCACGAAGGCCTGCGCAAGCAGCAGGAAGGTCTTGCCCCAGGGCACGTTGCTCTGCTCGGGCGGGAGCCGGGGCGCGAGCTTCGGGTTGAGCACGGCGCGTACGATGACGTAGGCCACGTACAGGCCGGCGAGCAGCATGCCGGGAAGCAGCGCCGCGGCGTACAGGCGCACCACGGACACCGACGAGGTCGCCGAGTAGACGATCAGCATGATCGACGGCGGAATCAGGATGCCGAGCGTGCCGCCCGCGCAGATCACCCCCGCGGAGAGCTTCTCGTCGTATCCCGCCTTGAGCATCGCCGGGAAGGCGAGCAGCCCCATCAGCGTCACGACGGCGCCGACGATGCCGGTCGCCGTGGCGAACATCGCGCAGGTCAGGAGCGTGGCGACCGCCATCGCGCCCGGCACGTGGCGCAGCGCCACCTGCAGGCTAAGGAACAGGCGATCGAGGATGTTGGCGCGCTCGACGACGTAGCCCATGAACAGGAACAGCGGCACCGCCACCAGGACGTCGTTGCTCATGACGCTCCAGGTGTTCTGCGTGAGCAGGTAGAAGATGCGGTTGTCGAAGAACTCCTGCCCCGGCTGGTAGTAGGCGTAGTAGCCGAAGGCCACGCCCATGCCCATCAACGTGAAGGCGATCGGGAATCCCAGCAGGATGACGAAGATGAACAGCCCCAGCATCGCCAGGGCGATGATCGGATCGCTCACTGGCCGCCTCCCGGGGTGCCGCGCTGCTCGCCGGCGTGCTGCTGTATCAGAACGTCTTCCAGCTCCTCGACGTCGTGCAGGCGCGTCGGCCAGCGGCCCTCGCGCAGGCAGATGACGCAGCGCAGGACCTCCGCCAGCCCCTGCAGAGCAAGCAGGCCGGCCCCGCAGGGGATCAGCAGTTTCAGCTGCCAGACCGGGATGCCGGCCGGGCTGTTGACGCTCACCTCGCGGATCTTGGCGGAATCGATGCCGTAGGCCCAGCCGGCGATGACCAGCGCCAGCACGCCGGGGAAGTAGAGGAGCACGTACAGGCTCAGTTCCACGGTCGCCTGCGTGCGCGGACGCCACATGCGGTACAGGAAGTCGCCACGCACGTGGCCATTGCGCGACAGCGCGTACGGGCCGGCCATGAAGAACAGGGCGCCGTACATGAGGTAGCTGTAGTCGAACGCCCAGCTCGTCGGATCGTTCAGCACGTAGCGCACGAACACTTCGTAGGACGTGCCGAAGGTGAGCATGATGATGCACCACGCGAACGCGTGGCCGACCGTCTTGCTCAACTGGTCAATACCGAGGATGAAGCGGTTAAGCATGGTCCGCCCCGTTCAGGAACAAAAATGGGGCGACGCCCGCGGCGCCGCCCCAGTCTCGCGATGGATCGGCGATGCTCAGGACGGGAGCTTGGTCTTGAACACGTGCTCGTAGCCCATCTTGAACGGCGCGTCGTTGAACGCCCAGTAGTACACCACTTCCTTGGCCCACGTCTTCTGCGACTCGACCACCCGCTTGAAGAACGGGTCCTCGTCGGAGAGCTTCTTGGTGAGGATGTCCCACGCGTCCAACTGCGCCTGGAACACGGCGCGCGGCGTGCGGCTCACCTTGACCTTGTGCTTGTTGATCAGCACCTGCAGGTCCTTGGAGTAGTTCGCCAGCCCGGTCCAGAAGTTCGCCTGCGACGCGGCCTCGACGCCGTACTGCCAGATGGCCTGCAGGTCCTTGCCCATGGAGTTCCACTTGTTCTTGTTGATGATGATCTCGAAGAACTCCATCGCCTGGTGGAAGCTGCCCATCTCGTAGTTCTTGATCACGTCCTGCGCGCCGAAGCGGCTGTCCGAGGTCGGGTTGTTGAACTCGAAGGCGTCGATCACACCGCGCTCCAGGGCGGGGATGATCTCGCCGCCAGAGAGCTGCGTCACCTTGGCGCCCATCTGCTGGAACAGGTCCGCCGCCAGGCCCACCGTGCGGTACTTCAGGCCTTTCAGCTGCTTGGCGTCCGTGATCGGCTTCTTGAACCAGCCGAGGGGCTGGGTCGGCATCGGCATGGCGAAGAAGCCGACGACGTTGAGGTTGAGCTTCTGCAGCAGCTCGTTGTACAGGTCCAGGCCGCCGCCGCGGTAGATCCAGGCGAGCGTCTGGAAGGCGTCGCAGCCGTTGATCGGCCCGGAGCCGAACAGCGAAGCGACCTTCGACTTGCCGTACCAGTACACCGGTACGGTATGGCCGGCGTCCAGCACGCCCTTGGACACCGCGTCCATCACTTCGAACGGCTTCACCACCGCGCCGCCGACCAGGTAGTCGATGCGCAGGCGGCCGCCGGACATCGAGTTGACGCGATTCACGAACTCCTGCGCCATCTCGTTGAAGATGTCGGTGGCGCCCCAGGAGCCCTGCATCTTGATGACGATGGGCGACTGCGACTTGGCGATCATCGGGAAGCCGAGCGTCGCCGCACCGGCCGTTGCCGCGGCCGCGCCCGTCAGGAACTTGCGGCGCGAAGCCTCGGGCTTGACTTGTTCGTTGCTCATGTCTGGGTCTCCTCTGTCTCGGTGTGGATCTGGCGCGGGGCTCGGGCCCCGTTCGGAAGTTGCGCGGCCATTCTAACGCCCCCTCTTCAGCCGCCGCAAGACAACTTCACGATATGAAATCTCCCGGCGCGGGGCGGGTTCACAGGTAGCCCAGCAGCAGATACAGCGCCAGCATCAGGGCAACCCAGAGCGCCATGCCGCCGGAGCTCCAGGTGCGCGCGAACAAGGCCTGCGGCCCGTGCAGGCCCTGCACCGCCGAGTCGAGGCGGTGCAGTACGCTGCCGCGCGACCTCCCGATCGCGTGCACCGCTCTGCGCCAGCCGGCTTCGGCGGCCGCCACCAGCGCCGGCGCCATGCGCCGGTAGACCCAGTCGGTGTCCAGCGTGATGGTCAGTGTGCGGCGCAGCATCGGCAGCATGACGAAGAACGCCAGCCCGGAAAAGAGGAGCAGCTCGAGCTGCACGACCACGTGCGCGCCGGTATACGGCACGTATTGCGTGCCGAAGGGCAGCAGGGCATAGAGCGGCTGGTAGAACACCCCCAGGCCGATGCACAGCGCCGCGAAAAAGAGCATCGCCAGGCGCATGTTGAGCGGCGGCTCCGGCGGCCGCAGGCCCGAGTCCTTCTGAAAGAACACGAACCAGGGAAACTTGATTCCGGCGTGCAGGAATACGCCCGCGGTCGCCGCGGCGAGCGCGAGCCACACCCAGAGCAGGTGCTCGTCGCCCGCGGCCTGCGAGATCATCGACTTCGACACGAAGCCGGAGGTGAGCGGGAACGAGGAGATGGCGAGCGCGCCGATGGTGCCGCACACGGTGGTGAGCGGCATGGTGCGGAACAGCCCCCCGAGGTCCGTGCACTTGCGCTTGCCCGTGGCGTACAGCACCGAGCCCGCGGACATCAGCAGCAGCGCCTTGTAGATGATGTGGGTGAAGGCGTGCGCGGCGGCCCCGTTCAGCGCCATCTCGGTGCCGATGCCGATGCCGGTCACCATGAAGCCGACCTGGTTGACGATACTGTAGGCGAGGATGCGCCGCATGTCGTTCTCGAGCAGCGCGTAGACGATGCCGTAGAACACCATGAACAGGCCCACCCACACTAGCAGTTCCGTCCCGGGAAAGCCGCGCAGCAGCACGCATACCGCGGTCTTCGTCGTAAAAGCCGAGAGGAACACCATGCCGCTCCAGCTCGCCTCGGGATAGGCGTCGGGCAGCCACGCGGAGAGCGGCGGCGCGCCCGCGTTCACGAGGAAGCCCGCGAGGATCAGCCAGTGCGAGGGCGAGTCGAGCGCCATGCGCGCGAACTCCGTGGAGCCGGTCTCGGCCACGTGGCCCGCGATGCCGGCAAACAGCAGCACCCCGCCGAGCAGGTGGATGGCGAGGTAGCGCATGCTCGCGCGGTACGCAGATGCGCCCGCGCTCCACAGCACCAGCGTCGAGCCGACCGCCATCAGCTCCCAGAACACGAACAGCGTCACCAGGTCGCCGGCGAGCACCGCGCCGATCGCCGAGCCGGCGTACACGAAGGCCGCCGGCAGCTCGAGCCGGCTCTTCTGGTTGAGCGCGAACAGCGCGCCGCCGAACGCCATCAGCGCAAAGATCACGGCGAACAGCCGCGAGAGCGCATCGTAGGCGAGCGGCCGCATGTCCAGTCCGAGCCAGCTGCCGCTCCAGGCGGGGCCCGCGGGAGCGGCGAGCACGATCCAGAGCGCGGCGAGCGGCGCGGCGAGCGCCACTGCGGCGCGCACCGGGCCGCGCAGCAGCGCGAGCGCAACGCCCGCGAACACGACGAGCAGGCCCGGGTGGAGCAGGTCAATCATCGCGGCCGTCCCCTGCGTCGTCGTAGTAGGTGTCGCGCCGCTTGAGGAACAGCGCCAGCCCCTTGGCGAACACGATCATCCCCGCGCAGGCGAGAAAGCCGTACCAGGCGCCGAATGCGGGCAGCGACTCGACGTCGAAGTGCGGATGGTGCGCGACGAAGAACTCCGCGGCCACGGTGAGCGCGAGCACCGCGATGAACACGCGCCACAGCAGGCGGATGGTCGAGGGTCGGACGAGCCAGTGCTCGCTCACGTCAACCTCCCTGCAGCGCGCCCGCGAGCGCGAGCGGCACCTGCGGAAAGAAGAACAATGCCAGCGTCGCGCCTGCGGTGGCGACGAGCGCGATTACCATGGGCAGCGGCGCCTCGCCGTGCGCCGGCCCGGCGGGTGCGCGCAAGAATCCGCGATAGACGATGGGCGCAAAGTACGCGGCGTTGAGCAGCGTGCTGCCCGCGATCACGGCCACCGCCACCCAGTGCTCGGCCTGCAGCGCGCCGGAGAGCATGTACCACTTGCTGACGAACCCCGCCGCGGGCGGCAGTCCGATCATGGACAGCGCGCCGATGGCGAAGGCGCCGAGCGTCCAGGGCATGCGGCGGCCGATGCCGTCGAGCTGGCTCACCTCGGTCTTGTGCGCGGCGGTGTAGATCGCGCCCGCCGCGAAGAACAGCGTGATCTTGCCCACCGCGTGCGCGGCGACGTGCAGCGCCGCACCGATGACGGACAGCGGTGCGAGGATCGCCACTGCGAGCACCACATAGGATAGCTGGCTGACTGTCGAATATGCGAGGCGGCGCTTGAGGTTGTCCGCGCGCAGCGCCACCACCGAAGCGGCAATGATCGTGAAGCCGGCAACGGTCGGCAGCCAGTCGGAGGCCGAGGTCGCCGCGAGCGTGCCGGTGCCGAATACGTAGACGATGATCTTCACGACCGCGAACACGCCCGCCTTGACGACCGCCACCGCGTGCAGCAGCGCCGACACCGGCGTGGGCGCGACCATTGCCGCCGGCAGCCAGCGGTGCATGGGCATCAGCGCCGCCTTGCCGACGCCGAACATGTAGAGCGCGAGCAGCGCGCCGAGTGCGGCGCTCGAGGTCTTGCCGCCGAGAATGCCGCCGGGCGTGAACTCCAGCGTGCCGGCAACCACCCAGGTGACGATCACGGCGGGCAGCAGCAGCACGATCGAGGTGCCGAGCAGCACCCCGAGGTACACACGCCCGCCCTTGCGCGCCTCGTCGTCGCCATGGTGCGTAACCAGCGGCCAGGTGACGAGCGTCAGCATCTCGTAGAACAGGAACAGCGTCAGCAGGTTGGCCGAGAACGCGATGCCCATCGTCGCGGCCAGCGCCAGCGCGAAGCACACGTAGAAGCGCGTCTGGTGCGGCTCGTCGTTGCCGCGCATGTAGCCGATGGAATAGACCGAGTTGACGATCCACAGCCCGGAGGCGACCAGCGCGAACAGCATGCCGAGCGGTTCGACGCGAAAGCCGAGCGCGATGCCGGGCAGCATTTCCAGCACGAAGAGCTGCGGCAGGCTGCCGCCCAGAACGGTCGGCAGCAGTCCCAGCACGCAGGCGAAGAGCAGCGCCGCCGTGGCAAGCGTCACGCCCTCGCGCAGGTTCGGCCAGCGGCCGGCGAGCGCGATGCCGGCCGCGCCCGCCGCGGGCACGAGCAGCGCCGCCGCGATATAGCCCGCGGGACTCAAGGCGCGCCTCCCAGCAACAGCTGCGCCGCGCGGCTCGCCCCGCCGACGGTGAAGGAAGTGTCGAAACCGAACCACAGACACGCAGCGACCATCAGCCACGAGACGACCAGCATCGGCATCGGGGCCTCGCCGGGGCGCGGCGCGGCTTCCCCCGGCTCGCTCAGGTAGGCGGCCTCGACGAAGCGCCAGACGTAGACCACGGCGATCAGCGACGTCAGCACCACCAGCGCGGCAAGCCACCACATCCCCGCTTCGATCGCGCCGAGCACCAGGTACCACTTGCTGATGAAGCCGGCGGTGCCCGGCACGCCGATCAGCGACAGCCCGGCGAGCGTGATGCCGAGCGCGGTGAGCGGCATGGAACGCCCCAGTCCGCGCAGGTTCTCGAAGCGCGCCCCGCCGGCGCGCAGCACGATGCCGCCCGCCAGCAGGAACAGCGCCCCCTTGGTGATGCCATGGTTGAACAGATGGACCACCGCGGCCGTCAGCCCGTCGCGCGTCGCCAGCCCGATGCCCAGCGTGATGTAGCCGATCTGCGCGACGCTCGAGTAGGCGAGCAGGCGCTTGAAGTCGGCCTGCCAGACGGCGACCAGCGACGCGGTGACGATGGCAGCGATCGACAGCGCGATCAGGATCTCGGGCATCGGCAGCAGCGCGGTCACCGCGCTCTCGCCGAACACCGAGAAGTGGAAGCGCAGCAGCACGTAGACCGAGACCTTGGTCGCGGTGGCGGCGAGGAACGCCGTCGCCGCCGAGGGCGCGTAGGCGTAGGCGTTCGGCAGCCACAGGTGCAGCGGAAAGAGCGCGAGCTTGAGTGACATGCCGGCGGTGATGAAGGCGAGCGCCGCCGGCGCCGGGCGGCCGCCGGCCACCGCCGGCAGGCGCGCCGCCATGTCGGCGATGTTGAGCGTGCCGGTCTGCAGGTACAGCACGCCCACGCCGATCACGTAGAAGGTGGCGCCGATCGTGCCGAGCAGCAGGTACTGGTACGAGGCAAGCAGCGCGCGCCGATCGCGGCCGAGCGCGATCAGCACGTACATCGCGAGCGAGGCGACCTCCATGAACACGAACAGGTTGAACGCATCGCCGGTCATCGCCATGCCGAGCAGCCCCGCGAGGCACAGGCAGTGCATCGCGTAGTAGAGATAGCGCAGCTCGCCGGGCACCTCCGCCGCGACGCTCTTCAGCGCGTATGGGGCGACCGCCGCCCCGATCGCGGATACCAGCACGACGACGAAGGCCGACAGCGCGTCGACGCGGTACTCGATGCCCCAGGGCGGCGGCCAGTTGCCCATGGCGTAGGACACCACGCCCGCATCCGCCACCTGCGCCGCGAGCGCCAGGCTCGCGCCGAAGGAGAACCACGCCGCGGCCACCGCAAGCGCCCAGGCGGCGCCCGCGTGCCGGACGAGCACGATGAGCGGCGCCGCGGCGAGCGGCACCACGACCGCCAGGGCCGGCAGGTGCGCCGCGATCACCGTCCGTCCCCGGCCTGCGCGTCCGCCGCGACGATCTCGTCTTCCTCGATGCTGCCGTAGGCCTCGCGGATGCGCACCACGATCGCCAGGCCGAGCGCGAGCGTGGCGATGCCGACCACGATCGCGGTCAGGATCAGCACGTGCGGCAGCGGGTTGGAGTAGACCTGGTAGGCCTCGCTGACGATGGGCGCGGTGCCGCCGATGAGCTTGCCCGGCGCGATGTACAGCAGGTATACGGAGGTCTGGAAGATCGACAGGCCCACCAGCTTCTTCACCAGGTTGCCGCGCGCGATCATGATGTACAGGCCCGCGCCGAGCAGCAGCACGGTCACCCAGTAGGTGTAATGGCTGGCGAAGGCCTGCACGTCAGTCCTCGCGCTGGCGGCCCGCGAACATGTAGAAGATCTTCAGCATCACGCCCGACACCGTGACCAGCACGCCGACCTCCACCCAGAAGATGCCGCGATGCTGGCCGGCGACCGGGTCGGTGTCGAGCACGAAGTAGTCCAGGTAGTTGCCGCCGAGCAGCAGGCCTGCGAAGCCCACCGCGATGTACAGAAGGGCTCCGGCCGCGACCATGGCCTCGACCAGCGCCTCGGGCATGACGCGCCGCGCCGCAGGCAGGCCGAAGATGATCGCGTAGAAGATTACGGCCGCGGCGCTGATCACCCCGGCCTGGAAACCGCCCCCGGGGCCGAAATCGCCGTGGAACTGGACATAGAGGGCGAACACCAGCATGTAGGGGATGAGCATCTTGCCCACCACGCGCAGCACCGGCTCGCGCTTCATCGTCCGTCCTTGTCGCGCCGGCGCCGGCGCAGCAGCGCGATCACCCCGATGCCGGCGGTGAACACCACGATCGTCTCGCCCAGCGTGTCGTAGCCGCGGTAGCTGGCGAGCACCGCGGTGACCACGTTCGGCACGCCGGTCTCCTTGGGCCCCTGTTCCAGGTAGCGCGGCACGACGTGGGTATGGATCGGCGCATGCGGGTCGGAGAAGGCCGGCAGCCGCAGCGTGCCGTAGACCAGCGCGCCGACGATCACCAGCGTGACGGCGAGCGGCAGCCAGCCGCGCTGCAGCGGCTTGGCTTCCTCGCCACCACACAGGTGGAGGGCGCCGAGCAGCAGCACGGTCGAGATGCCCGCGCCCACCGAGGCTTCGGTCATGGCGACGTCCACGGCATCGAGCGCCACCAGCACCGTCGCCATCAGGAAACTGTAGATGCCCGCGAGCACCACCACCGAGAACAGGTTGCGCTGGAAGATGAGCGCGATCACGATCACGGCCATCATCGTCAGCAGCACCTGGATGATCAGCGCTTCGATGGCGCCTCCCCGTCCTGTTCGAGCTTGACGCCGCGCGCCAGCGCGGCGTTGGCCAACGCGTGCGCTGCGGTCGGCGAGGCGAAGAAGATCAGCACGCCGATGACCAGAAGCTTCACCGCCACCAGCGTCCAGCCGGCCTGCAGCAGCAGTCCGGCCAGGATCAGTCCCGCGCCGCCGCCGTCGAGGACGCTGGACGCATGGGTGCGCGGAAAAAAGCCGCGCAGTCGCACGAGGCCCAAGCCCCCGATCACGCAGAAGGCGCCGCCCGCGAGCAGCAGCGCCCAGGAAGCGATCTCGACCGCCAGGCTCACGGCCGGGGATCCTCGCCGGGGTCGCCGAGGTCGCCAACGCGGAAGAACTTCAGCACCGCGATCGTGCCGATGACGTTGAGCAGGCCGTAGAGGATGGCGAGATCGAGGAACTCCGGCCGCCCGGCGAGGAAGCCGAGCACCGCCAGCATCATCATGGCGAGCGTGCCGATCGAGTTGCCGGCGAGCGCGCGGTCGAACACCGTCGGCCCGGCGACGGCGCGCGCCAGCGCCAGCCCGAGCGCCACCAGCAGCGCGAGCGCCGCGACCGCGAACATCATCGGCCGCCCTCGAAGCGCGCCACGCGCCGATCCATCTCGCTGTCCACCGCGCCTTGGGCGCTGGCGCGCGTCAGGCCGTGCACCACGAAGCGCTCGGGCGAGACTTCCACCGACAACGTGCCCGGCGTGAGGGTGATCGAGTTGGCGTGCGTCACCAGCCCGACCACGGTCTTCTGGCTCGGCCGGAAGCGCACCACCGTGGGCGAGGCGGGCAGCCGCGGGTCGAGGATCACCTTGGAGACGTCGATCGCCGACTTGAGGATCTCCTTCACCAGCCAGGGCCAGTAGCCGAGCGCCGACCAGCCGAGGTGCACCGGGTGGCCTTCGCGATCGGCGACCTCCATGCGGCGCACGAACCACACGACCGCCGCGCTCACCGCCGCGCCGGCGCCGAGCAGGAACGGCGTGAAGTAGCCGGACATCAGGATCCAGAACGCGTAGAACAGCAGGAAGAGAATCGCGCGTTGCAGCATGGGTGACGGGCGCCGCGGGCGATTCTAGCCGCTCGCGCGCGGCTTGTCGCCCGCCCAGCGCGCCGCCGACTCGCGCACCGTGTGCGCGAGCGACTTGTTGGCGGCGAAGCGCTCGCGCAGCCAGTCGGCGTCCGAGTACGCGCTGCGCACGTCCGCGGCGAGCGCCGCGAGCGCATCGGCGCCACCCAGCGCCGCCGCCTGCGGCATGACCCCGGCGATCGCGTCGAGGACGTCGTCGGCCAGCGGGCGTTTCTTCTCCGCGAAGGGATCGATGATCTGCCCGCGCAGGCCGAAGCGCGCCGCCTCGAAGCGGTTGAAGGCGTTCACCAGGTACACGGCGCGCTTCGCCGGCTGCGGCCGCTCGTCGAGCAGCCACCGGGCGAGCGCCTGCGCGTAGGCGGCGAGCGCGGCCGCCCGCCCCACCGTGAGCGGCGTATCGCACACCCGGATCTCGATCGTGCCGTACTCGGGCTTGGGCCGGATGTCCCAATAGAAGTCCTTCATGCTCTCCACGACGCCGAAGGCGCGCATGCGCTCGTAGTACTCGAGGAACTCCGCCCAGTCCTTGACGAAGGGCATGTGCCCGGCGAGCGGGAAGGCGTTTACCGCCGTGAGCCGCGAGGACTGGAACGAAGTGTCCTCCCCCTGGTAGAACGGCGAGGCGGCCGACAGCGCGATGAAATGCGGCACGTAACGCGTCATCATGTGCACCAGGTACACGGCGTCGTCCCCGCTCGGGCAGCCGACATGGATGTGCTGGCCGAACACCGTGAACTGCTTGGCCAGGTAGCCGTAGCGCTCGAGGATGTGCTTGAAGCGCTCGGTGGGGAAGATGCGCCGCGCGCTCCAGCTGTGGAACGGGTGCGCGCCGCCGCCGCACACGCGCAGGTTCAGCATGCCGGCCTCTTTCACCACGGCGTCGCGCGTGGCCTCGAGCTCCGCGGCCAGCGCGGCGTGGCGCCGGTGCACCGAGGTGTTCAGCTCGATCATGCTCTCGGTGATCTCGGGCTTCACGGCGCCGGCGAGCGGCACCTTCTCCAGGCGCGCCAGCAGCTCGGCCGCGTCGCGCGCCAGGTCGTAGTCGTGCGACTGCACGAGCTGCAGCTCGAGCTCGACGCCGATCGTCAGCTCGGGGGAAGGCGTGAAATCCATCTCGGCCATGGCGCGGGGCTCAGGCGCTGCCGGCCGCCGGGTCGGCTTCGCCCGCGCGCCGGAGCGCGATCTGCGTCGCCACCGGGCCGAGGATCTCGAGCAGCGCCACCGCCGACAGCACCACCGCGGCCAGCTCGCCGCCGAAGGCCGGGTACATGGCGGCAGTGTCGAGCACCATCACCACCGCGAGGCCCGACATCGGCATCAGCGCGAGCGTCAGCAGCCCGGCGCTCGCCGGCCGCACGCCCGACAGCCGCCCGAGCGCCACCAGCGCCAGGCCCTTGCCGACGAAGCGCGCGACGATGAAGGCGAGCACGGCGCCGGCCACCGCCGGCAGCGCGCCGAACTCGAGGCTCGCGCCCGTGAGCACGAACAGGATCACGAAGAACAGCTGCCCGCCGTAGCCGAAGCGCAGCGGCAGCAGCACGTGCTCGTAGTCGAAGTTGCGCGCCAGCATGCCCAGCGTGATCAGCGTCACCACCACCGAAAGGTTGAGGCTGCGCGCGGCGCCCACCGCCAGCACCACCAGCGCAACCAGCAGGATGAACTGCCGGTCCTCGCGCTTGCGCACCCAGCCGGCGAGCCATAGCAGCGTGAGGCTCGCCACGAAGCCGAGCAGCGCCGAGCCGGCGAGGATGTACAGCGGGTGCAGCACCGCCGCGCGCCAGCTTGTGGCGTGCTCCAGGTGCAGGAACGGCAGCAGCAGCGTCAGCGCCAGGTAGGCCACCACGCAGTTCACCGCCGTGAACAGCAGCATGCGCTCGGTGACCTGGCCGGCGGCGCGCAGCTCGTGCGCCACCAGCAGCACCACCGCGGGCGAGGTCGCGGTGCCGATGGCCGCCGCGGTGGCGGCGAGCAGCGGCTGGAAGCCGAACGCGAGCAGCGCGGCGAACACGCAGGCGAAGCACAGCACGCTCTCGGCGATCGCCGCCGCGAACAGCCAGCGGTTGCGCCGCAGCCACTGGAAGTCCAGGCGATGCCCCAGCTCGAACACGATCAGGCCGAGCGACAGGTCGATCAGCACGCGCGCCTCGAGCAGCGCGCCCGGGGCCAGGAATCCCGAGACCTGGGGCCCGAGCAGCACGCCGGCGAGCACGTAGCCGGTGATGCGCGGCAATCCCAGCGTGCGCCGCACCACCTCGCCACCGAGCAGTCCGGCGAGCAGCAGCGCGCCAAAGAGCGCCGGCTGGCCGAAGGCCGGCGGCAGGCTGGGCAGGAAGCCGAGCTCCATGGGCTCAGGCCGCGCGCTCGGCGGCGCGCAGGAACTCGTCGAGCAGGGGCGCGCTGTCCAGCAGCCCGGTGTCGCCCGGCACGTGGAACTCGGGGTGCCACTGCACGCCCAGCACGAAGCCCTTGCCGGTGCCGCGGATCGCCTCGATCACCTGGTCGGAAGCCGACCAGGCTTCGACCGACAGGTGCTGGCCGAGCGTCTTCACCGACTGGTGATGGATCGACGTGACGAGCGCGCGCTCGGTGCCCTGGTACAGCCGCGCCAGCCAGCCGTCCGGCTCGAAACGCAGCTCGTGACGATGCTTCTCGTAGTCGTCGGTGACGTGGCGCTTCGCCTGCGGCACCTGGCGCACGATGTCCTGGTAGAGCGTGCCGCCGTAGGCGACGTTGATGAGCTGCGCGCCGCGGCAGATGCCGAGCACGGGCTTGCCCGCCTCGATGAAGGAATGCAGCAGCTCGATCTCGTACTCATCGCGCAGGCGGTCCCCGACCCACTCGCGCGCCAGCGGCTCCTCGCCGTAGGTGAGCGGGCAGACGTCGGCGCCGCCCTGCAGCATCAGGCCGTCGAGGTGGCGCGCATAGTCGGCGAGCCGTACCTCGCTGCGGTGGAGCAGCCCGCCGGTGTCCACCGTGGGCACCATCAGCACGAGCACGTTGCGCGACATCAGCCAGTGCGCCGCCGTCTGCTCGAGGTACTGCAGGGTCTTGGACTGCAGGCCCTTCGAGCCAGGCTGCGGATGGAGGATGCGCGCCGACACGCCGATCTTCAGCGTCGGCGCGCTCATGCGCCGCCCGAGGCGGTCGGTCAGGGATCGAAGGCGGTCGGCCAGCGAGCGCTGCAAGTTGGTCTCCGCAGGAACGTACTTGCGCTCCGACCGCAGGGCGCGGCCGGAGTTTCTCTCAGGCCTTCAGCGCGGCGAGCACCTCGTCCAGCATCTTCTTCGCGTCGCCGAACAGCATACGGTTATTTTCCTTGTAGAAGAGCGGGTTGTCCACGCCGGCATAGCCCGAGGCCATGCTGCGCTTCATGACGATCGAGGTTTTCGCCTTCCACACTTGCAGCACCGGCATGCCGGCGATCGGGCTCGCCGGATCTTCCTGCGCCGACGGGTTCACGATGTCGTTGGCGCCGATCACCATCGACACGTCGGTGCCGGGGAAGTCCTCGTTCAGCTCGTCCATCTCCAGCACGATGTCGTAGGGCACCTTGGCTTCCGCGAGCAGCACGTTCATGTGTCCCGGCATGCGCCCCGCCACCGGGTGGATGCCGAAGCGCACGTTGACGCCCTTGTCGCGCAGCAGCTTCGTGATCTCGTAGACGGTGTGCTGCGCCTGCGCGACCGCCATGCCGTAGCCGGGCACGATGATCACGTTCTTCGCCTCGCGCAGCAGCTCGGCGGTCTCGGCGGCGCCGATCGGCGAGACGTCGCCCGCAGGGGCCGCACCGGGGGCGGCGGGTTTGCCGCCTTCGGTCCCGAACCCGCCGGCGATCACCGCGAGGAAGCGGCGGTTCATGGCGCGGCACATGATGTAGGACAGGATCGCGCCCGACGAGCCCACCAGCGCGCCGGTAACGATCAGCAGGTCGTTCGACAGCATGAAGCCGGTGGCCGCGGCCGCCCAGCCCGAGTAGCTGTTCAGCATCGAGACCACCACCGGCATGTCGGCGCCGCCGATCGCCATCACCATGTGGATGCCGAACAGCAGCGCGATCACCGTCATCACGGCGAGCGGCAGCATGCCCTCCGGGATCGAGTGCGCCTGGATGAAGCGCCAGCCGAACCAGAGCACCACCACGAGGCCGGCGAGGTTGAGCCAGTGGCGCCCGGGCAGCAACATCGGCTTGCCGCTGATCCTCGCCGAAAGCTTGCCGAACGCGATCACCGATCCGGAGAAGGTGACCGCGCCGATCAGGATGCCGAGGTAGATCTCGACCTCGTGGATCGTCTTCTCCGCGCCCTGGAACTCCGCCGAAGCCGCCGGATCGATGTAGTTGGCGAAGCCGACCAGCACTGCCGCGAGGCCCACCAGGCTGTGCATCAGCGCCACCAGCTCGGGCATCTGCGTCATCTTCACGATGCGCGCGGCGTACAGCCCGATCGAGCCGCCGATGACCATCGCCGCAATGATCCAGGCGTAGCCCGCCGGCGTGACGCGCGGCCCGAAGACCGTGGCCAGCACCGCAATCGCCATGCCGATGATGCCGTAGAGATTCCCGCGCCGGGAGGTCTCCGGGTTCGAAAGCCCCCCGAGGCTGAGGATGAACAGGATGGTCGCGCCGATGTAGGAGGCGGTCGCCAGCGTTGCGGACATGGCGCCTCCCTATTTCCGGAACATGTGCAGCATGCGCCGCGTCACCGCGAAGCCGCCGAACATGTTGATGGCGGTGAGGCCGATGGCCACGACCGCGAGCCACTGGATCCACGCTTCCGGCCTGCCCGCGCCGGCGCCCGCCGCGAGCGGCGGCGCGATCTGGATCAGCGCGCCGATGGCGATGATGCTGCTGATGGCGTTGGTCACGCTCATCAGCGGCGTGTGCAGCGCGGGCGTCACGTTCCACACCACCATGTAGCCCACGAAGCAGGCGAGCACGAACACGGTGAAGTGGTTGAGGAAGCTCGCCGGCGCGTAGGCGCCGACGAACCAGAAGGCGAGCGCGCCGACGAGAAACACGATCGCCGTGGCCCGGGCGGGCATCGGCGCCGCCGAGGCGCCGTGGCCGTGGCCCTTGGGCGCCGGGGGCGCGGCCGCCGGCTTGGCCGCCGCGGCGGGCGGGGCTGGCAGCTTGAGGGGCGGCGGCGGCCAGGTGACGCTGCCCTCCTTGATGACCGTCAGGCCGCGGATAGCGTCGTCGTCCATGTTGACGTCGATCACGCCGTCCTTCTTCTTGCACAGCTCCTCGGTCAGGCGGAACAGATTGGTCGCATACAGCGTCGAGGCCTGCTTCGCGAGCCGGCTGGGCAGGTCCGTGTAGCCGATGATCGTGACGCCGTGCTTGACCACGGCCGTGCCAGGCTCGGTCAGCTCGCAGTTGCCGCCCTGCTCCGCGGCCATGTCGACGATCACGCTGCCCGGCTTCATGCTCTTCACCATGTCGGCCGTGATCAGCCGCGGCGCGGGCTTCCCCGGGATCAGCGCGGTGGTGATGATGACGTCCACCTCCCTCGCCTGCTTCGCGTACATCTCGCGCTGGGCCTGCTGGAAGCCTTCGCTCATCACCCTGGCGTAGCCGCCCCCGCCGGAGCCCTCTTCTTCGTATTCCACCTTCACGAACTCGCCGCCCAGCGACACCACCTGGTCGGCCACTTCGGCGCGGGTGTCGTTGGCGCGCACGATGGCGCCGAGGCCCACGGCGGTGCCGATCGCGGCGAGTCCCGCCACGCCGGCGCCGGCGATGAAGACCTTGGCCGGGGGGATCTTTCCGGCGGCGGTCACCTGGCCGTTGAAGAAACGGCCGAAGGCGTTGGCGGCCTCGATGACGGCGCGGTAGCCGGAGATGCTGGCCATGGAGGTCAGCGCGTCCATCTTCTGGGCGCGGCTCAGCATGCGGGGCAGCGCGTCGATCGCCAGCACGGTGGCCTTGCGCGCCGCGAGCTGCTGCATCAGCTCGGGGTTCTGCGCCGGCCAGAGGAATGAGATCAGCGTCTGGCCCTCACGCATCCGCCCGACCTCTTCAGGAGTGGGCGCACGCACCTTGAAGACGATGTCGGCCGCGGACCAGAGGGCATCGGCGTCCGACGCGATCTCCGCGCCTGCCGCCTGGTAGGACGGATCGTCGAAATTCGCCGCCTCGCCCGCGCCCGATTGCACTGCAACCTTGAAGCCGAGCTTGACGAGCTTCTCGACGACCTCGGGCACGGTCGCCACGCGCTTTTCGCCCGCCGCGGTCTCGCGCGGCACGCCGATCACCTGAGCCATATCACCCCTCGAACGGAAGCCCGGATCATACCGCGCGCGACGGGCGCATCCAGGCGAAGCGCCGCTCGGCGAACTCGAACGCGGCCTGCACCAGCAGGGCCAGCGCCGCCGCCGGAATGGCACCCGCGAGCAGCAGCGCGTTGTCGTTGAGCGCGAGCCCCGAGGCGATGCGCTCGCCGTAGCCGCCCGCACCGATGAACGCCGCGATGGTCGCGGTGCCGACGTTGATCACCGCCGAGGTCTTGACGCCGGCGAGGATCGTGGGCAGCGCGAGCGGCAGCTCGATGCGCCACAGGCGCGCGCCGCGCGGCAGGGCGAGGGCCAGCGCCGCGTCGCGCATGCCGGCGGCGATGCCGACGAGTCCGGCGTGGGTGTTGCGCACGATCGGCAGCAGTGCGTACAGGAACAGCGCCAGCAGCGCGGGCCAGGTACCGATCGCGCCGGTCAGCGCGATGAGGAACGCGAACAGCGCGAGCGACGGGATGGTCTGGATCACCCCCACCGCGCCGAGCACCGGCTGCTCGGCACGCTTGCGCTTCGCGGCCAGCAGGCCGAGGGGCACGCCGGCGGCGATGCTCGCCGCGAGCGAGGCGAACACCAGCACCAGGTGCTCGCGCGTCAGCGGCCACAGGTCCGGGCCAAAGAGCACGCCGACAAAGCTGCGCGCGGGCGCGGACGCCGGCGCCGCGCCGCGGTGCAGGCGCGCGGCCTCGGCGAAGCTGCGTCCCTCCAGCTCCGCGGCGGCGTTCATGCGCTGCATCTCCTCGGCGCCGATGCTGCCCTCCAGCCGCACGAGCGAGCGCCAGGCGTGCGGGAAGCGCTGCGGCAGGTCGGCGCGATGCAGCAGCACCGCGTCGTAGTCCGGGAAGAAGCCGCGGTCGTCCTCCAGCACGACGATCGCATAGCGCGCGATCTTCGCGTCGGTCGAGTACAGGTCGATGACGTCCACTTCGTCGGCGGCGAGCGCCTCGTAGGCCAGGCCGTGGTCCAGGCCGCGCGGGCGCTGCGGCAGGCCGTAGGCCGCGCTCAAGCCCGGCCAGCCGTCGCGGCGCGCGAGGAACTCATGACCGAAGCCCAGGCGCAGCTTCGGGTGGCGCTTGAGGTCGGAGATGCGGCGCAGCTTGCGCTTCTCGGCCACCGGCCGGCGCACGCCGATGGCGTAGGTGTTGTCGAAGCCGAGCGGCACCGAGACCGCCAGGCCGAGCGGCGCGAGCTTCGCGTTCAGCGCGCGCAGCGTCGGGCGCGCCTCGCCTTCCAGCAGCTCGCGCGCCAGCGTTCCCGTGTACTCGGGATAGACGTCGATCGCGCCCGTGCGCACGGCCTCGTACAGGATCGCGGTGCCGCCCATGCCGGGCCGGAACTCGACCTCGGCCCCCGCCGCGCGCGCCGTCTGCGCGACCAGCTCGCCGAGGATGTAGGACTCGGTGAAGCGCTTGCTGCCGACTTTCAGCGGCTCGGCCTGCGCCGCCGCGCCGGCCGCGAACGCGAGCAGCAGGGCCGCCGCCCTCATGCCGCCCGCGCGACGCGCTCCGGCCCGGCGTCGAGGAACTGCAGCTGCGCGAGGCTCGCGTACAGGCCGCCCTGGCGCATCAGCTCGGCGTGCGTGCCCTGCGCGACGATCGCGCCGCGGTCCATGACCACGATGCGGTCGGCGTGCTGCACCGTGGCGAGGCGATGCGCGATGACCAGCGTCGTGCGGCCGTGCTCCAGGCGCTCGAGCGCCTGCTGCACCATGCGCTCGCTTTCCGCGTCGAGCGAGCTGGTCGCCTCGTCGAGCAGCAGGATCGGGCGGTCGGCGAGCAGCGCGCGCGCGATCGACAGGCGCTGGCGCTGCCCGCCGGAGAGCGTCACGCCGCGCTCGCCGAGCGGCGTGTCCAGGCCCTGCGGCAGGCGCGAGACGAACTCCAGCGCGAAGGCCTGCTCGCAGGCGCGCTCCACCTCGGCGCGGCTCGCCACCGGCCGGCCGTAGCGCACGTTGTCGAAGACGCTTGCCGCGAAAATCACCGGCTCCTGCGGCACGACCGCCATCAGCGCGCGTGCGGCGCGCGGCTCGAGCTCGCGCAGGTCGATGCCGTCGATGCGCACCGCGCCCGCCTGCGGGTCGTAGAAGCGCAGCAGCAGCGCGAACACCGTGCTCTTGCCCGCGCCGGAGGGCCCGACCAGCGCGACGCGCTCGCCCGCCCCGATGCGCAGCGCGAAGCGCTCGAGCGCCGGCGTCACCGCGCGCCCCGCGTAGGAGAACGTGACGGCGTCGAACTCCAGGACGCGCGGCGCGGCGGGCGCGGGCTGCGGCGCAGCCGGCGCGACGATCTCGGGCCGCGCGTCGAGCAGCTCGAACAGCCGCTCGGTGGCGCCCGCCGCGCGCTGCAGGTCGCCCCACACTTCCGATATCGTGCCCGCGCCGACCGCCACGACGCCGGCGTAGAACACGAACGCCGAAAGCTCACCGGCCGTCAGGCGACCGGCGAGCACGTCGTGCCCGCCGACCCACAGGATCACGCCGACCGCGCAGAAGGCGATCAGCATGACCGCGGCGATCAGCGCGGCGCGCTGGCCGATGTTGGCGGCGGCGGCGGCGTAGGCGTTCTCCGCGTGGCGCCCGAACTCCTCCCGGTCGAGGTCCTCGTGGCCGTAGGCCTGCACGGTGCGCACCTCGTGCACCGCCTCGTCGACGTGCGCCGAGACCTCGGCGATGCGGTCCTGGTTGGCGCGCGAGAGCCGCCGCACGCGGCGGCCGACGACGAGGATCGGCACCAGCGTGGCCGGCACGCCGGCGAGCACCAGCAGCGCGAGCTTCCAGCTCGTGACGAACAGCATCGCCGCGGCGCCCGTCATCATGAGCAGGTTGCGCACGAACATCGACAGCCCGTAGCCGATCACCTGCTGCACCACCGTGGCGTCGGCGGTGAGGCGCGACATCAGCTCGCCGCTGCGCACGCGCTCGAAGAAGCCCGGCGAGAGCCCCAGCAGGTGGTCGAACACTGCGCGGCGCAGGTCGGTGACCACTCGCTCGCCGGTGCTCATCATCAGATAGAAGCGGAAATAGGTCGCGACCGAGAGCGTCAGCGCCACCGCCACGGCCGCGGCGAGCGCCCGGTCGAGGAGCTGCGGCTCGCCGCTGCCGAACCCCGCGTCCACCACGGTGCGCAGCCCCTGGCCGAGCGCGAGCACGCCGGCGGCGGCGACGACGAGCGCGACGAGCGCGGCGGCGATGCGCGCGCGGTACGGCAGCAGGAAGCGCGACAGGCGCGCGAGCGAGCCCATGCGCGCCACTCTACCGCAGCGCGCTAGCGCCCGTAATAGCGGTACTGGTTGCCGCCGGACTGCTTGGCGCGGTACATCGCCGCGTCGGCATTGCGCAGCAGCGCCTCGCCGTCGCGCGCGTCCTCGGGAAAGAGCGACACGCCGATGCTCGCGCCCAGGCGCACCGCCTCGCCCTCGACCTGCACCGGCGCCTCGACGGCGCGCAGGATCTTGTCGGCGACGACCGCGCAGTCCTCGCGGTGGCCGAGCGCGGGGATCACGACGACGAACTCGTCACCGCCCTGGCGCGCAAGCGTATCGGCTTTGCGCATGCACGCGCCGAGCCGCTGCGCCACCTCGCGCAGCGCGGCATCCCCGCCGCGGTGCCCGAGGCGGTCGTTGACCAGCTTGAAGTCGTCGAGGTCCACCAGCATCACCGCCACCTGCGTGCCGCGCCGCTGCGCCAGGTGCAGCGCCTGGCCCAGGCGGTCGTCGAGCAGCCGCCGGTTGGGCAGGCCAGTCAGCACGTCGTGGTAGGCGAGGAAGCGCACCTCTTCCTCGCGCCGCTTGCGCGCCGTGATGTCCTGCGACACGCCGATCATGCGCGCCGCGCGCCCCGCGGCGTCGCCGAGGATCTTGCCGCGCGCGGAGATCCAGGTGACCTGGCCATCGCGGCCGAGGATGCGGTGCTCCGCGGCATAGGGCTGCCGGCCCTCCCAGGCGGCGCGCGCGTCCGCGAGGTAGCGCTCGGCGTCCTCGGGATGCACGAGCTGCAGGTACTCGCTCCAGGGCATGCTGCGGCCCTCCAACGCGTCGAGGTGGCCCGCGGGATGGCGGCCCCAGTGCAGCCGGCTCGACGCCTGGTCCCACTCCCAGACCATCAACTCGGCTACGTCCACCGCGAGGCGCAGCTTTTCCACGCTCTCCTGCAGCGCGGCGGCGGCCGCGCGCTCCTCGCTGATGTCGCGCGCCGTGCCCGTGGCGCCGAGCAGGGTGCCGTGCGCGTCGCGCAGCGGCACCGCGTTGAAGGAAAGGTCCACGTGCGAGCCGTCGTGCCGGCGGTGGCGCGTTTCGAGGCGGAACACCGACTGCCCCGCGAGCACGCGGCCGAACACGGCGCGGTCGCGCTCGCGCAGCGTCTCCTCGGCCGCGGCCTGCATCGGCTGGCCGAGCAGCTCCGCGGCCTCGCACGCGTAGATGCGGCGCGTGGCGGCGGGGCTCAGGTAGCTCCAGCAACCCGCAAGATCGACCGCCCACAGCAGGTCGTTCGAGGTCTCCGCGAGGCTCTGCCAGAGCGCGTCGCTAGGCGGCGGGATGCGGCTCGAGGCGTTCAACCTGCACCGTGCAGTCGTAGAAGGTGGCGCCGCCGCCAAGGTCGGCGGTGCGCTGCGCCGTGAGGTTGTTGGCGTTGCCGCCGTCGGGCGAGTGCTTCTTCCACCACACCGAGGGCGCGACCACCACGCCGGGACGCGGGCGGTCGTTGACCCGCGCGCGCAGCCGCAGGCTGCCGCGCGCGTTGAACACGCGCACCTGGTCGCCGTCGCGAATGCCGCGCGCCGCGGCGTCCGCGGCGTGCATCTCCAGCCGCGGCTCGCCTTCCAGCTCGCGGAAGCGCTCGAGGTGCGCGAAGCTCGAGTTGAGGAAGTTGCGCGCCGGGGGCGACAGGAACGCGAGCGCCCCGGGCGTCGCCCCTTCCGCCGGCGGGTGGTAGAACGGCAGCGGATCCATGCCCTGGCGCTCGAGCGCCGCGCTGTAGAACTCGCACTTGCCCGAGGGCGTGGGAAAGCCGCCTGCGGCGAACGGCGCAAAGCGCGCGGGCACGTCGAGCCGCTGCCAGCCGGTCCTCTTCATGGCTTCCCAGTCGATGCCCCGCATGCGCGGCTGCGTCGAGGCGAGCGCCGTGCGGCAGATGTCCTCGTCGGAATCGCGAAAGCACGGCTCGTCGAAGCCCATGCGCGCCGCGAGGCGCCGGAAGACCTCCGAGTTGGGCAGCGACTCGCCCACCGGCGCGATCGCCGGGTTGTTGGCCAGCGCGTACAGGTGCCCATAGGACTTGTGCACGTCGTAGTGCTCGAGCTGCGTGGTCGCGGGCAGCACGAGGTCCGCGTAGTCGGCGGTGTCGGTCATGAAGGAGTCCATGACCACGCAGTACAGGTCCTCGCGCCGGAAGCCGGCGAGCACCTTCTCCGAGTCCGGGCAGACCGCGACCGGGTTGTTGTTGTAGACGATCACCGCCTTCACCGGCGGCTCGGCGGCGGTGAGCGCGTCGCCGAGCTGCGCGTGGTTGACGACGCGCGGCCTGCGCCCGGCGAGCAGGTCGGGGCGCTCGAGCGCCGCGTGGTCGAAGCCGTAGAAGTCCGCGGTCGTGAGCACGATGCCGCCGGCCACGTCGCGCCACGCGCCGGTGAGCGCCGGCAGGCAGGCGATGGTGCGCGCGGCGATGCCGCCGCCCGCGTGCCGCTGCATGCCGTAATTGAGGCGGATCGCGGCGGGCTTCGTGGTGCCGTAGTCGCGCGCGAGCTGCACGATGGTCTCGACTGGCAGCCCGCAGATATCCGCGGCCCACTGCGGGGTGGTCTGCTTGACGCGCTCGGCCAGTGGCTCGAAGCCGACCGTGTGGCGCGCGATGTAGTCGCGATCGAGCAGGCCTTCCGCGATCAGCACGTGCATCATGGCGAGCGCGAGCGCGCCGTCGGTGCCCGGCAGCAGCGCCACGTGCTGCGTACACTTCTCCGCCGAGAGGCTGCGATAGGGATCGATCGCCACCACCTTCGCGCCGCGGCGCTTGGCTTCCTGCACGCGCGACCACAGGTGCAGATTGGACACCACCGGGTTCGCGCCCCACAGCAGGATCAGCTTCGCTTCGTCGAAGCGCTCGGGATCCATGCCCACCGAGCCGCCGAGCGTGACCTTGATGCCCGCCTTGCCCGCCGAGGAGCACAGCGTGCGGTCGAGCTGCGAACTGCCGAGCTTGTGGAAGAAGCGCCGGTCCATCGAGCTGTACTGCACCATGCCCATCGTGCCGGCGTAGCTGAGCGGCAGGATGGTCTGCGGATCTTCGGCGGCAAGCGTCTTGAGGCGCGCGGCGATCTCGTCGAGCGCCTCGTCCCAGGAAACACGCGCGAAGCGGCCGCTGCCCTTAGGTCCGACGCGCTTCAAGGGGTGCTTCAGGCGGTCGGGCGCGTAGGTGCGCTCGAGGTAGTGCGCGACCTTGGTGCAGAGCGTGCCGGCGGTGAACGGCATGTCCGGGTCGCCCTGGATCTTCACTGCCACACCGTCCTCGACCGTCACCAGCATCCCGCAGGTGTCCGGGCAATCGTGCGGGCAGGCGGCGCGGACCAGCATGCGCCGGATACTACACGCGCAGCGCCTCGTCGAGCAGTTCCACCCAGTGGCACACGGGCACCTCCGCCGCGCCCTGCAGATGCACGAGGCAGCCGATGTTGGCAGTGACGATGCCGACCGGCTGGCCGCTTTGCAGCGCGGCAACCTTGCGGCGCTGCAGCTCGCCGGCGAGCTGCGGCTGCAGGATCGAGTAGGTGCCCGCGGAGCCGCAGCACAGGTGCGCCTCGGGCACCGGCGTGGGCTCGAAGCCGGCGCGCGCGAGCACGGCCTCCACCTTGCCACGTACCTGCTGGCCGTGCTGCAGCGAGCAGGGCGAATGGCAGGCCACGCGCCCGAGCCCGGCGCGCGCCGGCAGCGCCTCGGGCGCGACCACCTCGCTCAGGTCGCGCGCCAGCGCGGCGACGCGCGCCGCCTTGTCGCGGTAGGCCGGGTCGTGCGCGAGCAAATGGCCGTACTCGCGCACGGTGGACCCGCAGCCGCTCGCGGTCATGACGATCGCCTCGATCTCGCCGCGCTCGATCGCCGGCCACCAGGCATCGATCACGCGCCGCATGTCGTCCAGCCCCGCCGCCTGGTCGTTGAGGTGGTAGCGCAGCGCGCCGCAGCAGCCGGCGCCCTGCGCCTCGAGGAGCGACACGCCCAGGCGATCGAGCACGCGCGCGGCGGCGGCGTTGATGCGCGGCGCGAGCGCGGGCTGCACGCAGCCGGCGAGCGCGAGCATCTTGCGCGCGTGGCGCGGCGCCGGCCAGTCGCCGGCCGGCGCTGCAGGCGCGGGAACCAGCCCGGGCAGCAGGAAGCGGAACGGCCGCCCGAAAGCGAGCAGCAGCGCGAACAAGCGCGTTCTCGGCAGCGTGAAGGCGAGCGCCGCGCGCAGCATTCGCTGCCACAGGCTGCGCGGCACGCGCGCCTCGACGATGCCGCGTCCGATGTCCGCGAGGCGCGCGTAGCGCACGCCCGAAGGACAGGTCGTCTCGCACGCGCGGCAGGTCAGGCAGCGGTCCAGGTGCAGCTGCGTGCGCGCGGAGGGCGGCGCGCCCTCCAGCACCTGCTTGACCAGGTAGATGCGGCCGCGCGGCCCGTCGAGCTCGTCGCCCAGCAGCTGGTAGGTCGGGCAGGTGGCCGTGCAAAAGCCGCAGTGCACGCACTTGCGCAGGATGGCGTCCGCCTCGCGTCCCTCGGGCGTGTCGCGGATGAAATCGGCGAGTTCGGTCTGCATGGAGGGGCCGCTATACTCGCCGCATGCCGACGCTGGTCACGCTCGCGACGCTGGTGATACTCGCCGGAACCGCGGTGTGGATCGCCTTCGTGGTGCGCAAGTACAAGGCGCGCAAGGCGTTCGAGCGCCAGCGCGAGGCGCAGTTCGTGGCCGAGATGCTGCGCGCAAAGCCGCAGGCGGCGACCCCGGCGCCCGCCGCTGCGCCTGCGCCCACCGCTGCGCCTGCGCCCGCCGCGGCGGCAGCGACACCGGCTGCGGCGCCCGCGGATCCGCTCTCGGCCGCCGCACTGAGCATCCGCAAGGCGCTCTCCACAGGCCGCGCCTCGGACGCCGCCCAGGCGTTCCTCGGCGTGGTCGCTGAGCGCAACAAGCTGAGTCTCGAGCCACCCGTGTGGGAGGGCCTCGGGCGCGCGCTCCTCGCGCAGGGCGCCTTCATGGAAGCGGCCTGGGCCCTGCACGCCGGTGCCGCGCTCGCCGGCGACCTCCCCGGCGCGCAGAAGCGCCTGGTCGAGGTCGCCAACAGGGCCGGCGACGCGGGGCAGCCGCAGCATGCGGTCAAGCTGTACCAGACGCTGCTCGCCAAGTATCCGCAGTCGCAGTACGCCGACTTCGTGCGCGCCAACATCAAGGAGCAGGAAAGGAAGCTCAAGGGCTAGAGATCCGGATAGAGCCGGCCGGGATTGAACACGCCGGCGGGATCGAAGGCGGCTTTCAGCTCGCGATGCAGTCGCTTCGCGCCCATGGCAAGCGGCGCGAACACGCCGGCTGACTTGTCCCCACCGCGAAACAGCGTCGCATGGCCGCCGGCGCTCGCGGCCGCGGCGCGCACCGCTGCGGCGTCGGCCTCGGTGCGCAGCCAGCGCAGCGCGCCGCCCCACTCGATCAGCGGCGCGCCGGCGAGCGCGAGGGGCGCTGCCGGCGCCGGCAGCGACAGCCGCCACAACGGCGCCGCGCCGGCGAAGAACGGGTGCGTGTGCTCGCGGATGCTTTCCCAGAAGCGCCCGGCGTCGCCAGGCGCAAGCGTGTGTCCGCCGAGGTGTTGCGCCGCGGCGCGCACGGCGCGCTCGGCGCCGGAGAGCCGCAGGTGCAGCTCGCCATCCCGCCAGGCGCTCGCGGTGACAGGTAACGGCTGTCCCGCCCAGCGGTTGAGCGCCTCCAGTGCCTTGTCCTGCGGCAGCTCGAGCCGCAGCGTCGCCTCGGCCGGCGGGCGCGGCAGGACTTTCAGCGACACCTCGAGGATCAGCCCGAGCGTGCCAAGCGAGCCGGCGAGCAGGCGCGCGACGTCGTAGCCGGCGACGTTCTTCATCACGCGCCCGCCGAAGGCGAGCTCGTCCGCGCGCCCGTCGAGCAGCCGCGCGCCGAGCACGAAGTCGCGCACCGCCCCGGCGGCGGCGCGCCGCGGGCCCGACAGCCCCGCCGCCACACAGCCGCCGAGCGTCGCGTCCGCGCCAAAGCGCGGCGGCTCGAACGGCAGCATTTGCCCCTTTTCGGCAAGCGCCGCCTCCAGCTCGGCGAGCGGCGTGCCGCAGCGCGCCGTCACCACCAGCTCGGTCGCCTCGTACTCGACGATGCCGGCGTGCACGCGCGTATCGAGGATCTCGCCGCGCGGCTCGCCGCCGTAGAAGTCCTTGCTGCCGCCGCCGCGCAGCCGCAAGGCGGCCCGGCGGCCGGCGGCGTCGCGAATGCGCTCGCGCAGGCGCTCGAGCATCAGAAGCGCGGCAGGCCGGGATGCGCCGCGGCGGCCGCGGCGTGCACGTGCCGGTGACCGAACTCGGCGCAGCGCGCGAGCGTCGGCACCGCCTTGCCGGGGTTGAGCAGGCCCGCCGGGTCGAACACGCGCTTCACGGCGTGGAACAGCGCCAGCTCCGCGTCGCTGAACTGCGCGCACATCTGGTCGATCTTCTCCACGCCCACGCCGTGCTCGCCGGTGATCGTGCCGCCCACCGCGATGCACTTCTCCAGCACCTCGGCGGCGAACGCCTCGGTGCGCCGCAGCTCGTCGGCGCTGTTGGCGTCGAACAGGATCAGCGGGTGCAGGTTGCCGTCCCCGGCGTGGAACACGTTCGGGCAGCGCAGGCCGTGCTTGGCTTCCATCTCGCCGATGAAGCGCAGCACCTCGCCCAAGCGCGCGCGCGGGATCGTGCCGTCCATGCAGTAGTAGTCGGGCGAGATGCGTCCCATCGCCGGGAAGGCCGCCTTGCGGCCCGACCAGAAGCGCAGCCGCTCGGCCTCGTCGCGCGACACCGCGAGGCGCGTGGCCCCCGCGCGCGCGAGCACCTCCTTCACCTTCGCGATCTCGTCCTCGACCTCCTCGGGCAAGCCGTCGGCCTCGCACAGCAGGATCGCCGCGGCATCCACGTCGTAGCCCGCGCCGACGAACTCCTCGACCGCGCGCGTCGCCGGCCGGTCCATCATCTCCAGCCCCGCCGGGATGATGCCGGCCGCGATCACCGCGGCAACCGCGTCGCCGGCCTTCTGCACGTCGTCGAAGGAAGCCATGACCACGCGCGCGGCGGGTGGCTTCGGCAGGAGCTTGACCGTGATCTCGGTAGCGACGGCGAGCAGGCCCTCCGAGCCGACCAGCAGCGCGAGCAGGTCGAGGCCCGGCGCGTCGGGCGCCTCGGAACCGGCCTCGAGCGGCTCGCCGTCCATCGTGTAGCCGCGCACGCGCAGCACGTTGTGCACGGTCAGGCCGTACTTGAGGCAATGCACGCCGCCCGAGTTTTCGGCGACGTTGCCGCCGATCGAGCAGGCGATCTGGCTCGACGGGTCCGGTGCGTAGTACAGGCCGAAGGGCGCCGCGGCGTCCGAGATCGCGGCGTTGCGCACGCCGGGCTGCACGACCGCGAGGCGCGCCACGGGGTCGACGCGCAGGATGCGCATGAACTTCGCCAGCGACAGCAGCACGCCGTCGCCCGGCGGCAGCGCGCCGCCGGACAGCCCCGTGCCGGCGCCGCGCGGCACGACTGGCACGCCCATGGCGTGGCATGCGCGCAGCACCTGCTGCACCTGTGCCTCCGTCTCCGGCAAGGCGACTACCATCGGCAATTTGCGGTACGCGGTCAGCCCGTCGCACTCGTACGGGCGCGTGTCTTCTTCCTGCCACAGCACCGAGCGCGCGGGCAGGATCTCGCGCAGCCGCGCCGCAGTGGCGCGCTGGCGCTCGGCGTCTATGCGAGGTACGGCTGCGCCCATCGGAGACCCTCCACGGTGTCAGCTTTCGGAATGTACTCGCAGCCGATCCAGCCGCGATAGCCCAGGCGGTCGATGTGCGGCAGCAGGAATTCGAAATTGATCTCGCCGGTGCCGGGCTCGTGCCGGTCGGGCACGTCCGCGAGCTGCAGGTGGCCGATCTTCGGCAGCAGGCGCTCGATGGTCTTCGCCAGGTCGCCTTCCACGATCTGCATGTGGAAGATGTCGTACTGCAGCATCAGGTTGGGTGCGCCCGCCGCCTCGATCGTCTCGACCGCCTGGCGCGACGTGTTGAGGAAGAAGCCCGGCACGCTGCGCGGGTTGATGGGCTCGAGCAGCAGCGTCATGCCGGCGGCCGCGAGCCTGCCGGCCGCGAATCGCAGGTTCTCGACCAGCGTCTCGAACAGCAGCTCGGGCGCCGTGTCGACGGGCGCGATGCCGGCAAGCGCGTTCAGCCGCGGGCAGCCGGCGGCGCGCGCGTACTCGATCGCGCGCTCCACGCCCTCGCGGAACTCGGCGACGCGCGCCGGCAGGCAGGCGATGCCGCGGTCGCCCTGCGCCCCGTCGCCCGCCGGCAGGTTGTGCAGCACCACCTCGACCCCTGCGTCGCGCGCGCGCGCGGCGACTTCGGCGGCGCTGCCGAACGGATAGGGAAACTGGTACTCGACGTAGCGGAAGCCGGCGCGCGCGGCCGCTGCGAATCGGTCCATAAACGGAATCTGCGGGAACAGCATCGATACGTTCGCGGCGAGCAGCGGCATGCGCGGCTATGTTAGCTAAGATTGCGGTTGCCGGAGAACATAGGCGCCCCGTTGCCAACCCCCACTGCCATCGCGCGATTCCTCCCGTTCCTCGCCTGGTGGCCGCGCGTCAGTCGCGCCACGCTGCGCGCCGACGCGAGCGCGGCGCTGGTCAGCGCGATCGTCGTCCTGCCGCAGGCCGTGGCCTTCGCCACGCTCGCCGGGATGCCGCCCGAGTACGGCCTGTACTGCGCCATGGTGCCGGCGGTGGTCGCGGCTTTCTTCGGCTCGTCGTGGCACGCGGTCTCCGGCCCGACCAACGCCGTGTCGCTCTACGTGTTCGCGACGCTCGCGCCGCTCGCGGCGCCGGGCTCGTCGCAGTATGTCGGCTACGCCCTCACGCTCGCCTTCATGGGGGGCGCGATCATGCTGGCGATGGGGCTGCTGCGCCTCGGGCGCGTGGTCAATTTCGTCTCGCACAGCGTGGTGGTGGGCTTCACGGCGGGCGCCGCGGTGCTCATCGTCGCCAGCCAGCTGAAGAACTTCTTCGGCCTGGATCTGCCGCCGAGCAGCGCGTTCCTCACCACGCTGCGCGGGTTCCTCGCCCAGCTGCCCGAGCTCAGGCCGTGGGTCGTGGTGGTCGGGGTGGTGACGCTCGCCGCCGGCGTGCTGTCCCGGCGCTACGTGCGCAAGGTGCCGTTCATGATCGTGGCGCTCGCCGTCGGCGGGCTCACCGGCTTCGCGGTCAACCTCTGGCTGGGGCCCGGGCAGACCGGCATCCGCACCATCGGCCGTCTGGCAGGTGCGCTGCCGCCGCTGTCGGCGCCCGACCTGTCGCCGGACACGCTCACCGCCCTGCTCGGCAGCTCGGTCGGCGTAACGCTGCTGTCGCTGACCGAGGCGATGTCCATCGCGCGCGCGGTGGCGCTCAAGTCCGGCCAGCGCATCGATGCCAACCAGGAGTTCATCGGCCAGGGGCTGTCGAACATGGCGGCGAGCTTCTTCTCGGGCTACCCGAGCTCGGCCTCGTTCAACCGCTCGGGCCTGAACTACGAGGCGGGCGCGCGCACGCCGCTCGCCGCGGCGCTGTCGGCGCCGCTGCTCATCGCGCTGACCTTCGCCGTCGCCCCGCTGCTCGCGCACCTGCCGCTGGCGTCCATGGCGGCGCTGCTGTTCATGGTGGCCTGGGGGCTGTTCGATTTCGCCTCCATCCGCACCATCCTGCGCTCGAGCCGCAGCGAATCGGCGGTGCTCGGCTTCACCTTTGCGGCGACGCTGCTGATGAACCTGGAGATCGCCATCCTGGTCGGCGTAATGCTGTCGCTGTTCGTCTATCTCAACCGCACCTCGCGCCCGCAGATGCGCGCCGTGGCGCCCGATCCGCGGCACAGCGTGCGCCGCTTCGGCCCGGTCGCGCAGGGAATCGCCGAGTGCCCGCAGCTCAAGATCATGGCGATCGAGGGCTCCATCTATTTCGGCGCCGTGGACCACGTCGAGTCGCACCTGGAGACGCTGCGCGAAGTGGCGCGCGAGCAAAAGCACCTGCTGGTCACCGCGCGCAACATCAATTTCGTCGACATCGCCGGCGCCGAGGCGCTGGCGCGCGAGGCGCGCGCGCGGCGCTGGATCGGCGGCCGGCTGTGGCTGCAGGGCCTGCGCCAGCCGGTCGAGGCATTGCTGAAGAAGAGCGGCTTCATCGCCGACATCGGCGAGGACGCCCTGTTCCGCGACAAGCGCGAGGCCATCGCCGGCGTGTTCGAGCGCCTCGACCCGGGGATCTGCGCCCGCTGCCGGGCGCGGGTCTTCGAGGAGTGCGCCTCGCGGCCATTGCGCGAACCGCCGCCCGCGGCATAGACTGCTCCGCACCATCACACCCCGGGGGGATTCCATGAAAGCTCGCCTCGCAGTTGCCGCGGCCGCGCTGCTCGCCAGCGGCGCGCTGCACGCGCAATCGACGCTCGACGCCGTCAAGTCCAAGGGCTACGTGCAGTGCGGCGTGAACACCGGCCTGGCCGGCTTCTCGCAGCCCGATTCGCGCGGCGTGTGGAAGGGCCTCGACGTCGATGCCTGCCGCGCGGTGGCGGCGGCCGTGTTCGGCGACGCCAGCAAGGTGCGCTATACACCGCTCACGGCGCAGCAGCGCTTCACCGCGCTGCAGTCGGGGGAAATCGACGTGCTGTCGCGCAACACCACCTGGACCATCACGCGCGACACGGGCCTGGGCCTGAACTTCGTGTTCACGAACTATTACGACGGCCAGGGCTTCATGGTGCCGAAGAAGCTCAACGTGAAGAGCGCCAAGCAGCTCAACGGCGCCACCATCTGCGTGCAGCCGGGCACCACGACCGAGCTCAACCTCGCCGACTACTTCCGTGCCAACAAGATGAGCTTCAAGCCGGTGGTGATCGAGAAGCTCGAGGAGGTGGTGAACGCCTACTTTGCCGGTCGCTGCGACGTCTACACCACCGATGTCTCGGGACTGGTCGCGGTGCGCGCCTCGCGCGCGCAGAACCCCGCGGACCACGTCATCCTGCCCGAGGTGATCTCCAAGGAGCCGCTCGGGCCGGCCGTGCGCCACGGCGACGACCGCTGGTTCGACGTCGTCAAGTGGTCGCTGATCGCGATGGTCGAGGCCGAGGAGCTCGGACTCGGCTCGAAGACCATCGACCAGCAGCTGGCGAGCACCAACCCGTCGGTGCAGCGCTTCGTCGGCGCCACCGGCGACATCGGCAAGCAGCTCGGGCTCGATAACCGCTGGGCGTACAACATCGTCAAGCAAGTCGGCAACTACGGCGAGTCGTTCGAAGCCAACCTCAAGCCCCTGGGCTTCGACCGCGGCATCAACAACCTGTGGACCCAGGGCGGCCTGATGTACGCGCCGCCCGTGCGCTGACCCGTCCGGTGCGCGCGCGCGCCGCCGCCGCCCAGCTCGCGCTGCTGGCGGCGGTGGGGTTCGTCGTCTGGTACCTCGCCAGCAACACCGCGCACAACCTCGAAGCGCGCAAGATCGCCAGCGGCTTCGGCTTCCTGGCGCGCGAGGCGGGCTTCGAGATCGGCGAGTCGCCGTTTCTCGCCTACGGCGCCGCCGACAGCTACGCGCGCGCCATCGTCGTCGGCCTGATCAACACCTTCCGCGTCGCCCTGATCGGCATCGTGCTCGCCACGGTGCTCGGCACGCTGATCGGCCTCGCGCGGCTGTCGCACAACTGGCTGCTGGCGAAGCTCGCCGCGGGCTACGTCGAGGTGGTGCGCAACGTGCCGCTGCTGGTGCAGCTGTTTTTTCTCTATGCGGTGATCACGGAGAACCTGCCGGGCCCGCGCGAGGCGCTCAATCCGCTGCCGGGCGTCTTCCTCAGCAACCGCGGCATCGCCTTCCCCGTCCTCGCGCCGCACGCAGCGCACGCGTGGATGGTGCTTGCGTTCGCCCTCGGCGTGGCGCTTGCCGTGCTGCTCGCGCGCTGGGCGCGCCGGCGCCAGGCGGCCACCGGGCAGCCCTTCCCGGCGCTCGCCGCCGGCGCCGCTCTCGTGCTCGGCACGCCGCTCGTCGTGTTTCTCGCCGCCGGCGCGCCGCTCGCGCTCGCACGCCCGGAGTTGCAGGGCTTCAACTACGCCGGCGGCGCGGTGCTCACGCCGGAGTTCGCCGCGCTGCTCGGCGGGCTCACGCTGTACACCGCCGCGTTCATCGCCGAAATCGTGCGTGCCGGGGTGCAGGCGGTGGACCGCGGACAGTTCGAGGCCGCCTACTCGCTCGGCCTGCCGCGGCGGCGCACCATGCGGCTGGTCATCCTGCCGCAGGCGCTGCGCGTCATCGTGCCGCCGCTCACCAGCCAGTACCTCAACCTCACCAAGAACAGTTCGCTCGCCGTGGCCATCGGCTACCCCGACCTGGTATCGATCGCCAACACCACCATGAACCAGACCGGCCAGGCGATCGAGGGCATCGCCATCATCATGGCGGTGTACCTGACGATCAGCCTGTCGATCTCGGGGCTGATGAACTGGTATAACGCGCGCATCGCGCTGAAGGGGGCCCGACAGTGAGGTGGCTGCGCGAGAACCTGTTCGGCAGCTGGGGCAGCACGCTCGCCACGCTCGGCATTCTGTGGCTCGCCTGGATGCTGTTGCCGCCGTTCGTCGAGTGGGCTTTCCTGAAGGCGGTCTGGTTCGCGCCCGACTCGCGCCCCTGCCGCGCCGAGGGCGCGGGCGCCTGCTGGGCGCTGATTGCGGAGAAGCACCGCTTCATCCTGTTCGGCACCTACCCCTACGAGCAGCACTGGCGCCCCGGCGCGGCCATCCTGGTGCTGTTCGCGCTGTACACGGCGAGCGCCCTGCGCCGTTTCTGGCGACCGGCGCTGGCGCTCGCCTGGCTCGGCGGGCTGGCGCTCATCGGGCTGCTGATGTGGGGCGGCGTCCTCGGCCTGCCCTATGTCGAGAACGAGCGCTGGGGCGGCCTGATGCTGACGCTGCTGCTGGCCACGTTCGGCATCGCCTTCGCCTTTCCGATCTCCATCCTGCTCGCGCTCGGCCGGCGCACACGGCTGCCTGCGGTGCGCGCGCTGGCGGTGGCCTGGATCGAGCTGGTGCGCGGCGTGCCGCTCATCTCGCTGCTGTTCATGGCCTCGGTGATGCTGCCGCTGTTCCTGCCGGAGGGCGTGAGCATCGACAAGCTGCTGCGCGCGCTGATCGCCATGATCGTGTTCGCCGCGGCCTACCTCGCGGAGGTGGTGCGCGGCGGCCTGCAGGCCGTGCCGCACGGCCAAGTGGAGGCAGCCGACGCGCTCGGCCTGCCCTACTGGCGCAAGACGCTGCTCGTCGTCCTGCCGCAGGCGCTGCGCGTCGCCATCCCGCCGCTGGTCAACACCTTCATCGGCTTCTTCAAGGACACGTCGCTGGTGGTGATCATCGGCCTCTTTGACTTGCTCACCTCGATCAAGGTGGCGCTCATCGAGCCGGCCTGGAGCGGCTTCGGGGTGGAAGCCTACCTGTTCGCCGCGCTGGTGTATTTCGTGTTCTGCTACGCCATGTCGCGCTACAGCCAGGACCTGGAGCGCGAGCTTGAGCGCAGCCGCACGCACGCCTTGAAGGGAAACTGAGATGGCCGGCAAGCCGATGATCGAGATGCGCGGCGTGGGCAAGTGGTTCGGTGCCTTCCAGGTGCTGAAGGACATCGACCTGGACGTCGCCCAGGGCGAGAAGATCGTCCTGTGCGGCCCCTCGGGCTCGGGCAAGTCGACGCTGGTGCGCCTGGTGAACGGTCTGGAGCCCTACCAGGCGGGCAGGGTGGCGGTGGACGGCATCGAGCTCGGCAACGACTCCAAGGCAATTGAGGCGGTGCGCCTTGAGGTCGGCATGGTGTTCCAGAGCTTCAACCTCTTTCCCCACCTCACCGCGCTGGAGAACCTGACGCTGGCGCCGATCTGGGTGCGGCGCATGCCCAAGCGCGCCGCCGAGGCGCATGCGCTGCAGCTGCTGGAGCGCGTGCGCATCGCCGAGCAGGCGCAAAAGTACCCCGCGCAGCTCTCCGGCGGACAGCAGCAGCGCGTGGCGATCGCGCGCGCGCTCGCCATGCGTCCCAAGATCATGCTGTTCGACGAGCCCACCTCCGCGCTCGACCCGGAAATGATCAAGGAAGTGCTCGACGTGATGGTAGAGCTCGCCGCCGAGGGCATGACCATGGTGGTGGTCACGCACGAGATGGGCTTCGCGCGCACCGTGGCCGACCGCGTGGTGTTCATGGACCGCGGCGAGATCGTCGAGTCGGCGCCGCCCAAGGCGTTCTTCGAGGCGCCGCGCACCGACCGCGCGCGCCTGTTCCTCAGCCAGATCCTCGGCCACTAGGGGCGCGCGTGACGCTCGACGCGCATGCGCTCGCCGTGATGGCGCTGACCGTCGTGGCGTTCGCGCTGTTCGCGAGCGACAGGCTGTCCATCGAGACCATCAGCTTCGGCGTGCTGGTCGCGCTCACCGCGGGGTTTCAGGTCTTCCCACACCCGGCCGTGGTCGCCACCGACTTCTTCTTCGGCTTCGGGCACGAGGCGCTGGTGGCGATCTGCGCGCTGATGATCCTCGGCCGCGGGCTGGCGGTCACCGGCGCGCTCGAGCCGGCCGCGCGCCTGCTCGCGCGCCTGCTGGCGGTGCAGCCCGGCCTCGCTATGCTCGGCGTGCTGGTGCTGTGCGCCGCGGCGAGCGGCGTAGTGAACGACACGCCCATCGTGGTGCTGATGATGCCCGTGCTGGTGGGCGCGGCGCTGCGCGCCAAGTCCTCGCCCGCCAAGACGCTGCTGCCGATGAACTACGCGGTGCTGATCGGCGGCATGGGAACCACCATCGGCACGTCCACCAATCTCATCGTAGTCGCGATTGCCGCCGACCTCGGCGTGCGGCGGTTCGAGATGTTCGATTTCATCCACGTCACCGCGCTGGCCGCGGTCGGCGGGATCCTCTACCTGTGGCTGGTGCTGCCGCGCCTGATTCCCGAGCGCGCCTCGCCCCTCGGCGACGCGGCGCCGCAGGTGTTTTCCGCGGTGCTGCACGTCGGCGCGGGCGGCTTCGCCGACGGCAAGTCGCTCGCCGAGGCGCAGAAGAAGGCCGGCGCCCCGTTGCGCCTGACGCGCATCGTGCGCGGCGAGGGCCTGGAGCTGGCGCGCCTGCCGACGCTCACGCTGCGCGCCGGCGACCGGCTGCATGTGCGCGCCGGGGCCAAGGACCTGCAGGAGTTCGCCGCGCTGCTCGGCGCGAAGCTCTACAAGGCCGACGACCTCGAGCACCCGGTGGACGACGAGCACCCGCTCAAGGCCGACGACCAGCGCCTCGCCGAAGTGGTCGTGACCGATGCCTCGGCGCTGCGCGGCTCGACGTTGCGGGCCACGCGCTTCGGCGAGTTCTACGACGTGATCATCGTCGGGCTGCACCGCGCCGGCGCGCCCGGCGCCATCGGCCGGGAGGACATCGGCGAGGTGGTGCTGCGCGCCGGCGACGTGCTGCTGGTGCAGGGCGGCGACGAGGCCATCGCGCAACTGCGCCGCCGCGCGCGCCTGCTGGTGCTCGAGCAGGCCTACGAGCTGCCGCGCACCGAGCGCGCGCCCCTCGCCCTGCTGATCCTAGTCGCCGTCGTGGCCGCCGCGGCGCTCAAGTTCGCGCCCATCTCGATCGCGGCACTCGGGGGGGTCGCCGCCATGCTCGCCACGCGTTGCCTCGACTGGGAGGATGCGGCCGGCGCGCTGTCGACCAAGGTCATCCTGCTGATCGCTTCCAGCCTGGCCCTCGGCGCCGCGCTGGAAAGGACCGGGGCGACCGATTGGCTCGCCGCGCAGTTCGTCGGCGCCGTCGGCGCGCTGCCGGCCGAGTGGGTGCTGGCGCTGCTCATGCTGCTGATGGCCGCGTTCACCAACTTCGTCTCCAACGCGGCCGCCGCCGCCGTCGGCACGCCGATCGCCGTCGGCATCGCGGCGCAGCTGGGCGTGTCGCCCGAACCGCTGGTGCTGGCGATCATGTTCGGCGCCAACTTCGCCTACGTGACGCCGATGGCCTATCAGACCAACGTGCTCGTCATGAGCGCCGCGGGCTACCGTTTCGCGGACTTCCTGCGCGCCGGCCTGCCGCTGCTCGTCCTCATGCTGGCCTCCTATTCCCTGCTGCTGCCGCGGTTCTTCCCGCTGTAGCCCTGTGCTAGACTTTTTTCGCCCGCATCAGAACGAGCATTGAAAGGAGAAACTCCCATGGGCGCCATTCTGCAATCCCTCAATCGCACCATCATCGCCGGTATCGTCCTGTTGGTGGTCATCGTGCTCGTCGTCGGGCAGGCCACCGGCGCCTGGGTGAACGTGTCCAGCCACGCCTGGTGGACTTTCTTCATGCGCTGGCTGCACGTGCTCTCGGGCGTGATGTGGATCGGCCTGCTCTGGTACTTCAACTTCGTGCAGACGCCGTCGATGCCGAAGATCCCGGACGAGCACAAGCCCGCGATCAGCAAGGTGATCGCGCCAGCGGCGCTGTTCTGGTTCCGCTGGGCGGCGCTCGCCACCATCGTCACCGGGCTGCTGCTCGCCACGATGAACCAGTACCTCGCGCAGGCGCTGTCGCTGCAGCGCCCGTTCACCGCCATCGGCATCGGCATGTGGCTCGGGCTGGTGATGGCGTTCAACGTGTGGTTCATCATCTGGCCGAACCAGAAGAAGGCGCTCGGCATCGTGCAGGTCGCGGCCGAGGAGAAAGCCGCAGCCGCGAAGAAAGCGGGCCTGACTTCGCGCCTCAACACGCTGCTGTCCATCCCCATGCTGTACTGCATGGTGGCACAGCAGAACGGCGGGCTGTAGCTCGGAACAGGGGAACCTCAGGTTCCCCCGTTACCCCCTCCTAGCGCGGTTTGAGTTGTTCCAGCCCGCGCAGGCGCATGCCTGCGCGGATGCCGCGCTCGGCGAACCAGCCCTGCGTCATCTCCAGCGCGTAGCGCGCCGGCCGCGCGGCGCAATGCGTGGCTTCGCTCAGCGGCTGCATGTCGGCGATGTTGACGATGGCGCCCGCCTCGTCGAGGAAGGCGACCGACAGCGGCAGCAGCGTGTTCTTCATCCACATGCAGTGCGCGCCGCTCTCGTCGAAGACGAACAGCATGCCGCCGTTGGGCGGCAGCGACGTGCGGTGCATCAGGCCCAGCGAGCGCGTGGCGTCGCGGTCGGCGACTTCGGCGCGGATGAGGTGCATGCCGGCCCCCAGCTGAACCGCCGGCAGGGACGGCTGCTGGGCATGGAGGCTCGCCGAGGCGAGCAGCAGGGCGAGGAGCAGGCGCTTCATGGGCAACAAAAAAGGGCAGGGTAGCAACCCTGCCCTTCGTGCGGAAGACCTGTCCGCTTACTTCTTCATCTCTTCCTTCTTCGGCTCTTCCTTCTTCGCCTTGGTGCTCTTCTTCTTCTCGGTCTTCTTCTTCTCGGTCTTCTGCTCTTCCTTCTTCTCCTGCGCCACGGCGCTCGTCGCGACGAAGGCGGTGGCGCTCACGGCCGCGAACACCGCGGCGAACACTGCGGACAACAGCTTGCTCATTGACGTCTCCTGAGTTTAGGTTGGCTGTACAGCAGGCGGCGGGGAAACCCTCCTTCCCTGCCCCCGCAAGCAATAACGCCGCTCCCGGCATACGGTTGACAGGACCGCCCACGGGGCGTCTAAGGCGATGATTTGGCGTGCTTATCGCCGTATAATCCGCCCTCCCGACCCCCATCTTGCAGGAGCATCCATGGCGTACAAGCACATCAAGGTCCCGGCCGCAGGCGAAAAAATCCGCGTGAACAAGGATTTTTCGTTGTCTGTGCCCGACAACCCGGTCATTCCGTACATCGAGGGGGACGGCACCGGCGTGGACATTACGCCCGTCATGATCAAGGTGGTCGACGCCGCCGTGAAGAAGACCTACGGCGGCAAGAGGAAGATCGTGTGGATGGAGATGTACGCCGGGGAGAAGTCCTGCAAGGTCTACGGCGAGAACGTCTGGCTGCCCGACGAGACGCTGGAGGCGTCCAGGGAGTACGTGGTGTCGATCAAGGGCCCCCTGACGACGCCGGTGGGCGGCGGCATCCGCTCCATCAACGTGGCGCTGCGCCAGGAGCTCGACCTGTACGTCTGCCTGCGGCCGATCCGCTATTTCAAGGGCGTGCCCTCGCCGCTCAAGGAGCCGGAGAAGACCGACATGGTGATATTCCGCGAGAACGCCGAGGACATCTACGCCGGCATCGAGTGGGCGGCCAAGACGCCCGAGGCGCAGAAGCTGATCAAGTACCTGGTGGAAGAGATGAAGGTGAAGAAGATCCGCTTTCCCGAGAGCTCGGCGATCGGCATCAAGCCGGTATCCATCCAGGGCTCGGAGCGCCTAATCCGCAAGGCCTACCAGTACGCCATCGACAACGACCGCAAGTCGGTGACGCTCGTGCACAAGGGCAACATCCAGAAGTTCACCGAAGGCGGGTTCCGCGACTGGGGCTACGCGCTGGCGCAGCGGGATTTCGGCGCCAAGCTCGTCGACGGCGGGCCGTGGTGCAGCTTCAGGAACCCGAAGACCGGCCGCGAGATCGTGGTGAAGGACGTGATCACCGACGCCTTCCTGCAGCAGATCCTGCTGCGGCCCGCGGAGTACGACGTCATCGCCACGCTCAACCTGAACGGCGACTACATCTCGGATGCGCTCGCCGCGCAGGTCGGCGGCATCGGCATCGCGCCCGGGGCGAACATGAGCGACTCGATTGCCATGTTCGAGGCCACGCACGGCACGGCGCCCAAGTACGCGGGCAAGGACTACGTCAACCCTGGCTCCGAGATCCTGTCGGCGGAGATGATGCTGCGCCACATGGGCTGGGTCGAGGCCGCCGATGCGATCGTGAGGTCGATGGAGAAAGCGATCGCCGACAAGGTCGTCACCTACGATTTCGCGCGCCTCATGCAGGGGGCGAAGCAGGTGTCCTGCTCGGGCTTCGGCCAGGCGATGATCGAGCGCATGTAGGCGCCCGCGCCAGCAAGAAAGCCGCCCGCGGGCGGCTTTTTCTGTCCCGGTGCGGGACGCTAGACCTTGTTGATGTTGGAGGCCTGCTTCCCCTTCGGCCCCTGCACGACGTCGAAGCTCACCTTCATGCCTTCCTTGAGGGTCTTGAAGCCCGACATCTGGATGGCGGAGAAATGCGCGAACAGGTCCTCGCTGCCGTCGTCCGGCGTGATGAAGCCGTAACCCTTCGCGTCGTTGAACCACTTCACGGTGCCTGTCGCCATTGCCGCTTCCTTCCCTTTGGTTGTCGAACGCCGGGCGGTTGACCCGGGCCATGCTTGAAACTCACGACCCCGCCGCCCATTTTTCCCATGGCGTTACAGACAGCCTGAATCCAAACACAAGGCGGCTTCTACCTCCCTTCCCTCACCCCGTCAAGACCCCCCCGGCACCGCGTTGCACAGCCGGAACACATTGATTAGGATAGCCTTCGGTGGCTACGGAAGCGATCGGGCCGGGAGTGCCAACATTGCACGAAGCACGAAACTGCAATCGCAATAGGATGTCTCATTGAAGTGAGCTTGGCGGCGACACCGGAGAGGCATGGCGCAGTTCAAGGACGATACTCTGCTCGAGGCGCAGCGGAGCAAGCTGCAGCCTCCGCCGATGTTCAAGGTCATGCTGCTCAACGACGACTACACGCCGATGGAGTTCGTGGTGGTGGTGCTGCAGAAGTTCTTCGGCATGACGCGCGAGCGGGCGACGCAGGTGATGCTCAAGGTGCACCGCGAGGGCATCGGCGTGTGCGGGGTGTATCCTCACGACATCGCCAGCACCAAGGTGCAGCAGGTCGCGGCTTACGCGCGCCGGCACCAGCATCCGCTGCAGTGCGTGATGGAGGAAACGTAGCATGATCGCCCAGGAGCTCGAAGTCAGTCTGCACATGGCGTTCGTGGAAGCGCGCCAGAAGCGGCACGAGTTCATCACCGTCGAGCACCTGCTGCTGGCGCTGCTGGACAACCCGACGGCCGCCGAAGTGCTGCGCGCCTGCGGCGCCAATCTGGACGAGCTGCGCAAGAGCCTCACCCAGCACGTAGCGGAGCAGACGCCGCGCATCGCCGCCGACCGCGAGGTCGACACCCAGCCGACGCTCGGCTTCCAGCGCGTCATCCAGCGCGCCATCCTGCACGTGCAGTCTTCCGGCAAGAAGGAGGTGACCGGCGCGAACGTGCTGGTCGCGATCTTCGGCGAGAAGGACTCGCACGCCGTGTACTTCCTGCAGCAGCAGGGCGTCACGCGCCTGGACGTCGTCAACTACATCTCGCACGGCATCACGAAGACGCCGCAGCAGCACGCCGGCAAGGCCGAGCAGGAAGCGGGCGACGAGACGCAGCCCGAGCCCTCCAACAGCCCGCTCGACAATTACACGCAGAACCTGAACGCGCTGGCGCTCGCCGGCAAGATCGACCCGCTGATCGGCCGCGACCGCGAGCTCGAGCGCGTCATCCAGACGCTGTGCCGGCGGCGCAAGAACAATCCGCTGCTGGTGGGCGAGGCCGGCGTCGGCAAGACCGCCATCGCCGAGGGCCTGGCGCGCCGCATCGTGGAGCAGAACGTGCCGGACCTGCTCGCCCGCAGCACCGTCTACGCGCTCGACATGGGGGCCCTGCTCGCCGGCACCAAGTACCGCGGCGATTTCGAGCAGCGCCTGAAGGCGGTGCTGAAGCAATTGGTGGACAACCCCAACGCGATCCTGTTCATCGACGAGATCCACACGGTGATCGGCGCCGGCGCGGCCTCGGGCGGCACGCTGGACGCCTCCAACCTGCTGAAGCCCGTGCTGTCGACCGGGCAGCTGAAGTGCATCGGCGCCACCACCTACAACGAGTATCGCGGCGTGTTCGAGAAGGACCACGCGCTGTCGCGCCGCTTCCAGAAGATCGACGTCGTCGAGCCCTCGGTGGACGAGACGGTGGAGATCCTCAAGGGCCTGAAGACGCGTTTCGAGGCGCACCACAGCGTCAAGTACACGGCGACCGCGCTCGCCTCGGCAGCCGAGCTGTCGGCGCGCTTCATCAACGACCGGCATCTGCCCGACAAGGCGATCGACGTGATCGACGAGGCGGGTGCCGCGCAGCGCATCGCGCCCAAGAGCCGCCAGAAGCGCATCATCGGCAAGGGCGAGATCGAGGAGATCGTCGCCAAGATCGCGCGCATCCCGCCGCGTAGCGTGTCGAGCGACGACCGCGGGGCGCTCGCCAAGCTCGACCGCGACCTGAAGGCGGTGGTGTTCGGGCAGGACCAGGCGATCGACGCGCTCGCCTCCGCCATCAAGATGGCGCGCTCGGGGCTCGGCAACCCGCAGAAGCCCATCGGCAGCTTCCTGTTCTCCGGCCCGACCGGCGTCGGCAAGACCGAGGTGGCCCGCCAGCTCGCGTACTGCATGGGCATCGAGCTCATCCGCTTCGACATGTCGGAGTACATGGAGCGCCACGCGGTAAGCCGCCTGATCGGCGCGCCGCCGGGCTACGTCGGCTTCGACCAGGGCGGGCTGCTGACCGAGGCGATCACCAAGAAGCCCTACGCCGTGCTGCTGCTCGACGAGATCGAGAAGGCGCACCCGGACATCTTCAACATCCTGCTGCAGGTGATGGACCACGGCACGCTCACCGACAACAACGGCAGGAAGGCCGACTTCCGCAACGTCGTGATCGTCATGACCACCAACGCGGGCGCCGAGTCGCTGGCCCGGAACGCCATGGGCTTCACGCCGTCGGCCAAGGCGGGCGACGAGCTGGAGGCCATCAAGCGGATGTTCACGCCGGAGTTCCGCAACCGCCTCGACGCGGTGATCTCCTTCCGCGCGCTCGACCACGACATCATCATGCGCGTGGTGGACAAGTTCCTCATCCAGCTGGAAGAGCAGCTGGAGGAGAAGAAGGTCGAGCCGGTGTTCACAGCCCGGCTGAAGGCGCACCTGGCGAAGAAGGGCTTCGATCCACTGATGGGCGCACGCCCCATGGCGCGTCTCATCCAGGACACGATTCGCCGCGCGCTCGCCGACGAGCTGCTGTTCGGCAAGCTCGCGCACGGCGGCAAGGTGACGGTGGACGTCGACGAGGCCGGCAATATCGCGCTGGCATTCGAGTCCCCGGCGCCGGCCTCGCCGCCCCCCGCGGCGAAGGAGCCCGTTGCCTAGTGGTGCGCGGCGCCCTGCCGCGCGCTCGTTTCGCCTATGAGCTTATAACGCGCGACGGCTTGACGCCCTCGCGCGTCAGGCAGAGACTTTCTGCTGCCATTCACGATCATCTCGGGAGGAGGGTCCAGATGCGAATCTCTATTGTCTTTGCCGCCGCCGCGCTCGCTGCGGCGCCGCTGACCGCGGGCGCGCAGAGTGCCGCCGCGCAGTGGGCGGGCACCTGCGCCATGTGCCACGGGACCACGGGCCACAGCATGGGCGGCAACGAGCCGCTCGCCGGCATGCCGCAGGACGAGCTGGTGCGCAAGTTCAAGGAGTTCCGCTCGGGCGCCAAGCCGGCGACCGTCATGCACCAGATCTCCAAGGGCTATACCGACAATCAGATCGAGCAGATCGCCGCGTACTTCGCGGCGCAGAAGAAATAGGGGACGGCCATGAGCAGAACTTTCGATCGACGCGACTTTCTCAAAGTGGGCGGCGCCGCGGCGGCACTCGCCGCAGCAGGCTGCGCGACCACCGGGGGCGCCAAGGGCCGCGTGGTGGTGATCGGTGGCGGCTTCGGCGGCGCAACTGCGGCCAAGTACATCCGCCTGTGGGGCTCGGGCATCGAAGTCACGCTGGTGGAGCGCCAGACAGACTTCGTTTCGTGCCCGATGTCCAACCTGGTGTACGGCGGCTCGAGGACCATGAAGGACATCACCTACGGCTATAGCGCGCTGGGGCGCTATGGCGTGCAGCTGGTGCGCGACGAGGCCGTCGCGGTCGACACGTCCGCAAGGACGGTCAAGCTGGCGGGCGGCAGCAACCTCCCGTACGACCGGCTGATCGTCTCGCCGGGCATCGACTTCATGTACGAGCAGATCGCCGGCTACGAGATGGCGATGCGCGACGAGCGCGTCGTGCATGCCTGGAAGGCGGGGCCGCAGACGGTCGCGCTGCAAAGGCAGCTCGCCCAGATGCGCCAGGGCGGCGTGTACGTGCTCGCGGTGCCGCTCGCGCCCTACCGCTGCCCGCCCGGACCCTACGAGCGGGCGAGCCAGGTCGCCAATTACTTCAAGAAGCACAACCCGCGCGCCAAGGTGCTGATCGTGGACGCGAACCCCGACGTCACCTCGAAGGGCAAGTTGTTCAAGCAGGCGTGGGCCGACCTCTACCCGGGCATGATCGAGTTCCGCGGCAACTCCAAGGCGGTCGCCGTCGACGCGCGCAACGGCATCGTCAAGACCGAGGTCGAGGAGGTCAAGGGCGACGTGCTGAACGTGGTGCCGGCGCAGCGCGCCGGCAACATCGCCGTCAAGGCAGGGCTGGTGAACGCCAATAACCGCTGGTGCGGCGTGGATTGGCGCACGACGGAGTCGACCGCGGTCAAGGGTGTGCACGTGCTGGGCGACGCGACGCTCTCCGCCCCGGGGATGCCGAAGTCGGGCAGCATGGCCAACCAGCAGGCCAAAGTGTGCGCCGCGGCGGTGGTGGCGCTGCTCAGCGACCGCGAGCCGCTCTCCGATCCGAGGATCGTGAATACCTGCTACAGCTACGTTTCCGACGACGAGGTCATTCACGTCGCCTCGGTGCACGAGCTCGACGCAAGCAAGAAGACGTTCGTTGCGATCAAGGGTGCCGGCGGGCTGTCGAGCGCGCGCAACACGCTCGAGGGCAAGTACGCCTGGTCCTGGGCGCAGAACATCTGGGCCGACACGCTCGGCTAGCAGCCGGCCGTCTGCAGAAGGCCCCGCCACGGCGGGGCCTTTTTCATTCCAGGCCGCTCAGGTACTCGGACACCGCGCGGATCTCGCCATCCGTCATCTTCGCGGCGATGGTGTGCATGACGGCGTTGTCGTTCGTGCGCACGCGCGCGCCAAAATTCCTGAGTTGCGTGGCCAGGTAGGACGCAACCTGCCCCGCGAGGCGCGGCAGGCTCTCCGAGCCATGTCCGCGCTCGCCGTGGCAGCCGACGCAGGCCGCCGCCTCGGTCGCGGCTCCGCCCTGGCGGTAGACGACCATGCCCTGCGCCGCCAGGCTGGCGTCCGTCGGCGGGTGCGGCCGGCTTGCCTGCCGGCTGAAGTACAGCCCGAGCGCGCGCATGTCTTCCGGCGTGAGCGCGCCGACCATGCGCGGCATGACTTCGCTCTTGCGCTCGCCGCTCTTGAAGTTGGCCAGCTGCTTGGCGATGTACTTCTCGTTCTGCGCCGCGAGGCGCGGAAACAGCTCGGTTGCCGACTCGCCCTGCATACCATGGCACAGGAAACAACTGCCGGCGACGATCTTCTTTGCGCGTGCGAGCTCGGCTTCCTGCGCGCCGGCCGGTGCCGCAGCGGCGAGGACGCAGACGAACGCGAGTGCCCTCATCGCCCGGTGCTGCCGAAGCCTCCGGCGCCGCGGCAGCTCTCGGCGAACTGCTCGACCACGTCGAACTCCACCTGCACCACCGGCACGACGACCAACTGGGCGATGCGCTCGAGGGGCTGCACGGTGAACGCGGCCTTGCCGCGGTTCCACACCGACACGAACACCTGCCCCTGGTAATCGGAGTCGATCAGTCCGACGAGGTTGCCGAGCACGATACCGTGCTTGGCGCCAAGCCCCGAGCGCGGCAGCACGACCGCCGCCAGCCCCGGATCGCCGAGATGAATGGCGATGCCGGTGGGCACCAGCTGGCTATCGCCCGGTTGCAGTACGAGCGGCGCATCGAGACAGGCACGCAGATCCAGGCCGGCCGCGCCGGGCGTCGCGTAGTGGGGAAGGTTCTCGCGGATCCTCGGGTCGAGGATTCGTATTTCAAGCCTTCGCACGCGTGCGCTTCTCTCCTGCCAGCATGCGGGCGACGTGCGCGACGATCTCGCGCGCCAGCTCGAGCTTGGGCGCCGGGCCCAGCGGATGCCGGCCGTCGTCGTCGAACAGCGTGACCTCGCTGTCATCGGCGCCCAGCGCGCGCTGCGCCAGGTTGGCGACGAGCAGGGGCACGTCCTTCTTCGCGCGCTTGGCCTGCGCGTTCTCGGCGAGCTTCTCGCTCTCGGCGGCGAAGCCGACGCAGAAGGGTGCGTCCTTCAGCGCCGCGACCCACGCGAGGATGTCTGGATTCTCGATCAGCTCGAGCGTCATTCCGCCGCCCGCGCCCTTCTTGATCTTCTGCGCCGCGCGGTTCTTCACGCGATAGTCGGACACGGCGGCCACGCCGAAGAACAGGTCGCTGTCCGGCGCCAGCTTCTTCACCGCCTCGAACATCTGCTCGGCGGTGCGCACCGCGATGCGCTGCACGCCGGCAGGCGCGTCGAGCGCCGTGGGTCCGCTCACCAGCGTCACGCGCGCGCCCGCCTCGCGCGCCGCGCGCGCCACGGCGTAGCCCATCTTGCCAGAGCTGGCGTTGGTGATCACGCGCACGGGATCGATGGGCTCCTCGGTGGGACCCGCGGTCACCAGCACGCGCTTGCCGGCCAGCGGCTTGGGCTGAAACAACGCCTCGATCTCGGCGAGGATCTCCTCCGGCTCCAGCATGCGACCCATGCCGACCTCGCCGCAGGCCTGGTCACCCGCGGCCGGCCCCGCGAAGTGCACGCCGTCGCCGCGCAGCGTGTGCACATTGCGCTGCGTGGCCGCGTTCTCCCACATTTCCACGTTCATCGCCGGCGCCACCAGCAGCGGGCTGCGACGCGCCGCGCACAGCGTCGACAGCAGGTCATCGGCGAGCCCGCCGGCGAGCTTTGCGAGAAAGTCGGCCGTCGCCGGCGCCACCACGATCAGTTCGCGGTCGCGCGACAGCTCGATGTGTCCCATGTTGTCGCGCACGCGCGGATCCCACAGGTCGGTCCACACGGCCTGGCCGGTGAGGGCCTGCAGCGTCACCGGGGTCACGAACCGCGTCGCGGCCTCGGTCATGGCGACGCGCACGTCCGCGCCCTCCTTGACCAGCAGGCGGGCGAGCTGCGCGGCCTTGTAGGCGGCAATGCCACCGGTGACGCCCAGCAGAAACTTTTTGCCCTTCAGGGTCATCGTGCGTCGGGCTGGCGCGTTAAGGAAGGGGAATTCTAGGGGAATTCGGGGGGGATCGCTCTGCCAATCGCCGACTGGCCCGCGGGAGAGCGTCCGCGCGAGCGCCTGCTCGCCCAGGGCGCCGGCGCACTGACCGACGCCGAGCTCCTCGCCCTGTGCCTGCGCACGGGCGTGCGCGGCATGAGCGCGGTCGACCTGGGGCGGGAGTTGCTCGCACGCCGTGGGGGCCTGACGGGGCTGCTGGGGGCCGATCACCGGGAACTCGCGCGCATCAAGGGCATGGGTACTGCCAAGGCGGCGCTGCTGGCGGTCGTCCTCGAGCTCGCCCGCCGCGCGTTGCGCGAGCAGCTGCGGGCCGGTGCCGCGCTCACCGCGCCGGGTGCGGTACGGGACTATCTGCGCCTGACGCTCGGCAGCCGGCCCCACGAGGCGTTCCTGTGCCTGTTCCTCGACGCGCAACATCGCGTCATCGGCATCGAGGAGTTGTTCCGCGGCACCCTGACGCAGACCAGCGTATACCCGCGCGAGGTCGTCAAGGCCGCGCTGGCGGCCAATGCCGCCGCCTTGATCTTCGCGCACAACCACCCCTCGGGCGTGGCGCAGCCGTCCCAGGCGGACGAGCTGCTCACGCGGCAGCTCAAGGAAGCGCTGGCGCTGGTTGACATCCGGGTGCTGGACCACTTCATCGTCGCCGGAAACCAGGCTCTCTCGTTTGCCGAGCGCGGGCTGCTGTAGGCGGCGAAAGGACGGACAGGCGCCCGATTTTTCTCTATAATCCGCGCCTTTCGCGCATTTCGGAGTCCGCCATGTCCCGCGTCTGCCAAGTCACCGGCAAGAAGCCGATGAAAGGAAACCTGGTCTCGCACGCCAACAACAAGACCCGGCGCCTGTTCCAGCCCAACCTGCACTACCGCCGCTTCTGGGTGGAGAGCCAGAACCGCTGGGTGCGCCTGCGGGTCAGCACCGCCGGCTTGCGCAAGATCGACAAGCTGGGCGTCGAAGCGGTGCTGGCGGAGATCCGCGCGAGGGAGAAGGCGGCAAACAAGCAGAAGGAGGCCCGCTGATGCGCGACAAGATCAAGCTCGAATCGACCGCCGGCACCGGCCATTTCTACACGACGACCAAGAACAAGCGCACCACACCGGACAAGATGGAGATCAAGAAGTACGATCCCAAGGCGCGCAAGCACGTCCTGTACAAGGAAGCCAAGCTCAAGTAGCCGGACGCACGGCGCAAAAAAAAGGCCCGCGCAAGCGGGCCTTTTCGTTTCTACGGGACGCTCAGGCGTAGCTGCGCAGGCGCCGCGAAAAATCCATCAGCGGAGCGATGCCGCTCGCCTCGGCGCGCTGGCACCAATCCTGCAACTGGCGCAGCAGCTGCTCCTTGGACGCGTGCGAACGCTCCCACAGCGCGATCAGCTCGTCGCGCATGCTGACCGCGATCTGCAGCGCCCGCGACGGCTTGAGCGCCTCGGCCACGCGCGCGCGGTCGGTTTCGGCGCCGTAGCCGATGCGCACCAGCGCGCGCTTGAGCGACTTCAGCAACTCGGCGTCGCGCGGCGACCACTGCTGCAGCCGCGCCACTTCGTCGCTCCAGGTGCGCTTCACGGCCTTGGCGTAGCTCGCGAGCACGTCGTAGCGATTGGCGATCACTGCCTGCAGGGTGTCGTAGTCGCACATGGTCTTGGCCGGCTCGAAGCGCGGCGTCGGCGCCACCTTCTTCACCGTGGCCAGGCCGAGCGCTTCCAGGACGCGGATGTACACCCAGCCGATGTCGAACTCGTACCATTTCGCCGACAGCTTGGCCGACGTGGCGTAGGCGTGGTGATTGTTGTGCAGTTCCTCGCCGCCGATCAGGATGCCCCAGGGAATGATGTTCTTGCTCGCGTCGGCGACGTCGAAATTGCGGTAGCCAAACCAGTGGCCGATACCGTTGATGACGCCGGCCGCCCAGAACGGGATCCACACGATCTGCGTGGCCAGCACCAGCAGGCCCGGCACGATGCCGAACAGCGTGACATTGACGATTCCCATCAGCGTCAGGCCGAGGACGGAAAAGCGCGTGTACACGTTGCGCTCCATCCAGTCGTCCGGCGTGCCGTGGCCGTAACGCTCCAGCGTCTCGGCGTTATAGGACTCCTTGACGTACAGGAACACGCCGCCCCACAGCACGCGGTTGATGCCGAGCACCTGCGGGCTGTGCGGGTCCTCGGGGGTTTCGCACTTGGCGTGGTGCTTGCGGTGAATCGCGGCCCACTCCTTGGTGACCATGCCGGTGGTCAGCCAAAGCCACAAGCGGAAGAAATGGGACACCAGCGGATGCAGGTCCAGTGCGCGATGCGCCTGGTGGCGATGCAGAAAGATCGTGACGGAAGCGATGGTGATGTGCGTCAGGCCGAGCGCGACGAGCACCATGCCCCACCAGGACAAATCGAACAATCCAGAGAAAATCATCAGTAGATTCTAGTAGTTATGGAAGAAGTGGCGACCGATTCTACGCGATTGGACCACCCATGCAACAGGGAATTCCCCAAGCAAGGTAAGGAATTTCCGTATCGGACGTAACCGCCCGTGCCGCAAGGGGAAAGTCGCTCAACGGCGCTGGAATGCAGCGGCGAAGAAGCCGTCGCAGCCATGCCGGTGCGGCCAGAGCCGCAACTGGTCGTCGCACTCGAGCGCAATGCGCTGCGCCGCCAGGGCTTCCCGGCACGAGAGCGCGTCGAATTCGAGGTGCGCAGCGGCAAATGCCCGCGCCACGTCCTCGTTCTCTTCGGGCAGGATACTGCAGGTTGCATAGACCAGCCGGCCGCCGGGCTTCACCAGGCGCGCGGCGGCACCGAGGATCGACGCCTGCTTCGTCGCAAGTTCGCGGATCGCTCCGGCGTCGTGCCGCCACTTCAGATCAGGGTTGCGCCGCAGCGTGCCGAAACCGCTGCACGGTGCGTCCACCAGGACGCGATCGAGCTTTGATGCCAGCCGCTTGGCGCGCGCATCGCCCTCGCCCGACAGCACCAGCGCGTGCACATTGGACACGCCGGCGCGCGCCGCGCGCGGCGCGAGCTCGCCCAGGCGCCGGCTGGACACGTCCATCGCGTAGATGCGGCCCGTACCGCGCATGAGCATGGCCAGCGCGAGCGTCTTGCCGCCCGCGCCTGCACAGTAATCGGCGATCATTTCGCCGCGCCGCGGCGCGAGGAGATAGGCAAGCAGCTGGCTGCCTTCATCCTGCACTTCGATGACGCCCTGCCGGAACAGCGGGTGGCGATTCACCGCCGGCTTGCCCGCCAGCCGGATGCCGGCGGGCGAATATGGGGTCGGTGCGCCCTCGATGCCGTCCGCGCGCAGGCGCGCAAGCACTTCCTCCCTGCCCGACTTCGCGAGGTTGACCCTCAGGTCGAGCGCTGCAGGGTTGAGCAGGCCCTGGGCGATGCGCATGGCCTCCTCATCACCGTGCAACGCCACCAGCCGCTCCCAGAGCCAGTCGGGGAGATCGGCGCGCACCGCAGGGGCAAACGTCTCGCTGCGCGCGGCGCGCACGCGCGCCACCAGCGCTAGCTCGTCCTCGCGCAGCACACCATCGAGCGCGCGTCCCGACAGGCCGCGCACGCGCACGAGCGCAGCAATCGCCAGCGCCCGTGGCGCGTCCGAACCCGCCGCCACTGCGAGCGAGCGCCGCCTGCGCAGCACCGCGTATACGGTCTCGGCGACGAAGGCGCGGTCCTGCTGCCCGAGATTGCGATGCGCCCGGAAGTAGCGCGACACCGCCGCGTCGGCCGGCCCACCTTGCGCGAGCAGCTCCCCGAGCAGCGCCTCCGCTCTCGCCAGCTGCGCGCGGAAGATCACGGCGCGGGCGTGATGCGCGCCGCCAGCTGGTCGATGCGCGTGCCGTCCTTGCGGACCACGAGCACGCGCAACGGCAGGTACGCGTGGCCGGCATCCAGCCACCACTCCGTCGCGCGCCCATCGTTGTCGCGCTTGACGAGATGCAGCGCGTCGAACTCGCCGGCCGGCACGCGCAGGCGCTCGCGGCCCGCGATCTCGAATACGTAGTGCGCAACGCCCTTGCCGTCCGCGACGTGGAAATCCAGCGGGCCCTTGCCGGGCACCTTGAACGCCGGCGCGAACACGAGGCTCAGGCGGTCCTGGGCGTTCGGCGGGATCGGCTCGGTGCGCGGCGCGCCCCGGAACTGCTGGATGAGGGTGCGCTCCTTCCAAGAGAAGCGCGCTGTCGCGAGGTCACGGCGCGGGCGGCGGTCCTCGTAGACCAGCGGGCGCAGGCCGTCCGGCGTCACCATTCCCTCGCTCGTGCGCCGGACCTCTCCCAGCAGCGACAGCAGGCCGCTGCCTTCCCAGGTCTCGACGAGCCGGTAGGTCTTTCCGTCGTGCTCGAGGACGTGCTTCGCCGTGGCCATGGCGCTGCCGTTGTAGCGCACCTCGTAGTCGATGACCACGCGCTCCGGGGGCGCGGCATGCACGTCGCAGGCCACCACCAGCAGACTAGAGGCGATTGCCGTGCACCATCTGCGCATGGTTGCCTTTCACCCGGACTTCGCCGTCGTTCAGCTCCAGCAATCCGTCGAGAAACCAGCGGATCGCGCGCGGGTAGAGCTCGTGCTCCTGCACCAGCACGCGCGCCGCGAGCGAATCTGCCGTGTCGCCCGCCAGTACCGGCACGGCGGCCTGCGCGATGATCGGGCCGTGGTCCAACTGCGCCGTCACGAAGTGCACAGTGCAGCCGTGGCGCGTGGCGCCGGCCGCCAGCGCGCGCGCATGCGTATCCAGGCCCGGGAATTCGGGCAGCAGGGACGGATGGATGTTCACGATGCGCCCGGCGTAGCGCGCGACGAATGCCGGTGTGAGGACACGCATGAAGCCGGCGAGAGCCACCAGCCTGGGCGCATGCCGGTCGATCTCGGCGCCGAGCGCCGCCTCGAAGGCCTCGCGCGAGGCGAACGCGCGGTGCTCGACCACCGCCGTGGCGATGCCGCGGCGCGCCGCCAGCGCCAGCCCCGGCGCATCGGCGCGGTTGCTGATCACCGCCGACACCGGGATTCCGGCGTCGAGCATGGCCTGCAGGTTGCTGCCGCGGCCGGAAATGAGAACGACGACCGACATCAGATGGGCAGTCTAAACCACGCGCAAGGCGCGACGCGCGTCATCCCGGCCCCGGGCGCGTCATCGCCTCGGCGTCCACCCAGCGGTCGAATTGCTCGGCGCTGACGAAGCCCAGCGCCAGCGCGGCGGCGCGCAGCGTGCTGCCCTCGCGGTGCGCCTTGTTCGCGATCTCAGCGGCGCGGTCGTAACCGATGTGCGGCGCCAGCGCCGTCACCAACATCAGCGAGCGCCCCACCAGCTCGCGCACCCGCGCCTCGTTCACCTCGATGCCGCGCGCGCAATGCTCCTCGAACGACGCGCAGCCGTCCGCCAGCAGGCGCACGCTCTGCAGGAAATTGTGGATCAGCAGCGGCTTGTAGACGTTGAGCTCGAAGTGCCCGGAGGCCCCGCCAATGCCGACCGCCGTGTCGTTGCCCATGACCTGCGCGCAAAGCATCGTCAGGGCCTCCGCCTGGGTGGGATTGACCTTGCCCGGCATGATGGAGCTCCCTGGCTCGTTCTCCGGGATCGTGAGCTCGCCCAGCCCCGAGCGCGGGCCGGACGCGAGCCAGCGCACGTCGTTGGCGATCTTGCTCAGCGCCACAGCCAGCACGCGCAGCGCCCCGTGCGCGAACACCAGCGCCTCGTGGCCGGCCAGCGCCGCGAACTTGTTGGGCGCTGTGGCGAACGTGAGGCCGGTGGCCTGTGACAGGTCCTTCGCCATGCGCTCGGCGAATTCGGGATGCGTGTTCAGGCCCGTGCCGACGGCCGTGCCGCCGATGGCGAGCTCGCGCAGGCCAGGCAATGCGAGCCCGATGGCCGACGCCGACTGGGTCAGCTGCATTACGTAACCGGAGAACTCCTGGCCGAACGTCAGGGGCGTGGCGTCCTGCAGGTGCGTGCGGCCGATCTTGACGATGCCGGCGAATGCCTCGGCCTTGCCCGTCAGCGTCGCCCGCAGGCGTTCCAGCCGCGGTTGCAGGTCGTGCTCGACTGCCCGCACCGCGGCGATGTGCATTGCAGTCGGGAAGGCGTCGTTGGAGGACTGGCCGAGATTGACGTGGTCGTTCGGGTGCACCAGGCGTCCCGGTCCGCGCGCGCCGCCGAGCAGCTCCGAGGCGCGGTTGGCGAGCACCTCGTTCATGTTCATGTTGCTCTGCGTGCCCGAGCCCGTCTGCCAGACGACGAGCGGGAATTCCTCGTCGTGGCGGCCAGCCAGAACCTCGTCCGCGGCGCGCACGACGGCGTCGGCGAGCCGCGGCTCGAGCAGGCCGAGCGCGCTGTTGACGCGCGCCGCGGAGCGCTTAACCAGCGCCAGCGCATGGATGACCGGCACGGGCATGCGCTCGCCGGAGATGCGGAATAGCCTGCGGCTGCGCTCGGTCTGCGCGCCCCACAGGCGCTCGGCCGGCACCTCGATGATGCCGAAGGAGTCCTTCTCCTGGCGCGTTGCCGCCACGGCCCCTCCCGTTACTTGAGGTCGAACAGCAGGACCTCGGCGTTCTCCCCCTTCTCCAGCACGATTTCAGGCGTGTCGCCGAGCTTGACGGCGTCGCCGGCCTCCAGCGGCATCCCGTTCACCGACACACGGCCGCGCGCCACATGCACATATGCCATCCGCCCCGCCGCGAGGGCGTGCGCCACCCGCTCACGGGCATCGATCAGCGCGGCGTAGACGCGCGCGTCCCTGTGAATGCGCACCGAGCCGTCGGCGCCGTCGCCCGAGGCGATCAGGCGCAGCCGGCCGCGCTTCTCGGCATCCGCGAAATGCTTCTGCTCGTAGGACGGCGCGACGCCGATCACTTCCGGCTCGATCCATATCTGCAGGAAGTGCGTGGTCTTCGACCGGTCATGATTGAACTCGCTGTGGCGCACGCCGCTGCCGGCGCTCATGCGCTGCACGTCGCCCGGCACGATCGTCGAGCCGTTGCCCATCGAATCCTGGTGCGCGAGCGCGCCCTCCAGCACATAGCTGAGGATCTCCATGTCCCGGTGGCCATGGGTGCCGAAGCCGGTGCCTGGCGCAATGCGGTCTTCGTTGATCACGCGCAGCGGCCCGAAGCCGACGTGGCGCGGATCGTAATAGTCGGCGAACGAAAAGCTGTGGTAGGACTTCAGCCAGCCGTGGTCGGCGTAGCCCCGCTCCCCGGCGCGGCGCAGCTCACGCATGGCGCTCAGGACGTCGCGCCGGATCCCTGCGCCGCGCGCTCGGCGATTTCCTGGTGAACCTTGGCCATGTCGAGCGCCTTCGCCTGGGAGATCACCTGCTCGAGCGCGGACGCCGGCAGCGCGCCCGCCTGCTGGAACAGCACCACCTTCTCGCGAAATACCATCAGCGTGGGGATGGAGCGGATGTTGAACGCGCCGGCCAGCTCCTGCTCCGCATCGGTATTCACCTTGCCGAACACCACGTCGGCGTGGACTTCCGCCGCCTTCTCGTATACCGGAGCGAAGCCGCGGCACGGCCCGCACCATGGCGCCCAGAAATCCACGATGACCATCGAGCTTTCGGTGACCACTTGCTCGAAATTGTCCTTGGTCAGTTCGACTGTCGCCATGCCGGTTCCTCTATAAAGCGCGCAGTGTACTCTAGCCTTATGGTGGAGTACGTCGGCCGATTCGCCCCTTCGCCCACGGGGCCATTGCACTTCGGCTCGCTGGTCGCCGCACTGGCAAGCTACATGGAGGCGCGCGCGGCGAAGGGCAAGTGGCTCGTGCGCATGGAGGACCTCGATCGGCCGCGCGAGCAGCCGGGCACTACGGACGACATCCTGCGCGCACTCGAGCGCCTCGGCCTCGGCTGGGACGGGCCGGTCCTCTACCAGAGTGCCAGGGCAGAGCGCTACCGCGGCGTGCTCGGCGACCTCCTCGCGCGCGGCTTTGCGTACCCGTGCGCGTGCACGCGGCGCGAGCTTGAGGACTCCGCGCTCGCCCTGGACGGCGCGCGCATCTATCCGGGCACTTGTCGCGCGGGCCTGCCTGCGGACAAGCCGGCGCGCGCGATCCGCCTGAGAACGCACGATGCCCCCATCGGCTTCGCGGATGCGATCCAGGGCTGGATGGAGCAGCGCGTCGAAAGCGAGGTCGGCGATTTCGTGCTGCGGCGCGCCGATGGCATCGTCGCCTATCAGCTGGCGGTCGTGCTGGACGACATGGACCAGGGAGTCACCCACGTGGTGCGTGGCGCCGACCTGCTCGACTCGACCTGCCGCCAGATTCATCTGCAGCGGCTGCTTGGCGCACGCTTGCCGCACTACGCGCACGTGCCGGTCGCGGTGAATGCCGCGGGCGAGAAGCTCTCCAAGCAGACCGGCGCGCGTCCGCTCGATCTCTCGGATCCGCAGCGCGAGCTCGCGCGCGCGCGCCGGTTTCTCGGCCAGTCGGAGGACCGCTGGGACCTCGCGCGCGTGCCGCGCGCACGCTCGCTAGCGCCTGGCGGGTAGCACCACCGTCGCCAGGCAACCGAGCACGAGCCCGAGCGCGGCGAACTCCTGCCACCCCGGGCGCTCGCCGAGGAACAGGATGCCGGAGATCACGCCGACCACCGGGGTCATCAGCATGCTGAGCGAGAACGTGGTGACCGACACCGACGTGGCGAGCTTGATCCACGCCCAGTACGCCCAGGCGAACGCCAGGAACACGTTGTACGCCACCGCCAGGCCTGGCAAGAGGCTCACGTCGCCGAGCGCACGCCAGTCCTCGAGGAGAAGCGCGCTCGCGTAGATGGGAACGCCGCCGATCAGCATCATCCACGCGGTGAGCGCGGCGACCGGTGCCTGCACCGGAAATCTCTTCTGCAGCAGCGTGCCGATGGCCCAGGTGCAGGCGGCGCCGAGCACCATGAGCGCGCCGAGCGGCGCGCCGGCAAGGGTGGTGAGCTCCTGCGCGAGCAGCAGCGCCATGCCCGCCATGCCGAGCGCGAGGCCGATCACCTTGCGCGTGCTCATGCGCTCGCCCAGGAACCAGACCGAGAGCGGAATGGCCCACGCGGGCATGGTGTAGGCGAGGATGGCCGCGCGCCCGGACGGAATGAGGCGCAGGCCGAAGACCACCAGCACGTTCCAGCAGGTGATGGTGAAGAACGCGATCAGGACCAGGCGTCGCCACTGCGACCGCGGGATGGCCAGCGGCTGGCCGCTCGCTTTCAGCACCGTGAACAGCACCGCCGAGCCCGCAGCGAGGCATAGCGTGCGGAAGGTGAGGGGCGCGACTTCCGCGATCGCCACCTTCATTGCCGTCCAGTTGAAGCCCCACACCAGCGTGATCCCGGCCAGCACCCACCACAGGTGGCGCGGCATGTGCTCCGACATCAGCCGCGCACCCGCACCGGCATGGCCTTCATGCCGCGAAACACCATGGAGTTGAGCCACTCGTAGCGCTCCTGTGCGGGCTCGAGTCCCGGCCAGCGCGCGAGGACCGCCGGAAACGCGATCTGCCCTTCCAGCCGCGCCAGCGGGAATCCGAGGCAGAGGTGCGCCCCGAAGCCGAACGCGAGGTGCGCCGGCCCGCTGCGGGCGAGGTCGACCAGGTCGGGATCCGGGTAGGCGCGCGGATCGCGGTTGGCGGCGTTGAGCTGGATGAACAGCCTCTCGCCGGCCTTGAGCCTCTTGCCGTGCAGCTCGCAGTCCCGAGCCACGATCCGGCCTTGCACGCCGTTCGGGCCGTCGTAGCGCAGGAGCTCCTCCACCGCCGCTGGCGCGAGCGCAGGATCGTCGCGCAGCCTGCGCATCTCCAGCGGGAAGCGCATCAGGCCGAGCAGGCCGTTGGCAAGGTGGTTGGTGGTCGTCTCGTGCCCCGCGAACAGCAGCAGGATGCAGGTGGCGACGAGCTCGTCCACCGTCAGACGGTCCTCGCCATCGCGCAGGTGCACCAGCTCGGACAGCAGATCCGGCGCGCTAGCCGCGCGGCGCGCCGAGATCATGTCGCGAAAGAACTCGGCCAGTTCATGCGTCGCTGCCTGCGCGATGTCGTATTTCTCGGGCGACATGCGCGAGCTGCCGATGAACAGCGCCATGTCGTCGGACAATCGCTTCACCCGCGGCAGCTCCTCGCGCGGCACGCCCAGCATGTCCATGATGACCAAAGCGGGAAGCGGCCCGGCGAAATCCGCGATGAAGTCGAACTCGCGGCGCCCGCCAATGGCGTCGAATAGCCAGTGCATCAGCGCTTCGATGCGCGGGCGCATGGCGTGCATGGACTTGACGTGGAAGACCTTGCTCGTCAGCCGGCGCAGCCGCGTGTGCTCTGGCGGATCGCGGAACACCATCCACAGCGAGAGGTAGCGGATGATGTCCGCGATGCGCCGCGCTTCAGGCGGCGGCAAGGCGGCAAAGAAAGGGCGCAGGCGGTCCGAGGACATGTCGCGCTGCAGGCAGATCTCCCGCACGTCCTCGTATCGCGTCACGACCCACGCTTTCAGGCGCGGGCTCCAGTGACAGGGGTCCTCGTCCTGCAGGCGGCGCAGCAGCGGGAAGGGATCGGCGAGGAAGGCCGGGTCTTCCGGCCGATAGTCGGCGCTCATCCTTTGCTCACCAGCCAAACGGCCAGCATCGCGACCGCCATTCCGGCCGCCGAATACACAGTGTAGGTCTCGCCGAACAGCGGCCAGGCGACGAGCGCCGTGCACGGCGGCACGAGGTACATCAGGCTCGCCACCTTGGTCGCCGCGCCGTGACGGATGAGCCAGAAGAGCAGGAACACCGCGCCCAGCGAAAGCGCGAACACCAGCCAGGCGAGGACCGCGAGCAGCGTCGGGCTCCAGACGACCTGCCGCGTCTCGAACATCCAGGCATAGGGCGCCAGCACGAGCGCCGCAGCGGCGAACTGGATCGCGGCACCGGTGCGCAAGTCCACGCGGGCGCAGTAGCGCTTCTGCCAGATGGCCCCGAGGCTGATGCTCGCCAGCGCCACCACGGAAAGCGCCGTCGCTGCCGCGCCAACTCCCTCGAGGACCCACTTCTCGTGCACGACCAGCGCGACCCCGCCGACGCCGAGCAGCAGGCCGAACCATTGGCGCGCGTTGGTACGCTCGCCCAGGAGCCAGCCGCTCAGCACGGCGGCAAGGATCGGCTGCAGCCCGGTGATGAGGGACGACACGCCCGCCGGCATTCCGCGATGCAGGGAGAGGAAGACGCCTCCCAGATAGCCCGCCTGGATGAGAGCTCCCGCGAACCCCATGTGCAGCCACTGGGCGGGGGTCGACGGCCATGGGGCGCGCATCCACGCACAAAGCGGGAGGAGAAGGGCGATGACGATCAGGAACCTGATGACCAGGAAAGTTGCGGGCTCGGCGTAAGCGAGCCCTAACTTTGCACCCACGAAGCCGGTGCTCCAGAGCACTACGAACAGCCCGGGGAAAACCCAGGCAATACCCTGAACAGGATCGCGCTCCCCAGCCACGCCAGATTGTGACCGGAGGTCCGCCGCGACGAGAGGGGATTTCACCTCGGCGCGCTCGTGCGTTTGAAACGCCCGCAGGCCGGTGCAGCGGGCGAAGTCGCTGTACATCAAGCACTTATGCTGCACCGCAAAATACTCTTGACTTCAAGGGGAAGAGGCTTAGAATTCGCATTGCTGCGGCGCACCAATTCGCGCCCGACCGAATCTAAACCGACCGACAAGGAGCCCCAAATGTACGTCACTCCCGAGCAGATCCAGGCGGCCGGCAAGGCCAACGTGGAAACCGTGCTCTCGCTCGCCGCGATGCAATTTGCGGCGATGGAGAAGCTGGCGACCCTGAACGCCAACGCCGTGAAATCCGCATTCGAAGACAGCCTGAGCAACACCCGCGCGCTGTTCGGCGCGAAGGATGTCCAGGAATTCATGAACCTGCAGAGCACGCTGGCCACGCCGGCGGTCGAGAAGGCGATTGCCTACTCGAAGAGCGTGTACGAAGTCGCCTCCGAGACCAACGCCGAGCTGTCCAAGGTTGCCGAGAAGCGCGTCGCCGAGTGGAACGAGAACTTCAGCTCGCTGCTCGACAAGGCGGTCAAGAACGCGCCGGCCGGCTCCGACGTCGCGGTTGCCGCGGTCAAGTCGATGATCGCCGCTGCAAACTCCGCCTACGACAACATGGCCAAGGTGGCCAAGCAGGCGACCGAGATCGCCGAAGCCAACGTCGCGGCTGCGACCGAGACGGCGAAAGGTCTCGCCAAGGTAAAAAAGTCCGCCTGAGCGCCAAACCGGGCGGCAAGTCCGCCCGATCTAGCGCCAAGCGCAAGACGAAGAAACGCAAGTGACGAAAGGGCCCGCCGCAAGGCGGGCCTTTTCTATTGGAGCGCGGCGCGCACTGCGTCCTCGACGCGCTCGAGGAACACGAACTGCAGCTTGTCGCGTGCCTCGGCCGGAACGTCCTCGAGATCCTTCTCGTTCCTCCTGGGCAGCATCACCGTGGTAATGCCGGCACGCAACGCCGCGAGCGTCTTTTCCTTGACGCCGCCGATCGGCAGGACGAGACCGCGCAGCGAGATCTCGCCCGTCATGGCGATGTCGGGACGCACCGGCTTGCCCTGCAGCAGCGACGTCAAGGCGAGGAACATCGCGACCCCCGCGCTCGGGCCGTCCTTCGGCGTGGCGCCCGCCGGCACGTGCACGTGGATGTCGGTCTTGTCCAGCGCTTCGCCGCACCAGGTCTTGGCGAGCGTGAGGGCGGCCTGGGCCGACTCCTTCATCACGTCGCCCAGCTGCCCGGTGAGGATGAGCTTGCCCGAGCCCGGCACCTTGGAGGCCTCGATGAACAGGATGTCCCCGCCGACCGGAGTCCAGGCAAGGCCCGTGGCCACGCCCGGCACCGAGGTGCGCAACGCCACCTCGTTCTCGAACTTGCGGGCGCCGAGGATCGCGTGCAAGTCGCCTGCGTCCACCGCCACGCTTTGCGCCTTGCCCTCGGCGATGCGCATGGCGGCGTTGCGGAACACCGATCCGATCTCGCGCTCCAGGTTGCGCACACCCGCTTCGCGCGTGTAGCCGGCGACGATTTCCCGGATCGCGGCATCGGTGAGGCTCGCCTGCGCGCCTTCAGGCCCCGCATCCTTCAACCCATTGGCCTCGAGCTGCTTCTTCACCAGGTACTTGCGCGCGATCTGCAGCTTTTCCTCCTCGGTGTAGCCGGGAAGCTGGATCACCTCCATGCGGTCGCGCAGCGGGCCGGGAATCGTGTCAAGCACATTCGCCGTGGCGATGAACAGCACCTTCGACAGGTCGAAGTCCACGCCCAGGTAGTTGTCGCGGAATCTCGCGTTCTGCTCCGGGTCGAGCACCTCGAGCAGCGCGGATGACGGGTCGCCATGGAAGCCGCCCGCGCCCAGCTTGTCGATCTCGTCCAGCATCAGCACGGGCGAGCGCGATTCGGCGCGCTTGAGCGCTTGGATCACGTTGCCCGGCAGCGCGCCGATATAGGTGCGCCGGTGGCCGCGGATCTCGGCTTCGTCGTGCAGGCCGCCCAGCGCCACGCGCTGGAACTTGCGCCCGGTCGCTCTCGCGATCGACTGGCCGAGCGAGGTCTTGCCCACCCCCGGCGGCCCGACAAAGCAAAGGATCGGGCTCTTGCCCTCCGGATTGAGCTTGCGCACCGCGAGGTACTCGAGGATGCGGCGCTTCACCTTCTCCAGGCCGTAGTGGTCCGCGTCAAGCACCGCGCGCGCTGCGGCGAGGTCCACCGTCTTCTGCGCCTCGGCGTTCCAGGGCAGCTCGGCCATCAGCTCGAGCCAGGTGCGCAGCATCGAGGCCTCGCCCGATGACTCGCCCATGCGCGAGAGGCGCTTGAACTCCTTGTTCGCGACCTTGAGCGTCTCCTCCGGCATGCCGGCCGCATCGAGCGCCTTCTTCAGTTCCTCCAGCTCTGCGGCGGTGTCCTCGGTCTCGCCCAGCTCCTTCTGGATCTGGCGCATCTGCTCGCGCAGCACGTGCTCGCGTTGGCGTTCGTCAAACTCCTTCTTGGTCTTGTCGCCGATCTCCTTCGACAGGCGCAGCACGCTCACACGCTCGGCAAGATGCGCGAGCACCATGTCGAGGCGTTTCTCGAGATCGAAGCATTCCAGGATTGCCTGCTTTTCGTCGTTGCCGATGTCGAGCAGGTTCGCCACCATGTCGGCGAGCTGCGAGGCCGAATCCACGGCCTGCACCACCGCCGCAAGCTCGTCGGGCAGGTTGGGCAGCAGCTTGATTGCCTCGGCCGCCTGTGTCTTGAGCTGCAGGAAGCGCGCCTCGACCGCCTCGCCGGCCTCGGTCGCCTCGGGCACCCAGACCACACGCGCCACGAGAAACGGCCAGCCTTCGAGGAACTCGGTGACGCGGAAGCGCGCCTGGCCCTGCACGGCCAGATGGTGCGCGCCCTCGCTGGACGGCACGTAACGCACGATCTCGCCCGCCGTTCCGACCCAGTGCAGGTCGTCCGCTCCGATCGTGTCGGTCTTGGGGTCGCGCTGCAGGAGGAACCCCGCCCTGCGCGATTGGCGCACGGCTTCATTCACGGCGGCAATCGACGAGCTGCGTCCCACCGCGACGGGGGAGATCACGCCCGGAAAAAGCACCGCGTTGCGCATCGGCACGAGGATCAGGGCGTCCTCGGGAATCGGGCGCACGGCAAGCTGCGTGCCGCGGCTGCGCCGAGCCGGGCTATCGCCGCGGCTTCCCTCGCCGCCTTCCAGGGCTTCCTTCTTCCTGCGCCAGAATTCCATGGTCATCACTCCTGACGCCCGCAAATGCAGGCTTCGAGGTGGTAAATGCGGGCGAACCGGCGAGAATCAAGCTGCCGATTCCCCCGGACACACTAAGGGGTTAGCGGACCAAGAGGTGCGGCAGCCAGAGGGAGAGGACAGGGAAGGCGGTCAGCAGGCCGACGCGGAACAGTTCGGCGACGAAGAACGGTGCCACGCCGAGGAAGGTACGGCTCATCGGCACGTCCTTGGCCAGCGAATTGATGACGAAGACGTTCATGCCTACCGGCGGCGTAATCAGGCCGAGCTCCACGACGATAAGCGCGAGAATGCCGAACCAGATCTTCAGGTCCTCCGGGCTCATGCCGAAGTCGAGCACCGCGATCACGGGCCAGAAGAACGGGATCGCGAGCAGGATCATGGAAAGGCTGTCCATCAGGCAGCCCAGAAGGATCAATGCGATGAGCAGCAGGATGAGGACCGTCATCGGCGCCAGTCCCGAATTGGCCATCAAGCTCGCCGCCGCCTGCGGCACCCCGCCGCGCGCCATGAAGATGTTGAGCAGCTGCGCGCCGAGCAGGATCAGGTAGATCATGCCGGAGGTGCGCGCGGTGTCGAGAAGCGCCTCGCGGATGCCCGCCCAGCGCACGCTACCGCGCACGATGCCGACGAGCGACACCATGAACACGCCCACCGCCGCCGCCGGCGTGGGATTGAAGAAGCCGAAGTAGATGCCTCCGATCACCACGCCGAAGATGCCAAGCACTGGCGCCACATTCACGGTGGCCTCGATGAACTCCTCGCGCGGCACGCGACTGCCGGCCGGGCCGGCCTCCGGGCGCACGCGCACATAGATTGCGATGGTCACGAGAAAAAACAGCACCGCGATGAAGCCCGGAACGAAGGCGGCGATGAACATCTCGATGATGCTCGCCTCCACGACGATGGCGTACACCACCAGCACGATCGAGGGTGGGATCAGGATGCCAAGCACGCCACCCGCGGCCAGCGTGCCGGTGGCGAGCTCCGGGCTGTAGCGATAGCGGCGCAACTCGGGCAGCGCCACCTGCCCCATGGTGGAGGCGGTCGCGAGCGAAGACCCGCACACGGCGCCGAAGCCCGCGCAGGCGGCGATCGCCGACATCGCCACGCCGCCGCGCATCCAGCCCAGCCACGCGTTCGCCGCGCGAAACAGGTCGCGCGAGAGCCCCGCGCGCGATGCGATGTTGCCCATCAGCACGAACATGGGCAGCACCGACAGGTCGTAGATCGAGAACTGCGAGTAGGCGAGGTTCTTGAGCTGCGCGAGCACGATCCTCGGCTCCGAAAGGATCATCATGCCGCCGCCGCCTACCAGGATCATGGCGTAGGCGATCGGCATGCGGATGGCGATCAGCGCCACCAGCGCGGCGAGCCCCGCCAGGCCGATGAGGAAGTTAGATTCCACGCGCGGCTTTGCGCAGCGTGACGACAGCCGCCACGGCCAGCAGCGCGAGCGAAGCGAGCGCCCAGGGATAGGCGACCCAGATCGGGATCTTGAGGATGGTCGTGGTCTCGACGTACTTGCGGTAGTCGAGCAGGCCCTCGTACATGCGCCAGAGCAGCAGCAGGCTGAAGCCGAGGGCGACGAACGACGCCAGCAGCTCGAGTGCCGCCACGGTGCGACGGCTCGCGCGCGCGGTGAAGATGTCCGCGGTCACGTTGGCCCCCATCAA
>JAOUIL010000035.1 GCA_029883975.1 Betaproteobacteria bacterium
CTCCACCCAGGACGCCTGGATGCCGTTGGTGAAGGTGAAGCCGTACTGGCGCGGCGTGTAGTGGCGCGTCACCGTCAGCTCGGCCTGGAAGTCCATCGGCAGCGTGTCGGGACGGAAGTAGCCCACGCGCCCGACCTCGCTGAGCGGCAGCTTCGCTTCCTGCGTGAGCTTGTGCACGACCGCGTTGTCGCGGATATCGAGCTCGGCCTTGTCCAGCTTGAGGATCGCCGCGGCGATGTCGAGCATGTTCGCGCGCAGCGCGCGGCCGGCGAGCAGCACCGCCTCGCCGCCGATGCCCGCGCCGCGCGAGGCCCAGGTGCCGCCGCCATAGGGCGTGACGCCCGTGTCGCCGGTGATGACGCGCACCTTGTCCATCGTCACGCCGACCGCGCTCGCCGCGATCTGCGCGAAGATGCCCTCGGTGCCCTGGCCCTGCTCGGTGACGCTGCACATCACCGTGACCATGCCGGTCGGCTCCAGGCGCAGCGTCGCGCCGTCCTGCGCCGAGATGCGCGCGCCGCCCACGCCGTAGAAGGCGGGCGAGGGGTTGGTGACCTCGATCATCGCCGCCAGGCCGATGCCGCGATAGACCTTCTTCGCGCGCAGCCGCACCTGCTCCTTCCTCAGCTCCGCGTACTGCATCGTGTCGAGGAGCTTCTGCAGGGTCTGGTGGTGCGAGAGCTGCTCGAACTTGATGCCCGAGGGGAAGGTGTAGGGATAGGCGTCGTCGGGAATCAGGTTCCTGCGGCGAAACTCGGCCGGGTCCATCTTCAGCTCCAGCGCCGCGCGATCGACGATCGCCTCCGTCAGCGCCACGGCGATCGGGTGCCCCACGGCACGATACTGGCAGGTGACGTTCTTGTTGGTGAAGACGACGTGCATCTTCGCGCGGTACTTCTGGTGCTTGTACGGGCCGCCGGTGAGGTTCACCACCTGGTTGCCCTCGATGCCGCTCGTCCTCGGGTAGACCGAGTACGGGCCGATGGCGGTCAGGTCGTCGAGGTCGAATGCCAGGATTTCCCCGGCCTTCGTGCAGGCCAGGCGCACCTTCACCTTGTGCTCGCGCGCGTGGATATCGGAGAGGAACGACTCCAGGCGGTCGGCCACGAACTTCACGGGGCGGCGCAGCATCACCGAGAGCGCGGCGGTGGCCATCTCGTCGGGATAGACGTGCACTTTGATGCCGTACGAGCCGCCGACGTCCTTGGCGATGACGCGCACGCTCGCCTCGGGGATGCCGAGGTGCCGCGAGAAGATGTCCTGCATCATGTGCGGCGCCTGCGTGGCGTGGTACACGGTGAGCGAGTGCTCGGCGGCGTTGTAGTCGGCGAGCAACGCGCGCCCCTCGAGGCAGACGCCCGTGTGCCGGCCGAAGCCGTAGGTCTCCTCCACCACCACGTCGGCCTTCTCGAAGGCTTCGTCCACGCCGCCCGTGTCGTGCTCGCGCTTGAAGCAGATGTTGTCGCCCAGATCCGGGTGGATCACGACCTTGCCGGCGAGCGCTTCCTCCATGTCCACGACCGCGGGCAGCTCCTCCCACTCGGCCTCGATCAGGCCCACGGCGTCCTCGGCCTGGCTGCGCGACTCGGCGACGACCGCGGCGCAGGCCTCGCCCTGCCAGCAGGCGCGCTCGATGGCGATCGCGTGCTGCGGCGGCGACTTGATGCCCTTCAGGTGCGCGAGCACGGCTACCCACGGCGTGCAGTACTCGGCCACCGCGCGCCCGTCGAATACGCCGATGACGCCCGGCGATTTCAGCGCCTTGGAAAGATCGAGCTTCCTGATCTTTGCGTGCGCGTGCGGGCTGCGGAAGAACGCCACGTGCGCGAGGCGGGGAAAGCGCAGGTCGTCGGTGAACGCGCCGCGGCCCTGCAGCAGGCGCTGCGCGTTCGGGCGCGGCACGCTCTGGCCGATATAGCCGCGGTCGAGCTTCGTGCCCGGGGCATGCAGCGGCAGCTCGGCCCTACCCATGGGCCACCACCTCTTCGATGGCGTCGACGATCGCCTGGTAGCCGGTGCAGCGGCAGTAGTTGCCGGAAATGTGCGCGCGGATCTGCTCGCGGTCGGGCTTCGGGTTCCTCTTCAGCAGGTCGCGCGCCGCGAGCAGCATGCCCGGCGTGCAGAAGCCGCACTGCAGCGCGTTCTTCTCGTGGAACGCCTTCTGCAGCTTCGCCAGCTCGCCCGAGTCCGAGAGGCCTTCGATGGTCTCCACCGCGCAGCCGTCGGCCTGCACCGCGAGCATCAGGCAGCCGCGCACGATCTCGCCGTTCACGCGCACCGTGCACGCGCCGCACACGCCGTGCTCGCAGCCCACGTGCGAGCCGGTGAGGCCGAGCTCCTCGCGCAGGAAGTCCACGAGGTTCATGCGCGCCGGGATGCGGCGCGTGACGCTCTGGCCGTTGACCGTCAGCGTGGTGTCGAGAGCCTGTTCCATGTGCGCTCCAGCAGCACCCTGGCGAGGTGCAGTTTGGTGGCCGGGGAGTGGTAGAGGTCGGCGGGCGGCTGCAGGTCTTTCGCCAGCGCCTGCTTGGCGGCCTCGAGATCCTTCGCCTGCGCGGCGTGGCGCGCCAGCACCGCGCGGTCGGCGGCGCCGAAGAACGCGAAGCGCTTCGTGCCGTTGGCCGCAAAGGCGGCGAGGCCGACGATGGCGTAGTCGCCGTGGCGGCGCGCGAGCTCGGCGAACGCCGTGCGCTGGTCCTTCAGCTGCGCCGGGAACTCGACTGCCACGATCAGCTCGCCGGGCCGCAGCGCGGTCTCGAACAGCCCCTTGAAGAATTCGGTGGCCTTCACCTGGCGCCGGCCTTCGGTCCCGGCAACCACCAGCGTCGCGTCGAGCGCGAGCGCGCAGGCCGGGTACTCGGCGGCCGGGTCGGCGAGCGCGAGGCTGCCGCCGATGGTGCCCCGGTTGCGGATGGCGGGATGCGCGACGTGTTGCACCGCTTCGGCGAGCAGCGGCACGTGCTTCGCCACCGCCTCGGAGCGCTCGATCTCGGCGTGCGTGGCAAGCGCGCCGATGCGCACGACGTCCTGCTCGAGCCGGATGCCCTTCAGTGCCTCGAGGCCCGTAATGTCGACGAGCAGCTCGGGCGCGGAAAGCCGCATGTTGAGCGAGGGGATGAGGCTCTGGCCGCCCGCGAGGGCCTTCGCCTCGGCGCGCGACAGCAGGGCGAGCGCCTCCTCGAGCGCGCGCGGCTTCGCATAGGCGAACGAAGGCGCTTTCAACCGGGTCCTCCTCCTCGGGGCCGATTATGCACGAGTCCCCTCGTGCGGCGCGAGCCGCTATCATGGCCGCCGCTTCGATGAACATCGCGATCCTTCCCGGCGACGGCATCGGTCCGGAGATCATGGCGGTCACGGTCGATGCGCTCGCGCGCGCGGACCGGCGCTTCGGGCTCGGCCTGCGATGCGCAACCCACGACGTGGGGCTCGCGGCGCTCGCGCGCTCCGGCAATACGCTGCCCGACGCGGTGATCGAGGCCTGCCGCAGCGCGGACGGCTTCGTGCTCGGCCCGGTGGGGCACCACGACTATCCGCCGCGCGCCGAGGGCGGGCGCAACCCGTCGGGCGACCTGCGCATCGCGCTGGAGCTGTACGCGAACATCCGCCCGTGCCGCTCGTACCAGGGCCTGCCGCACTATGGCCGCACGCCGATGGACCTCGTGATCGTGCGCGAGAACACCGAGGGCTTCTACGCCGACCGCAGCATGCATCTCGGGCCGGGAGAGTTCATGCCGACGCCCGACCTCGCGCTCTCCGTGCGCAAGGTGAGCGCGCAGGCTTCGCGGCGCATCGCGGAGGCGGGGTTCCGCCTCGCGCAGCGGCGCCGCAAGAAGGTTACCGCGGTGCACAAGGCGAACGTGCTGAAGGTGGGCGAGGGCCTGTTCCTGCGCGAGGTGCGCGCGGCGGCGGCGCGCCATCCCGAGGTCGCGTACGACGAGCAGCTGGTGGATTCGATGGCGGCCCTGCTGGTGCGCGACGCGGCGCGCTACGACGTGCTCGTCACCACCAACATGTTCGGCGACATCCTCTCGGACGAGGCAGCCGAGCTCTCCGGCAGCCTCGGCCTGGCGGCCTCGATCAACGCGGGCGATGCGCATTGCATGGCGCAGGCGCAGCACGGCTCGGCGCCCGACATCGCGGGCAAGGACCTGGCGAATCCCGCCTCGCTGGTGCTCTCGGCGGCCATGCTGCTCGGCTGGCTGGGCGAGCGGCACGGCAGGCAGAACTTCCTCGATGCGCAAGCCTCGATCGAAGCCGCGATTGCGCGCCTGGTCGCCGACCCGGCGAGGCGCACGCGCGACCTCGGCGGCGCGCTCGGCACGCGCGCGTTCGGCGCGGCGCTGGGCGAGCAACTAAGATAGCGCCGATGAGCTACCTGGTCGGCATCGACATCGGCGGCACCTTCACCGACTGCGCGATCGTGGACCGCGCGGGCAAGCTCCTCACCACCAAGGTGCCCTCGACGCCGCAGGATTTCTCGCGCGGCATGATGGACGCGCTCGCGACCGGCGCGCGCGAGCTGGATCTCACGCTGGAGGACTTCTGCCGCGACATCGCGTTCCTGTCGCATGGCACCACGGTCGGCACCAACACCATCATCCAGAAGCGCGGCGCGAAGGTCGGGCTGATCACCACGCGCGGCCACGAGGACGCGATCCACATCATGCGCGGCTCGCGCGGCTACGGCGGGCGCGACATTCGCAAGGTGGTGCATTTCCCGGAGACCGCGAAGCCCGCGCCGATCGTGCCCAAGCGCCTCATCCGCGGCGTCTCGGAGCGCGTGGATTGCTTCGGCGAAGTGGTGGCGCCGCTGAACGAGGCCGAAGCCGAGCAGGCGATCCGCGAGCTGCTCGCCGAAGGTGTGCAGGCGATCGCCGTCTGCTTCCTGTGGTCGTTCCGCAACGCGCGGCACGAGCTGCGCGTGCAGGAGATGGTGCGGCGCATCGCGCCGGAGCTCTTCGTCACCTGCTCGGTGGACATCGCGCCGAAGTGGGGCGAGTACGAGCGCGTCACCGCCACGGCGTTGAACGCGTACCTGGGCCCGGTGATGTCGGGCTACCTCGGCCGGTTGGACGAGACCCTGACCGGGCTCGGCTACCGCCACGGCCTGCAGATCGCGCAGTGCGGCGGCGGCACGGTGCCCGTGGAGCGCGCGGGCGAGGCGCCGCTGCTCACGCTCGACTCCGGCCCGGTGGCGGGCGTGACCGCGTCGCTGTTCCTCGGCGCGGCGATGGGCGAGAAGAACATCATCACCACCGACATGGGCGGCACGTCCTTCGACGTCTCGATCGTGCACGGCGGCAAGCCCGCGTTCGCCTTCACCAGCAACACCGACCAGTACGAATACTTCCTGCCCAAGGTGGACATCCAGGCGATCGGCGCGGGCGGTGGCAGCCTGGCGCGCGCCGATGCCGAGAAGCGCACCCTCACGGTCGGGCCGGAGAGCGCGGGCGCCTTCCCGGGGCCGGTGTGCTACGGGCGCGGGGGCACGGTACCCACCGTGACCGACGCGGAGCTGGTGCTCGGCTACCTCGACCCGGACAACTTCGCGGGCGGGCGCATGAAGCTCGATCGCGACGCCGCCTTCGCCGCGATCGAGAAGCTCGGCAGGACGATCGGCATGGGCGCGGTGGAGTGCGCTGCCGGCATCTGCCGCATCGTAGAGCTCAACATGGCCGACATCATCCGCAAGGTGACGGTGGAGAAGGGCTTCGACCCGCGCGAGTTCGTGTTGTTCGCCTTCGGTGGCGCGGGCCCGGCGCACGCGGGCGTGTTCGCCGCCGAGCTCGGCGTGAAGAAGGTGATCGTGCCGCAGAGGAAGGCCGCCTCCACCTGGTGCGCCTTCGGCGCGGCGGCCGCGGACGTGCTGCACATCTTCGAGCACTCGGAGATCCTCGCCACGCCGGTGCCGGCGGCGCGCGTCAACGCGGCGCTCGAGGCGATCGAGCAGCGCGCCCGGGAGCTGATGTCCGGCGAGGGGATCGCGGCCTCGCGCCAGCGCTTCGAGTTCTCGCTCGACGTGCGCCACAAGGGCCAGATCAACGAAGTCGAGGTGCCGATGCCGTGGACGCGCCTGCGCGCCGACTACGAGCCGCGGCTGCGCAGGCTCTTCGTCGAGCGCTACGAGCAGCTGTACGGCAAGGGCTCGGCGCTGCCCGGCGCACAGCTCGAGATCGTCGTGTGCCGGCTGCGCGCGCGCGCGCTCACGCCGCGGCCGAAGCTGTCGCGGGCGCGCCGCGCGACGCGGGCGGTGCCGAAGTCCGCGCGGCTCAAGCCGCGCATGATCTGGTGGAAGCGCCTGCAGCGCACCCCGGTCTACGACGGCGCGCGCCTCGCGGTGGGCAACGTGCTGCGCGGGCCGGCGATCGTGGAGACCGCCGACACCACCGTGGTCGTGCATCCGGGCACCACACTTCGCGTCGATGTGCTGGGCAACTTCGAAATTACCTTCAAATAGGGACTGTCCCCCTTATGAATGCCCCGCTGCGGAAACTGAGTGATCTCACCGGCGTCGCGTTCGACGGCCGGCGCACCGGCTATGTGCCGCCGAAGGTGCTGCGCATCTCGCCGAAGCTGAAGCTGCACCGCAAGGCGAGGAAGCAATTCGACCCGGTCACGTTCGAGGTGGTGCGCCATGCGCTGTGGAACGTGAACGAGGAGCACGGCGCGACCATCCAGCGGCTCTCCGGCTCGCCCGTGGCGATGTACGCGCTCGACCTCAACCCCTCGATTCTCACTGAGGACGCCGAGTTCGTCTATTTCGGGCCGTACATGCAGTACATGTCCGGCGTCACCGACACCCAGGTGAAGTGGACGCTGGAGAACCGCAGCGACAACCCGGGCATCAGGGACGGCGACATGTTCCTCGCCAACGATCCGTGGGTGGGTGCCGCGCACCAGATGGACGTGATGCTGCTGTGCCCCGTGTTCTGGAAGGGCGAGCTGTTCTGCTGGGTGACCAATTGCCTGCACCAGTACGACATCGGCGGCATCACGCCGGGCAGTTTCTGCCCGTCGGCGCGCGACGCGTTCGACGAGGGAATCCTCATTCCGCCGGTGAAGGTGGTGGAGAACAACGAGATCCGCCGCGACGTGGAGGAGATCTACCTGAGGTCTTCGCGCAAGCCGTCGGCCGTGGCGCTCGACCTGCGCGCCCAGTTCGCGGGCAACCTCACCGCGCGCGACCGAGTCCTCTCGCTGATCCGCCGTTACGGCGCCGACACGGTGAAGGGCGTGATGAAGAAGATCATCACCGACGGCGAGCGCGCGTTCCTGAAGAAGCTCGCGCGCCTGCCCGACGGCGTGTGGCGCGACCGCACCTACATCGAGTGCTGCCGGCCGGGCGATCGCGGCGTGCACCGCGTGATGCTCACGCTGCGCAAGGAAGGGAGGAAGCTCGTCTTCGAGAACGAGGGCACCGATCCGCAGGCCGGGGGCATCAACGCGACGTACTCGGGCTGGCGCGGCGCGATCATGGTGGCGCTGAACGAGCTCATGTGCTGGGAGCAGTACTACGCGGTGGGCGGCGCGCTCAGGCACGTGGAGTTCAACCCCACGCCCGGCACGCTCAACTGCGCCGATTTCCCGGCCTCGGTCTCGACCGCGCCCGTGCAGTGCATGGAGATCTCGCTCTACCCGGCCTACAACGTGCTCTCCAAGATGATCTATCCGGATCCGGAGCTGCGTAAAGACGTCATGTGCATCGGCGGCACGAGCCAGTGGCCGGCGACGATCTTTCGCGGCGTGGACCAGTGGGGCGAGCGCTACGGCTACATCCTCGTGGACCCGATCGGCGGCGCGATCGGCGCTTTCTCGCACGCCGACGGCATCTCCACCGGCGGGCAGGCGCGCACGCCCATCTGCAAGCTGCCGAACGTCGAGCACACCGAGCAGAGCTTCCCGGTGCTGTTCCTCTATCGCAAGGAGATCACCGATTCGGGCGGGGCAGGGAAGTATCGGGGAGGCCTCTCCGCGGAGTCATGCTTCATTCCGCACGGCACGGACGTGATCACGCAGGACACGCTGTCTTCGGGGAATGCGATTCCGACTTCGACCGGGATGATGGGCGGCTACCCGGGGGCGGTGAACCGGTACCGCTTCAAGCACGACACCGACGTGCTCGAGCGGATGAAGCGCTCGGATCTGGTCAACGACATCGACGAGCTGACGGGCGAGCCGGAGACGCTCGGCCTGCGGCAGCAGGACTTCGTGCAGAAGTCTGCCGACGTGTACGCGGTCCTGTGGTCGGCGGCCGGCGGGTTCGGTGACCCGCTCGAGCGCGAACCGGCGAAGGTCGAGGCCGACGTCGCGAACGGCGACGTGTCGGCGGAGACTGCGAATTCGGTCTACGGCGTGGTCGTCGGCGACGCGCGGGCGACCGCCGGAACTCGCGAGGCGATGCGGCTGGAGCGGATCGGCAAGCCTTCCGGCAGGAAGCTGGACGGCAAGGTCGAGCTGCTCGCCACCGAGAACCTCGCGGTGCGCGGCGGGCGCTGGTGCTGCGCCAAGTGCGCGACCGACCTCGGCGCGCTGCGCGAGAACTACAAGGCGAATTGCGTGCGCGTCGATCGCCCGATCGAGGCGTCCAACCCGATCGTCGGCGACCCGGCGCGCTTCATCGACCCGAAACCGCAGTTCCGGCAGTTCTGCTGCCCGGGGTGCGGGCGGCTGATCGAGAACGAGATCGCGCTCGACGCCGAGCCGCTGCTGGCCGACGTTGAGCTGCGGATGAAGTGACGCAGCGGGGCCTGCTCGGCGTCCTGCTGGCTTGCGGCGTCGCGCTGGCCGGCGCCGCCGAGCTGCGCGTCCCGCAGCACCCCGGCGCTTCCACGACCATCCCGCTGCCGCGCGACCTGGGCGAGGGCATCCGCATGTTCCGCGCCGGCATCGCCTCGCCGGAGTTCAACGCGGCAACCTGTGCCTCCTTCCTGAACGCGATCTACGACAACCTGTGGCGCGCCGCGCCCGGGCACTTCGACCTGGCGGCGGCAAAGCGCGACGCCGGCGCCCTGGTGCGCGCGATCTTCGAGGCCAAGCTCGACCTGCGCCGGCAGCTCGCGCGCCTCGAAGGGGCGGGGCCGGTGCCGCGCGACTGCGTGACGGCAATGCGCAACACGATGCGCGCCTCGCTCTTCATGAGCGAGTACCTCGCCGAGCACTTCGTTCCTGCGGCGCGCGAGGCGCGCGTGTTCGCCGGCGGCGAGCCGTCGCTGCTGCTCGACCCGCAGTTCGGCCCGGCGCTGGCGCTCCAATCGGGCGACGTGCTGCTCAGCCGCGGCGATGCGTTCGTGAGCGGCGCCATCGCGCGCCTGGGCGACGTGGACGGCAACTTCAGCCACGTGGCGCTCGTATACGTCGACCCGGGCAGCAGGGAGGCTTTCACCATCGAGGCGCACATCGAGATCGGCTCGGTGGTCGCGCCGCTGGAGAAATACCTCACCGACGGCAAGTCGCGCGCCGTGGTGTTCCGGCATCCGGACGCGGCGCTCGCCGCCGAGGCCGCGCGCCTGATTGCGGAGCGCGTGCGCAAGGCGTCCGCGGGCGCCGGCAACATCCCCTACGACTTTGGCATGGTGATGGACGGCCCGCGGGCGGACGCGGAGCTGTTCTGCTCCGAGGTGGCCTCTGTCGGCTACGCCCTTGCCTCGGGGGGCGGCCTGCAGTTGCCCCGCTACCGCACCGTGCTGCGCATGAAGAACGACGCCTTCCTCAAGGCGATCGGCATCGCCGCCGAGGCGTCCTTCGCGCCCTCCGATCTGGAAGTCGAGACGCGCCTGGCGCTGGTGGCCGAGTGGCGCAACCTCGGCAAGACGCAGCGCTCGCGCATGACCGATGCGGTCATCACGCACCTGTACTGGGCCATGGACGAGCGCGGCTACCGGCTGCGGAACACCACGGGCGACGCGCTCAAGCGCGACTTCGCCTACACGACGCGGCAGTTGCCGCTGTTCGGCGCGCTGCTCGAGGAGCGCTTTCCGCGCAACATGCCCCGCCGGACCCTCGGCATGATGCTCGCGCTCGACCGCACTGCCGAGGCGATGCTCGCGCGGCTCGAGCAGGCGAATGCCGAGCAGGTGCGGCGCACCGGCATCGCCATGACCGGCGCGCAGATGCAGGCGTTCCTGCGCGCGCTGCCGGACGCGGTGTTTCGCGACTCTTTTCGCCCCGCCGGGCAATGAGCGACAATCAGGGCAGGCGCGAGGGAACAAGGAAACGTCATGCCCGTCACCGAGCTGAACCACTACCTGCTGGTCGCGAAGAACCTGCAGAAGACGAAGAAGTTCTACCAGGACGTCCTCGGCCTGAAGATCGCGCGCGAGCGACCGGCCTTCGGCTTTCCCGGCTACTGGCTGAAGGCCGGCCCGAACATCTGCGTGCACCTCGCCTCGCAGGCGCCCAACCGCATCCGCGACCAGTTCCTGCTGAAGAAGCACCCCCGGGGCACGAAGGGCTCGGGGTCGGTGGACCACATCGCCTTCCTCGCGGAGAAGCCCGAGGAGGTCAGGAAGCGCATCCAGAAACACGGCGTCGAGATGCACTACCGCAGCTTTCCGGACGCGAAGCTGTTCCAGATCTTCCTCCGGGACCCGGACGACGTCACCATCGAGCTCAACTTCCTCGGCGAGGTGATCGACCCCGCCTCCTGGGCGGGCAAGGGCTCGGCCTCGGCCGTGACGCTGGAGGGCGGGCGGGCCAGAAAGCGCAACTAGCGTCCCGTCCCTGACGGGGCCTCACACGCGGCAAACAATTCCTCAAGCCCTGGCGTAGACTGGCGCCCGGACGCGCCGATAAAGTCAATAACAGGCCGTACGGGCGAAAAGGGAGGGTGGTATGCCGATCGTTGCGATGACGCGGGAGATGGGGTCCCTCGGCAGGGACGTGGCCAAGGGCGTGAGCGAAGCCCTGGGCATCCCCCTGTATTACGAGGAGATCGTCGACCACCTCGCGGACCGCATGCGGCTGCGCAAGAGCCACGTCACGCGGCTGCTGGACGGCAGCGCCGGGATCCTGGAGCGCATGACGGCCGACAAGACCAGCCTGTCGATCTTCGCGGCCGAGGAAATCGTCAAGCTCGCCCAGCAGGACAAGGGCGCGGTGATCCGCGGCTGGGGCGCGACGCACCTGCTGCGTTCGGTGCCGCATGCCGTGTGCGTGCGGGTGTGCGCGCCGTTCGAGCTGCGCAAGAGCCGCATGATGCAGCGCCTCGGCACCGACGACGCCGACAAGGTGGCGATGGAAGTGCGCGACAACGACGAGGCGCACGCCGCGATCATCCGCCGGCACTTCAACTTCAATTTCGCCGACGCGGAGCACTACGACCTGGTGCTGAACACCGAGCGCATGAGCGTCGCGGAGTGCGCCGAGCAGGTCCTGCACGTGGTCCGCTCGGCCGACTTCGCGGAGACCGCGGCCTCGCGCCAGGCGGTCGCCGACCTGGCGCTTTCCTGGCAGGTCAAGGCGGCGCTGCGGCACTCGCCGCGCACGCGCGGCATGCGGGTGACCGTCCGCGCGGAGGGCTCGACCGTGAGCTTCAACGGCGCCGGCTACAGCGCCGAGGACCGCGCCGCCATGCGCGAGGTGGTGGCAGCCGTGCCGGGCGTGCGCGACATCAGCGACGGCATGCGCGACCTGGAGGTGCGCGCGCGCTTCGCCTGAGATTTCGGGCATCATCTGTGGCATGCCGCTCCAGCGCATCGACCACTACCTGCTGCAGACCACCGACCTCGCCGCCACGCGCGACTGGTACGTGAAGGCGCTCGGCATGCGCGAGGGCCCGCATCCCGACTTCAAGTTCCCGGTGGTCTGGCTCTACCTCGGCGACAAGGACGTGCTGCACGTCAGCCAGGGCGGCGCCGGCGTCTCGGAGAACCGCAAGCGCTACCTCGGGCAGGAATCGCAGGCCGAGGCCGGCTCGGGCGTGATCGACCACATCGCGTTCTCCGGCACCGGTCTCAAGGGCATGATTGAGCACCTGCAGGCGCTCGGCATCCCGTTCACGCAGCGCATGGTAGACGACCAGGGCCTGTACCAGCTCTTCCTCAAGGACCCGGTGAACGACGTGAAGGTGGAGCTCAGCTACGCGAACGCGGAAGCGATCGCCGCCGGCATCCAGCCGGAGCTCAAGGCCTCGGAGCTTTCCCGCTAGAGCGTCGCGTTGTCGCTCGGCAGGCCGAGCGCGACGCGCCCGTAGGTCGTTCCCGCGACGTCGGTATTGAACGAGAAGTGCTGCTTGACCGCGTGCGCGTCGCGGAACGCGCGCGCCACGTGCCCGGACTCGTACAGCCCGCTCGCCCCCGAGAGCATGAACATGGTGTCCACCGCGCGCACCGCCCAGTCCACCGCGTAGGCGCCCTCCAGCCGGTAGCGCGCCTTCGCCTTCAGGTCGGGCACCGTGCCCGCGGCGACCAGCGCCTGCGCCTCGCGGCAGTTCGATTCCTGGAACAGGCGCGAGGCGCGCGCGAAAGCCGCCGCCTCGCCGAGGCGCAACTGCACGCTCTGCACGGCGGCGATCTTCGCCCCGGTCATCTTGCCGCGCCCGGCGGAGCCGGCGGCGAAGTCGTCGATCAGTCCCTCGGCGATGCCGAGCGCCACGCCCGAGAGCATGTAAGGGAACAAGCCGAACACCGGGATGCGGAACAGCGGTCCCGGATTGACGACGCTGCCCGGGGTCGCGCCGCCCTTCATGTCGGCGACCGCGAGCGTGCGGTGCCCGGGCACGAAGACGTCCGCGGCCTCCACGTCCTTGCTGCCCGTGCCGCGCAGTCCGCCCGCAAACCAGGTGTCGTGGATCTCGTACTGCGAGCGGTGCAGCAGGAACACGCGCTGCTCGGGCGGCGCATCGTCGCCCGCAGACACCTGCCCGGCGAGCATGTTCCAGTCGCTCGGATCCACGCCGCTCGAGAACGGCCAGCGCCCGCTGATGCGGTAGCCGCCTTCCACGCGCTGCGCGCGACCGGCGGGAAAGACGAACGAGGAGGCGATCAGCGTGTCGACCGACTTGCCCCACACCTCGTCCTGCGCCTCGGGCGGGAACATGCCGAGCAGCAGGTGGTGCGAGCCGAGGTTGACGAGGTTCCAGGCGCTCGAGGCGCAGGCGCGCGCCACCAGCGCGCCGAACTCGATCACCGCGACGAAGTCGAGCTCGGAGCCGCCGACGCGCTTCGGCTGCTGGAAGCGGAACAGGCCCGCGTCGTGGAAGTCGCGCAGCGTCTCGTCGGGCATGCGCCGCAGCTCCTCGCACTTCGCCGCGCGCTCGCGCAGCGCGGGCAGCAGCTGCTCGGCGCGCCCGCGCAGCTCGGCGTAATCCGGCGCCCTCGCCGCCGCGGCGCTAGCGGGCTTGCGCGACATACCAGTCGAGGATCTGCTCACCGGTCCACAGCATGACGCCCGGGCGCGCGGTGATGTGCTTGTAGAGCTTCTCCAGGTAGCCGATGCGGTGCGGCGCGCCCATGATGTACGGGTGCACGCTCACCGCCATGACGCGCGTGATGCGCTCGCCCTCCGCGTACAGGCGGTCGAACTGGTCGACGCCGCGGCGCAGCCATTCCTCGGACGGATGGTGCTGCAGGGCCATCATGGCGATGTCGTTCATCTCCACGGTGTAGGGCACCGAGACGATCTGGCCGCTCGCCGTCTCGATGCGGCAGGGCTGGTCGTCCACCACCCAGTCGGCGACGTACTCGATGCCCGCAGCGGCCAGGTGGTCGATGGTGTCCGCGGTCTCGGTCAGCCCCGGGCTCTCCCAGCCGCGCGGCGCGCGGCCGGTGAACTCGCGGATCGCCTCGATCGTGTCGCGGATTGCGCCCGGCTGGTCCTCCACGTGGTGCATCGGGCGCTGCACGAAGCCGTGGCCCATGAACTCCCAGCCGGCGTCGCGCGCCGCGCCGGCGATGCGCGGGTAGCTGCGGCACACCGAGCCGTTCACCGCGAACGTGGCCTTGATGCCGAAGCGCGCCAGCGTCTCCGCCAGGCGCCAGAAGCCCACGCGCATGCCGTACTCGTGCCAGGACCAGTTGGGCAGATCCGGGAGCAGCGGTTGCCCGTAGGGGGGCGGCAGCACCGTGCGCGGCATGGCGCGCTCGATCGACCATTCCTCCACGTTGACGATCGTCCACACGGCGAGGCGCCCGCCCTGCGGCAGCTTGAGCGGCGGCCGGTCGACGATCGCCGAGTACGGCAGGCGGCTAGAGAGCGGACGCACGCCTGGGAGCTCCGCCGAGCGCGGCGTTCACCGCGGGCATCACCTTGTCGGCCATCAGCTCGAGCGAGCGGCGGCCGAGCGCCGCATCGGCCCAGTCGATGCCGCAGTAGAGCAGCGTGCCGAAGTCGCCCGCCTGCTCGCGGAACGCGAGCAGGCCATCCACCACCTCGTTCACCGTCCCGGCGATCACCAGGTCGTTCACCACGCCGTCCAGCGTCACCGAGTCGTCGGGCGCGTCCTTCGACGCCTTGAACAGGTTGGCGCGCCCGGCGCGCTTGAGCTTCGTCAGCAGCTGCGAGTAATAGAAGCGGTAGGGGCTCTGCGGGCCGCGGCCGTATTCCTTCGCCTTCCGCGCGTCGTCGGCGACGAACACGGTCTTCGCCACGCGCCAGTTGGCGGGATCGGCGGCGCGGCCGCCTTGCTGGCAGCCCTCGACGTAGCGGCCCCAGTGCGACTTCACCCACTGCGGCAGCAGGAAGTTCGCCGAGATCGGGTCCCAGCCGCGCGCGGCGGCCGCGGTGACGCCCTTGGAGAAGGGCTCGACCGCCGTCACCACGATCGGCGGGTGCGGCTTCTGGTAGGGCTTCAGGATGATCCCCTGGCCGATCTCGGGGATCATGGTCTTCGCGGTCGAGACGTTCCAGATCTCGCCCTTTACGTCGTAGGGCGCCTCGCCTGCCCAGATCGCGAGCACGTGGTTGATGCACTCGAGGAACATTTTCGCCCGGTCCTTGCCCAGGTTCTCGTAGGCCTCCATGTCGGACGGCAGGCCGCCGGGCGAGATGCCCATCAGGAAGCGCCCCTCGAGCAGCTGGTCGAGCATGGCGACGCTGGTGGCCACCGTCACCGGGTGCGCGTTGGGGAGGTTGAGCGTGCCGGTGCCGAGCTTGATGCGCTTCGTGTCGTGCACCAGCGAGGCGAGGAACGTCACGCAGGAGGTGATGGTCTCGGCGGCGTCGGTGGCGTGCTCGCCGACGAAGGCCTCGGCGTAGCCCAGCCGGTCGGCCATGAGGATCGCCTCGCGGTCCTCGCGCAGCGTCTCCCCCCACGCGCGCCCCGGCGGGTGGAGCGGCATGGTGAAATATCCGAGCTTCATCGACCCGCCTCCCGCGGGCAGTGTACCGCAGGATGCCGCCGCGGCCATCGTTGACATCGTCAACTATCTCCGGCTAGGCTCGCGCCCATGGCCTACGTCATCGTCCCGCGCCACGAGCGCACCCAGCCGTTGCGCATCGTCCCCGGTTATCCGCAGACGCCGTGGCGCAACCCGAAGCAGCCGCTTATCCGGCGCCCGCCCACGCTGTCCGAGCTCACCGGCCCGTCGGAGGTGGCGAAGCGCGTGAAGCTGCTGGGCGGCGACATCGCCGGGCATGGCGAGGCGCAGGCGATCGGCCAGCTGATGCACCTGAAGCTGCGGGTGGTGGACGAGGACGGCACGCCGGTCGGCGGCACCGTGGTCGAAATCTGGCAGGCGAATGGCGCGGGGCGCTACATCCACCCGAACGACGACGAGCACGCGCCGGTGGACCGCAACTTCTACGGCGCGGCGCGCCTGCTGACCGACGAGCGCGGCCTGCTCGAGCTGCGCACGGTGAAGCCCGGCGCCTATCCGGTGCCCACCAAGGACGGCTGGTGGCGGCCGCCGCACATCCATTTCTCCATCTTCGGCAAGGTCTGGCTGTCGCGCCTGGTGACGCAGATGTACTTTCCCGGGGAGCCGCTCAACGGCCAGGACCGCATCCTCAACGCGGTGCCCGATACCGCGGCGCGCGCGCGGCTGGTCGCGCGCCTCGTGCCGCCCACCGGCGACCCTGCGAACGCGCTCGTGTTCGAGCACCAGATCGTGCTGCGCGGCCGCAAGGCCACGCCGTCGCAGCCGTGAAGAAGAGGAAGGCGGTGCGGCGGCGCCTGATCCCGAGCGGCGAAGCGACCATCGGCCCCTTCTTTCCCCCGCGCTACGTGGACGCGGGGGCGAACGACCTCTCGCAGCTCGAGGACCGCAAGGCCGACGGCGAGGTGATCGAGATCGCGGGCACCGTGCGCCAGGAGGACGGCACGCCGCTCGACAACCTGGTGGTCGAGATCTGGCAGGCGGACGCGAACGGCATCTACCGCCATGTCGCCGACCCGCGGCACCGCGAGGCCGACACGAAGTTCTTCGGCTGGGGGCGCGCGGCCACCGACAAGGAGGGGCGCTACGCGTTCCGCACCATCCGCCCCGGCGCGCCCGAGGGGCGCGCGCGTCACGTGAACGTGATGCTGATGTTTTCCGGGCTGATGCGAATCCTGAAGACCACCATGTTCTTCCCCGGCGAGCAGGCCAACGAGGCGGACCCGGTGTACCGTGCGGTGCCGAAGGCGCGCCGCAAGCTCCTGGTGGCGCGCGAGGAGGCGCTCGGGCGCTATCGCTTCGACCTGAAGCTGCGCGGCGCGCATGAAACCCCCTTCTTCGACGACTGAGCTGCCCGGCATCCGGGCGCTGCTCTCGTACCGGCTGCACGTCGTCGCGAACCTGCTGTCGCGCGGCGCGGAGCTGCGCTACCGGCGCGAGTTCGGCGTCAGCCTGTGGGAGTGGCGCGCGATCGCGCTGCTCGGTGGCACGCGCGAGCCGCAGTCGCTCAACGCGCTTGCCGCCGCCGCCGGCGTGGACAAGAGCCAGATGAGCCGCGTGATCTCGGGCCTCACCGCGCGGCGCCTCGTGCTGCGCTCGATCGACGCCGAGGACGCGCGCGGCGTGCGACTCACCCTCACGCGCGCCGGCCGCGGGCTGTACCACGGGTTGATCCGCGCCGCGGCCGAGCGGAACGACGCCTTCCTCGATTGCCTGTCCGAGAAGGAGCGTGCCGCCTTCGATGCGGCGCTCGACAAGCTCGCGGCGCGCGCGCGCGAGTTCATCGAGCGCGAGGGCGCGCCGAAATGAAGACGCGCATCACCGAGCTGCTCGGCATCCGCCACCCGGTCATCCAGGCGGCGATGAGCTGGGCGTCGTCCAATGCGCCGCTGGTCATCGCCGTGTCTAACGCGGGCGGCCTGGGCGTGATCGCCGCGGGCCCGATGCGGCCCGACGACTTCCGCAAGGCGCTCGCCGACATCAGGATCGGCACCGACAAGCCCTACGGGGTGAACGTGCCGCTCAACAATCCGCGCGCCGCCGAGCTGCTCGACATCGCGTTCGAGGCGCGCATCCCCGTGATGGTCGCCTCGCAGGGCGGGCCGCGCGAGCACCTGGCGCGCTTCCGCGCGATCGGTACCAGGTGGCTGCACGTCGTCGCGTCGGTCGAACACGCTAAGAAGGCCGAGGCCGCGGGAGTGGATGCGCTGGTCGTGGACGGCATGGAGGCGGGCGGCCATCCGCCGCCTTCCGAGGTGACGACGCTTGTCCTCGTGCGCCGCGTGGTGAGGGAAGTGCGGATCCCCGTGGTGGCGAGTGGCGGCGTAGCCGACGGCGCGGGCATCGCCGCGCTGCTTGCGCTCGGCGCCGACGCGGTGCAGCTCGGCACGCGATTCATCGCCACGCCGGAAGCGAGCGTGCACGAAAACTACAAGCGCGCAGTGCTCGCCGCGGACGTGGACAGCTCCACGCTGGTCGCGCGCGGGCGACTGCCGATCCGGCAGCTGAAGAACGCGTTCTCCGAGAAGTTCAGCGCCGCCGAGCGCGCTGGCGCGCCGCAGGCCGAGCTCGACGCGCTCTTCAAGGCCTCCAGCTTGAAGCGGGCGGCGCTGGAGGGCGACGTCGAATGGGGCAAGGTCGAGGCCGGCCAGTCCGCGGGCCTGGTGGACGAGATCCTGCCCGCCGCGGAAGTGGTGCGACGGCTGGTTGCCGAGCTGGAAGAGGCACGACTACGGCTGGCGAGACTTTAAATGGGGACTGTCCCTGCTAGTAACTTTGGTGCGGTGCGGGTGCTGACCCTGAACCGTCCCGAGAAGCGCAACGCGCTGAACACGGCGCTCACGCAGGCGCTGCTCGATGCGCTGCGTGCGGCGGACGCCGACGAGTCGGTCGCCTGCGTAGTACTGACCGGCGCTGGGCAGGGCTTCTGCGCGGGCGCGGATCTCGCCGAGTTCAAGGACCTCACTCCGGAAAAGCAGCCTCTCGTGGAGGCGCGCGCCGAGCTCACCATGCAGCTGCACCTCGCTTTTCCGAAGCTCACCAAGCCCGTCGTCACGGCGATCAACGGGGCGGCGATGGGCGGTGGCGCGGGGCTGGCGATCGCGGGCGACCTCGCGGTGATGGCGGAAGGCGCGACGCTCGGCTATCCCGAGACGCGCCACGGCATCGTCGCCGCGATCGTGATGGCCAACCTCGTGCGCCAGGCCGGGCGCAAGGCGGCGTTCGAGCTGGTGGCGCTCGGCGAGCCGGTGAGCGCGCAGCGCGCGCTCCAGCTCGGGCTCGTCAATCGCGTCGCGCCCGCGGCGCAGCTCATGGACGAGTCGCTCGCGCTCGCCGGGAAGCTCGCCGCCGTGAGTCGGCCGGCGATGCGGCTCACCAAGCAGCTGTTCCACGAGGCGGCCGACCTGCCGCTCGCGCAGGCGCTCGAGCGCGGGCGCGAGGCCAACCAGAGGATGCGCGCGTTCCGCAAGCCATGAGCCATGGGCGTTGCCTACGCACTCCTGGCGATGCTGTCCTTCGCCACCAACATCGTCCTCACGCGCTACGCGGTGGCACGGCTGTCGGTGGAGGCGGGCTTCTTCATCGTGCTGGCGACCAACGTGCTCTTTCCCGCGGCCCTGTTCGCAGTGGAACTGGGCGTGCGCGCCGCGCCCTACACCTGGCACTGGAAGGGCGCGGGGCTGTTCGCCATCGGCGGCGTGATCGGCATCTTCCTTGGCCGCAGGTTCCTCTTCGACACGGTGAAGCTGCTCGGCCCCGCGCGCGCGAGCGTGTTCCACTCGACTGCGCCCGCGTTCGCGCTGATCGGCGCGTGGCTGCTCGCGGGCGAGATCCTCGGTCCCTACGAGATCGCGCTGATGGCGCTCGTGTGGGTGGGGCTGTGGCTCACGCAGCCGCGGGCGGGCTCGCTGCACGCGCCCTCCAAGCAGGTGCTGCGCCGCGGATTGCTGGCGGGCCTGCTCACGGTCGCCGGCTTCGGCTTCGGCAACGTGCTGCGCGGCATCGCCATGCGCAACTGGGACGAGGCGGCGCTCGGCACCGTGGTCGGGTCGCTCGCGGCGCTCGCCTGCCAGTTCCTGGTGACGCGCAACTGGGCCGGGATCGCCAGGCAGCTGCGCGGCGCCGACCGCACGACAGTGTTGCTGTTCATCGGCTGCGGGGTGTTCACCTCGCTCGGCTCGATTTTCATCTCGCTCGCCATGACGCGCATCGAGATCGCGCTCGCGGTGCTCGTGGTGCACACCACGCCGCTGGTCATCTTCCCGGTGAGCGTGTGGATCCTGAAGAACCGCGAGGAGCTGACGCCGCGCACCGTCAGCGGCGCGCTCATCGTGCTCGCCGGCATCGGGCTGCTGCTGCTGCGCTGAGATGAAGCCGCTCCAGCACCTGACGATCCTCGACCTGTCGCGCGTGCTCGCCTGCCCGTTCGCCAGCATGGTCCTCGCCGAGCTCGGCGCCACCGTGATCAAGGTCGAGCAACCGGGCAGCGGGGACGAGACGCGGGGCTTCGAGCCGCAGCTCGCGCGCGACAGCGCCTACTTCTTCGCCTGCAACCGGTCGAAGGCCTCGATCACGGCGAACCTGAGGAGCGACGGCGGGCGGCGCATCATCCGCGAGCTCGCGCAGCAGGCCGACGCGCTCGTCGAGAACTTTCCCGTGGGCACGCTCGGTCGCCAGGGCCTGGACTTCGCCGCGCTCTCCGCCCTCAACCCGAAGCTCGTCTATGTCTCCTGCACGGGGTTCGGCCAGAGCGGCCCCTACGCGCAGAAGAAGGGCTACGACACGGTGTTCCAGGCGATGGGCGGCCTGATGAGCCTCACGGGCGAGAAGGGCGGCGGGCCGGTGAAGCCGGGGCTGCCGGTCGCCGACCTCACCTCGGGCCTGTGGGTGGCGATCGCCATCCTCGCCGCGCTTGCCGGACGCGAGAAGGCAGGCCACGGCGCCTACGTGGACTTCTCCATGCTCGACGGGCAGGTGAGCCTGCTGACCCTGGCCGCCGCCCGGTATTTCGCTCTCGGCGAAATTCCCCAAAGACTGGGCACCGAGCACCCCGGGCGCGTGCCCTCGGCCACGTTCCGCTGCGCCGACGGCAAGTACGCGCACATCACGGCGAGCGACCAGCATTGGGAGCCGCTGTGCAAGGCGCTGCAATTGGGGACTGTCCCCATTTACGCGACCAACGCGTCGCGCGTAGCGCATCGCGAAGAGGTGATGGCGCTGCTCACGCCGGCGGTGGCGAAGCTCACGCGCGCGGAGCTGATCGGGAAGCTCGACGCCGCCGACGTGCCGGTGGGGCCGGTGAACGACGTCGCCGAGGTGCTCGCCGACCCGCAGGTGCGCGCGCGCGGCATGGTGGGCAGCTTCGACTACCCGGGCGTGGGCGAGTTCAAGGCGCTCGCGCTGCCCTACAAGTTCCTCGGCTGGGACGATCCGGCGATCGGCGCGCCGCCCGCGCTCGGCGAGCATACGGAGGCGATCCTGAAGGAGCGGCTCGGCTACAGCGACGAGCGCATCGCCGCCCTGCGCCGGGAGAAGGCGATATGACCGTTCGCGTCGAGGCGGGAAGCGGCGTGGCGACCCTCACGCTCGACCGGCCCGCGAGCCGCAACGCGCTCGATCTCGCGATGTGCGAGGACCTGCGCAGGGCGGCCGAGGGTCTGGATGCATCCGTGAAGCTCGTCTTCGTGCGCGCCGCGGGCCCGGTGTTCTGCGCGGGCGCCGACCTGAAGGAGCGCGAGGGCATGAGCGAGGCGCAGGTGCGCGAGCGGCGCCTGAAGGCCTTCGCCGCCTACGCGGCGCTCGAGGCGCTGCCGATGCCGGCGATCGCGGTGGTCGAAGGCCCGGCGGTGGGCTCGGGCTGCGAGATCGCCGCGGCCTGCGATTTCATCGTCGCCACGCCTGCGGCATCGTTCCGCATTCCCGAAGCGCTCCGCGGCACGGTGGGCGCCACCCAGCGCCTGCCGCGCATCCTCGGCAAGCGCCTTGCCAAGGACCTGATGTTCACCGGGCGCATGCTCGGCGCGGAAGAAGCGGAGCGCCACGGCCTGGTCAGCCGCGTGGTCGCGCCGGAGCGGCTGCAGGCCGCGCTCGCCGAGATCGCGAAGACGATCCTCGAGGCGCCGGCGGGCGCGTTGCGCCTTGCCAAGCGCGCGATCGACCGCGGCGTGGAGCGTGACCCGCAAGGCGCGCTGGCGGTCGAGCTCGCGGCGATCGAGGAGCAATTGGCCACGGGCGACTGGCTGGGCCGCAAGTGAGCGACTGGACGCCGCGCACGCTCGGCGACTTCCTCGCGGCGGCGCCGCGCGGCGCCGAGGCCGTGGCCACGCCGACGCGGCGCCTCACCTACGGCGAGCTGCGCGAGTCCGCGCAGCGCGTCGCACGCGCCATGCACGCGCTGGGCCTGCGCAAAGGCGACCACGCCGCCATCCTCATGGGCAACGACGAGGTCTGGCTCACGCTGTTCTACGGCGCGGCGCTGCTCGGCGTGGTCGCCGTGCCGGTCAACACGCGCTTCAAGGCCGCCGAGCTCGAGTTCTGCCTGCGCCAGGCCGACTGCAAGGCGATCTTCCTCGCGTCCCGCTTTCTCAACAACGACTACGCCGCGATGCTGCGCAAGGTGCGCGCGCCGAAGCTGAAGCACAGGATCATTCTCGGCGAGGACTCGTGGCGCCGCTTTGCCGCGGGCGACCGCGGGCAGAGGATTCCCTCGAAGGTCAAGCCAGGCGACCTGCTGCTGATCCAGTTCACCTCCGGCACCACGGCCTATCCGAAGGGCGTGATGCTGACGCACGACAGCATGCTGAGGAACGCCTGGGCGGCTGGCGAGCGTATCGGCATCCGCGCCGATGACCGCTACTTCAACTGCCGGCCGTTCTTCCACGTCGGTGGCTCGACGCTCTCGGCGCTCATGTCGCTCGTGCACTGTGCCTGCCTCGTCACGCTGCCGACCTTCGAGGCGGGCGCGGCGCTCGCGATGATGGAAGCCGAGCGCTGCACGCTCACCTCGGGCAACGACACCATCTTCCAGCTGCTCATGGGCCACGCCGACTTCCCGAAGCGCAGGCTCGCCTTGCGCGGCGGCTGGGCGGCCGCTGGCGAGGAGACGATGCGCAGGATCATCGACGTGCTCGGCGCGAAGCACGTCTGCGCGGCCTACGGCCTCTCGGAAGCCTCGCCGAACGTCGTCATGAGCGACTGGCGCGATGCGGAGGCGCTGCGCGTGCAAGGCCTGGCGACACCGCTCCCCGGGCTGCACCTGCGCACCGTGGACGGCGAGATCCAGGTGCGCGGCTGGAGCGTGATGCGCGGCTATTACAAGAATCCGCAGGCGTCGGCGCAGGCCTTCACCCCCGACGGCTTCCTGCGCACCGGCGACCTGGGCGAGCTCCATCCCGGCGGGCGCCTGAAGATGATCGGGCGGCTGAAAGATGTGTTCCGCGTCGGCGGCGAGAACGTCGCGCCTGCGGAGGTGGAAGAGGTGCTGCTCGCGCACCCTGCGGTGGCGGTGGCGCAGGTGGTGGGCGTGCCGGATGCGCGCCTGGGCGAGGTGCCGTGCGCGTACGTGCAGCTCAAGGCCGGCGCGTCGGCGACGGAAGAGGCGCTGATCGCCTGGGTGAAGGCGCGCTGCGCGAACTTCCGCGTGCCGCGCTATCTTCGCATCGTGCGCGACTTCGAAACGATCGGCATGACCGCGAGCGGCAAGGTGCAGAAAGGCCGCCTGCGCGAGCACGCCATGCGGGAATTCAACCTGTGAAGGAGAAGTGATGATCGACCTCTACGCCGCCGGCACCTCCAACGGCATGCGCGCGCGCATCGCCCTGGAGGAAACGGGCCTCGCCTACACGTTCCACCCGGTCGCGCTCGACAAGGGCGAGCACAAGACGCCGCAGTTCCTCGCCATGAACCCGAACGGCCAGATCCCGGTGATCGTGGACCGCGACGGCCCCGGCGGCAAGCCGCTCACGCTCTCGCAGTCCACCGCCATCCTGATGTACTGCGCGGAGAAGTCCGGCAAGTTCATTCCCCGGGACCCGGCGGCGCGCGCCGCGATGCTCGAGGCGCTGATGGTCGCCTCGACCGACGTGACGCCGATCTTCGGCGCGTATTTCGGCATCGCGCGCTCGAAGGAGCCGCACGCGCCGAGCATGCAGCTGTTCAAGGAACGGCTGCGCGCGCTGTTCGAGGTGTGGGACCAGAAGCTCGCCAGGCACCGGTACGCCGCCGGCGACGAGGTGACGATCGCCGACTTCTCGCTCTACGCCGGCTACGCCCGCATCAAGGGCGTGGCGGCCGACCTTTTCGAGGGCCTGGCGAACGTGGCGCGCTGGGGCGGGGAGATGGCCGCGCGGCCGGGGGTGAAGAAGGCGACCGGCGGCTGACGCGTAATGCCGGCCTCGCGCGGCTTCGCCTTCCTGCTGCTCGCGCTGGCGATGCTTTTCTGGGCCGGCAACTGGGTGATCGGGCGCGCGCTGCGCGAGGCGATAGAGCCGTTCACGCTCAACTTCGTGCGCTGGGCGATCGCCGCGCTGATCCTCGCGCCATTCACGCTGCCGTCGCTCGCCGCGCAATGGCCGGTGATACGCCGGCACTGGCCCATCCTGCTCCTGCTCGCGCTCACCGGGGTGTCGCTGTTCCATGCCCTGGTGTACCTGGGGCTGCGCTCGACCACCACCGTGAATGGAATCCTGCTCAACTCCTCGCTGCCGCTCTTCATCCTCGCCTGTTCCTGGATCCTGGAGCGCGAGCGCGCCAAGCCGCGCCAGCTCGGTGGCCTCGCGCTCTCGCTCGCCGGGATCCTGGTCATCCTGTCGCGCGGCGAGCCGGCGAGCCTGCTCGCGCTCGAGGTGCAAGCGGGCGACGCCTGGATCCTCCTGGCGATGCCGGTGTGGGGCCTGTACTCGGTATTGCTCAAGCGCCGGCCGGCCGAGCTGGGCGGACTCGGCTTCCTGTTCGCGATCTCGGCGCTCGGCACGCTGCTGCTCGTGCCGGCGGCGGTGCTCGCGCCACCGCGCTGGCCGGGGACCGAGGCCGCCCTCGGTATCGCCTATATCGCCGTGTTCGCCTCGATCCTCGCCTTCATCTGCTGGAACCGCGGCGTGGCCATCGTCGGCGCCAACGTCGCCGGCATCACGCTGCACCTGCTGCCGTTGTTCGGCACCGCGCTCGCGATCCTGTTCCTCGACGAGGCGTTCCGGCCGTTCCACGCCGTGGGCTTCGCCACCATCCTCGCGGGCGTGATCGTCGCCACGCGCCGGGCCTGATGCCCGCCCGCGCCGTCCTGCTGCTCTCGCTCGCCGCGTTCGCGAGCGCCGCCGCGTTGCGCGGCACCGACCCGCTGCTGCCGCTCATCGCCGCGCAGTTCGGCACCACGCCGGGCGGCGCTTCTGCGGTCATCACCGGCTTCGCCGTCGCCTACGGCCTGCTGCAGCTCGTCAACGGACCGATCGCCGACCGCATCGGCAAGTACCGCATGGTGTTCTGGGTGACGGCCATCTCGGCCCTGGGCAACCTCGCCTGCGCGCTCGCCCCGTCGCTCGGCACGCTGGTCGCGGCGCGCTTCGCCACCGGCGCGACGGTCGGCGCCATCGTGCCGCTCGCCATGGCCTGGATCGGCGATGCGGTGCCCTACGAGAAGCGCCAGCCGGTGCTGGCGCGCTTTCTCATCGGGCACATGCTCGGCGTCGCCTTCGCTACGGCGGCCGCGGGCCTGCTCGGCGAGCGGCTCGGCTGGCGCGCGATGTTCTGGCTCCTCACGGCGCTCTACGCCGGCGTAGCGCTGCTGCTCTACCTGGAGCTGCGCGGCAATCCGCAGACACACGCCAGGACCGGCCAGCGCACCTCGCTCGCCGAGGCCTTCCGGCGCATGGCCATGCTCATCCACCTGCGCTGGGTGCGCGTCGTCCTCGCCACCGTGTGCATCGAGGGCGGGCTGTTCTACGGCGCGCTCGCGTTCGTCGCGCTCGACCTGCACCTGCGCCACGACCTGAGCCTCGGCGCGGCCGGCAGCATGGTGGCGGCGTTCTCGCTCGGCGCGCTCGCCTATGGCACCAGCGCGGGCCCCGTGGTGGCGCGCCTCGGCGAGCGCGGGCTGGTGCTTGGCGGCGGCCTGCTGATCGCGCTCGGCTTTGTCGGGCTCGCCGCGGCGCCCGCGCCGGGCTGGGCGCTGCCCTGCCTGGTGGCCCTCGGCGCGGGCATCTACATGTTCCACAACACCTTGCAGGTGCACGCCACGCAGATGGCGCCCGAGGCGCGCGGCGGCGCGCTCGCGCTGTTCGCGTGCAGCCTGTTCACCGGGCAGTCGGCGGGCGTGTGGCTCGCGTCGATCGTGGTGGACGCGAGCGGCGCGCGGCCGGTCTTTGCCGCCGCGGCGGCGGGGCTGTTCCTGCTTGCGCTCGACTTCCGCCGGCGGCTCGCTAGACTGCGCAGGCGGGAATGAAGCCGTTCACCTACACCGGCCTGCCGACGCGCGTGGTCTTCGGTGCGGGCAGCGTCTCGCAGCTCGCCGCGGAGGTGGACGCGCTCGGCGCGCGGCGCGCGCTCGTGCTTTCCACGCCGGGCCGCGCGGCGGACGCGCGACGCCTGACGGCCCCGCTCGGCGCGCGCTGCGCGGGCCTGTACGACAAGGCGGTGATGCACGTGCCGGTGGAGCTCGCCGAGGACGCGCGCCGCTTCGCGCGCGAGCTCGGCGCCGACTGCTGCGTGGCGATCGGCGGCGGCTCGACCATCGGCCTCGGCAAGGCCATCGCGCTCACCTCCGGCCTACCGGTGCTCGCCGTGCCGACGACCTATTCCGGCTCGGAGATGACGCCGATCCAGGGCTTCACCGAAGGCGGCCTGAAGCGCACGCAGCGCGACCCGCGCATGCTGCCGAAGACGGTGATCTACGACCCCGCGCTGACGCTCGGCCTGCCGCCGGCGACCTCGGCGGCGAGCGGCATGAACGCCATGGCGCACTGCGTCGAGGCGCTCTATGCGCAGGACGCCAATCCGGTCATCTCGCTCATGGCGGAGGAGGGCATCCGCGCGCTCGCGGCGGCGCTGCCGATCGTCGTGAAGGATCCGGCGGACATCGAGGCGCGCAGCGAGGCGCTGTACGGCGCCTGGCTCGCCGGCATCGCGCTCGGCTCGGCCGGCATGGCACTGCACCACAAGCTCTGCCACACGCTGGGCGGCACCTGGAACCTGCCGCACGCGGAGACGCACGCCATCGTGCTGCCGCACGCGGCGCGCTACAACCGGGACGCCGCGCCCGAGGCGATGGCGCGCGTCGCGCGCGCGCTCGGCGCGCAGGATGCGCCGAGCGGTCTCTACGACTTGGAGATGAAGCTCGGCCTTAAGATGCGTCTCGCGGACATCGGCATGCCGGCCGATGGCCTGGAGCGCGCCGCCGAGCTCGCCACGCAGTTGCCCTACCCCAATCCCGCGCCGATCGAGCAAGCTGCGGTGCGCGCGCTGCTGCAAGCGGCGTACGCCGGCCGCAGGCCCGCGTAGCGATTGACTTGCGGCCATGGGGGATTGGCGCTTGACCTAGGTCAAGCGCCGCCCGCGGGCTGGTCGCAGAATCGCCGGGGGCTCCCCACATGTCCGCAATCACGCTCCGTTCTCCGGCGCTCGCCCTTGTTGCGCTCGCCGTTCTCGCAGGCGGCTGCTCGAAGGAGGCGCCGCCGCCGCAGCGCCCGGTGCCGCAGGTGAGGGTGATCACCGTGGAGCCGAAGGACATCCCCTTCGTGCCGAGCTTCGTCGCGCAGACCGAGAGCTCGCGCCAGGTGGACATCGTCGCGCGCGTGTCGGGGTTTCTCGACCGCATCGCCTACCAGGAAGGCGAGGTGGTGAAGGAGGGGCAGCTCCTGTTCCAGCTCGACCCGAAGCCGTTCCAGGCGCAGCTGCAGGCTGCGCGTGGCGAGCTGCAGGCGCAGGAGGCGCGCCTGAAGACCGCGCAGGCGAACCTCGGGCGCGTCAAGCCGCTCGCCGAGAAGAACGCGCTCTCGCAGGCCGACCTGGACCGCGCGCAGGGCGAGTTCGACAATGCGAAGGCGGCCGTGTTCTCGGCGCAGGCGAAGGTGAAAGAAGCGGAGCTCAATCTGGGCTACGCGACCATCCGCTCGCCGGTAACGGGGCTGGCGAGCCGCGCGCTGCAGCGGCAGGGCGCCTTCGTCAACTCGATGTCCGAGAGCGCCAACCTCACCTACGTCGCGGCGATGGACCCGGTCTGGGTCACGTTCAGCGTGTCGCAGAACCAGACCGCCAAGTGGCGCGTCGAGCGGGAGCAGAAGCGTGTCATCGCACCTGCCGGCAACGAGTACACCGTGGACATCGTGCTGTCCGACGGCTCGCGCTATCCGCACTCCGGGAAGATCAACTTCGCCGACCCGTCGTTCAGCTCGGAGACGGGATCCTTCCTGGTTCGCGCCGTGCTGCCCAATCCGCAGCGGGAGCTGCGCCCCGGGATGTTCGTCACCGCGTACGTGAAGGGCGCGACGCGGCCGGGCGCGATCGTCGTGCCGCAGCTCGCCGTGCAGCAGGGCTCGAACGGCCACCTCGTCTATGTCGTCAAGCAGGACGGCACCGCGGAAGTGCGCCCGGTGGTGGTCGGTGACTACTACGGCGAGAGGGAGATCGTGATCCTGAGCGGCCTGCACGCCGGCGACCGCGTGGTGGTCGAGGGCGTGCTGCGGGTCGTGCCGGGGCAGTCCGTCAGGGTCGTCGAGGCGGGCGGCGCCGCCGACAAGCCCGGCGCGGCCAAGCCGGACGCGGCGGCGAAGAAGTAGGCGCGCGGCGCCGTGTTCACCCACTTCTTCATCGACCGGCCGATCCTGTCGTCGGTCATCTCCATCCTCATCCTGCTCGGCGGGGCGGTGGCCATGTGGGTGGCGCCGATCTCGCAGTACCCGGAGCTCGCGCCGCCGCAGGTATCGATCGACGCGCGCTACCCGGGCGCCACCGCGGAGGTGATCGCCAGCACGGTGGCGGCGCCCATCGAGGCGCAGATCAACGGCGTGGACAACCTGCTGTACTTCAACTCGGTCAGCTCCTCGAGCGGCAACGTCACCATCAGCGTCGTCTTCAAGCCAGGCAGCGACCCCGACATCAACCAGGTGAACGTGCAGAACCGCGTCAGCCAGGCGCTGCCGCTCGTCCCGCAGGTGGTCTCGCAGCAGGGCGTCACGGTGGAGAAGAAGTCCTCCAGCATCATGATGGTGCTGTCGATCTTCTCGCCGGACGACCGCTACGACTCGACCTACATCGACAACTACGCCAACCTCTACGTGCTGGAGGAGCTCAAGCGCGTGCCGGGCGCCAACCGCGCCTCGGTGTTCGGTCTGCCCGACATCGCCATGCGCATCTGGCTGCGGCCCGACCGCATGGCGCAGCTCGGCATCTCGGTGCAGGAGGTGGCCAACGCCATCCAGAGCCAGAACCAGACCTTCGGCATCGGCCAGATCGGCGCGCAGCCCACGCCGGCCGGCGTGCAGCAGACCTTCGTCGTCACCGCGCAGGGGCTGCTCACCAAGCCGGAGGAGTTCGAGAACATCATCGTGCGCGCGGCGCAGCAGGGCACCGCCATCGTGCGCGTGCGCGACATCGGTCGCGCCGAGCTCGCCAAGCGCGACTACTCGATCGCCAGTCGCATGAACGGCAGGACGGCGACCACCATCGGCATCTACCAGCAGCCCGGCGCGAACGCGGTGGAGACGGCCAGGGCGGTGCGCGCGCGCATGGAGGAACTGAAGCGCCAGTTCCCGACGGGCCTGGACTACAAGGTGACGCTGGACACGAGCCTGTTCACCCTCAACTCGATCGACAAGGTGGTGCACACCTTCTTCGAGGCGGTGGTGCTGGTCATCGCCGTGGTGTTCCTGTTTCTGCAGAGCCTGCGTGCCACCGTCATCCCGATCCTCGCGGTGCCGGTGTCCATCGTCGGCACCTTCGTCGGCATGCACCTGCTCGGCTTCTCCGTGAACATGCTGACCATGTTCGGCTTGATTCTCGCCATCGGACTGGTGGTGGACGACGCCATCGTGGTCGTGGAGAACGTCGAGACCAACATGGCGAAGCACGGTCTTCCGGCGCTCGAGGCCGCCAAGCGCGCGATGACCGAAATCGCCGGCGCGCTCATCTCCATCGTGCTGGTGCTGGTGTCGGTGTTCCTGCCGGTGGCGTTCCTTGGCGGCGTCACCGGCACGCTGTACCAGCAGTTCGCCGTCACCATCGCCATCTCGGTGGTGATCTCGGGCGTGATGGCGCTCACGCTCTCCCCGGCGCTCGCCGCGATCATCATCCGCGCGCACCACGGCGAGAGGCGGGGCTTCTTCCGCTGGTTCGAGGCGACCTTCGCGCGCCTGACCGACGGCTACGTCGGCGGCGTGGCGCGCCTCGTGCGCGGCTGGCCGCTCGCGCTCGCCGCCTTCGGCGCGGTGATCGCGGGCATCCTGATCCTGTTCCGCGTGCTGCCGGGCAGCTTCGTGCCGGACGAGGACCAGGGCTACTTCTGCGTCGTCGTCGAGGCGCCGGACACCGCGAGCCAGAGCTACGTCTCCGCCCTGGGCGAGAAGGCGGAGAAGATCCTCGCCGCCGAACCGGCGGTGCAGGACGTGGCCTTCGTCAACGGCTTCAGCCT